>PWGJ01000001.1 GCA_003554445.1 Candidatus Nealsoniibacteriota bacterium
AATTCGGCTTGCTTCATAGATCTGGATACCGCCGGAAGACTAATTTCCCGCAGGGACAGGCGCTATGCCAGGGACCTGGCCCGTTTCTGCATTGATATACAGGAAAGCCTGCCCCAGCAAGCACAGGTATGTCGCTTCATAACGGCCTATTCGCGTTTTGCGACAAGAACCCCAAAGTCTATCATGGAGCATACCCTCCCCTATCATATGAAAATCGCTGCCAAACACAGGGCAAAGTATGGCATAGAGCCAACCCCACTAAAACTGGATCCATAAACATGTAACCATTCAGGGGTCTGTTACCGGCCATGGGACAGTCCCAGCGAAACTTTTCCTGCACAATACAAAAAGTGCAGACGGGAAATTTTATGAAACTGCATAATCATTACTTAGCGGGGACAGTCCCCTGGCCTTGTGCAATTAGTCACCACTGAAGACCCACTGAATGGTTACATGAATATCCTGTTTGTAAACACTTCAAGAATCTGGGGCGGCAACGAGAAATGGACTCATATGGCCAGCCATGCTCTGGCCAGCCGACACAATGTCCTTCTGGTTTACCGCTGTCCTTATCTTGGCAGTCGCTTCTCCATAAAAAAAATGAAGCTGCCCTTCATCAACAGAGTTGATCTTTTCACGCTGTATTGTCTTAAAAAAATAATACAAAGAGAACATATAGACATACTGATATCTACCAACAGAAAGCATTATCTTCTGGGTGTACTGGCCTCTAAAATCACTGGCTGTAGACATTTTGTACGTTGCGGAATAGTCTGGAATGTTCCGGATAATATATATAATCGCTTTTTGTTTCGTGAAATCGACGGCATAATAGTAAATGCCCGGGCAATACAAGACATGCTCATCAAAAGCGGGGTTGTTCGCAAAGACAAGATTCATGTCGTTTATAATGGACTGGATACTGACATTCTGGATAAATCAAAACTTAAATATAAAAGCAGGGATGAATTTGTTATCATATCCAGCGGCGAACTCGTGCCCAGAAAAGGCTATATTTTTTTGCTTCATGCATTTGCGAAATTTATTAAAATGCAGCCAGACTCCAATGTTCAACTTATATTAATAGGCAAGGGAAGGCAGGAACAAGAACTCAAGTCTGTTGCAAAAAAACTTGGCATTGAACAACAGGTAACATTTGCTGGATTTCTGGACGATCCATACTCTTTGATAATTCAAAGCAATCTTTTTGTTTCAGTGTCACAAAATGAAGGCATCTCAAATGCCTTGCTGGAAGCTATGTACCTGGGTATTCCTGTTGTCACCACTCCTGCCGGAGGCAGCTTGGAAGTCATCTCACACGGGGAAAACGGTTTTTTGATTAAAAACAGCAGTGAAAAGTATTTAGCGGACATCTTCAGGCAGGCATACTTGAACAGCAGCTTATTTCAGGATATAGGACGTGCTGGCCAAAGTACAGTTAAAAGTAAATTTTCTTTAGCAAGCATGAGTTCTCATTTAGAAAACATATTTAAGTCATATTTAGGCAGAAAAAAAACTTAGTATGGCACACCAATTAGATAGTACACAACATAGAACATTATTGCATGTACCTGCTCGCATGGCAAAGTTGCTTCATTTTTTCCTGATCAGCACTTTTCCACAATCTTCCAGGGTAAAAAGAACTGATAACTTGTACCTGGAGGTTCTGGGACTGGGAGGACTTTTTCTTTTTCTTGCCACCCTGAACCTGTCAACTGACTTGAACCGTTACGGCGAGTTCATGCTTATAGCCGCTTTTGTGCTCAGTTGGAAATACTGGGGGAAAATCCTTGTAAAACAGCCGCTTTTCTGGCTGATGATAGCATTTGCTCTGTCCCTGGTTATTTCTACTCTAATCGGCATGCACCTGTTTCCAGAGGTCCGACACTATGCCGAAGCCAGAACCATGGCTAGATTCTGCCTGTTTGTTCCCATTGCTTGGTGGATTGGAACAAACCCGGCCTCTATCCGCAATGCTTTTTTTGTAGTGTGCCTTTTTTTCACCCTGAGCAGCATGATCTGGATTCTGGACTGGAACACCCTAAACTATTTCCTGGAAGGCAATAGACCAGAAAGAGGTATGCTCGGACCGGAGTCTTCAAGACTTGCGGGGGAATCAATTCTACGCTATGCAAGCTGGACAGGAATGCTCCTGGTGGGGGCAAGCGTGCTGGGCAAAGACCTTTTACCTGATACCTTGCGATCCGGAAAAATAAAGCTTCTTGGTTACCTGGTTTTTAGCATTATAATTGTCACCTTAATGCTGGGCACCTATGTAGTTCAGGCCAGGGGGGTCTGGATCGCTGTACTCATCAGCCTGTCTATTGGACTCATATGCAGATATTGCATTTTTCAGTCTGAACCAAAAACAACATTCAATAACCTGTCTATTCCGGCCTTAATATGCTTGATGCTCGTTGCCATGATTGCTTTAAATTTCAACAAAATACAAGATCGCTTTCTTAGAGATCAGGCAAATATTACCAACCTGCTGACTGGGCAAATAGAAGAAGTGCAGACCCGCTCGGTAGGATACAGGGTACAAATGTACCTATGGACGCTTGAAGCAGAACACAGTTTTTTTGGAAAAGGAGCCCGAGCGATACAAGCTATCAATGACAGCGATAAACTTAGTCAAAAATACAACTGGGAAGTAGGCAAAACACATCTTCACAGCGATTATCTGGCGATTTTGTATCGGTTAGGCATCATTGGAATGCTTATTGCAACTTCAATATTTTGTATTACAACAATACAAATTCACTATAAATACAAAAAAAGAATGATAAGCCCCTCATTCTATGTTTTTTTTATAACTGCTACAATTTACATTCTCATAGCAGCTACAACAAATATTAATATTCGAAATCATGCATTTTATGCTATACCATATGCAACGTTTTTATCTATAATATTAATGTCTAATGAATAAAATAATTCTATAAAAAATAGTGCAAATTATGATCAATAAAATACTTATCTGTAATTGCTTTATAGCAATACATATTATATATACACATTTGTGTTAGACATAAGAACATAGAAACTACTATTTGTTTATATTTGAGACAATATATATTCATTAATTGATAGATATGAATAGAAAAATAACATTACATATCGGAATGCCTAAAACAGGATCGACCTGGTTACAGCATGAAATACTGCCAAAAATGAAATCTATCGATGTGTGCTACAAAGAAGAGTTAAGAAAGTGCATGCTTCACTGGTCAAATAAAAATATCCTGATCAGTTATGAAAATTACGTTGGGTTTCCCCATATCAAGGAAGCAGATGTACAACAGGGATGGATAGATTCCAGAAAAAGGTCTCTTTGCAATCTAAGTTCTTTTTTTCCTGATTCAGACATTATCCTAATAGTTCGAAAACAAACCGAATTACTAAAATCTCTTTACAACCAATACATAAAAGTTGGCGGCAGCATTAGCTTTCATGAGTATATTTCAGGAGAACATCCTTATTCGATAAACATAAATGCTTTAAAATATATTGAACTGTTAAATCAAATACAGCAAAAATTTTCAGGTTCTGTACTAATTGTAGATTACAATTTTATGAAAAGTCACGTTGAGGAATTCGGTAAAGTATTTTTAAGTTTTGTGGGGTGCAACGACTTGATAGACTTCAACAAACACTCTGGACGCAAGGTAAACACCAGCCTAAGCAACGCGCAAATAAAAAATATGCTCAGATTTAACAGACAATTTCATACATACTACTCACCGAATGGATATAAAATGTTTAGACGCAAAACATATAAAAAGATACGCACAATTATACTTAGACTAACAGATTTTGCATATGGCAATAAGCAATATGATATCTTTCATAAAGACGATATAGAAAAACTTGAGAATTTTTATGATGACGATTGGCGTGATACACAACAAATAACAAAAGGACGTTTCAAAATAATTAACAATAAAATTTATTAATTTTAATCACTAGATTAAGAATTGATGATTTACAAAATACAAAAATAAAATTATAATTTAATTTTTTCCATTTAAAATGAATTATGTTTACTAAAAAAATAATAGAGTTTTGCACATCCTCTGTCAGTTAATTATCTATTTTATTTTTAAATATTTTATACTCATAAATGAATTTTATGTGCTCTACTAAAGATAAATGCCTTAATTTAAGCGCTTCATATATCTATTTTTTTGTATTATAACATTAAATTAATCATGCCAAAGACATCTCAACACACTATCAGCATTACAGTTATTATTCCTACGGCAGACAGGAATCACACACTTGATCGCGCCATTAGATCAGTCTTGAATCAAACCTTGAAGCCGGATAAAATAATTGTGGTGGACAATGGGTATCAACATGCTGAAACTCACGAAGATATCAAACAGCAAGTACATTTCATAAAGACCATGCCAAGACTCGGTCCTGGGAAAGCGCGTAATGCCGGGGCTGCTATTGCTGAAACTGAATATATTTCATTCCTTGACGATGACGATGTATGGGAGAAGGATTACCTTAAATACAGCATTGAAGCCTTAAAAATTACCTGTGCTGACGCAGTTGTTGGCCAGCTTAAAAAAGCGGATCCTCATGGCCAGGCCAAGGCTTACAAGATGTTTCCGGCGGACCCAAAAAAGCAGCGCAAGGTTTACTTTAAAAGTCCAGGTTTTGGGGGACAAAACTTAGTAATCAGCAAAAAAATGTTTGCACTTGTTGGCGGATTTGATGAAACCATGCCCGCCTCTGTTGACCGGGATCTAGCAGCAAAAATTATTGAGCATAGAGGCTTTATAGTACCTCAGCCTTATTCTGTTGCTGTTTTGCATAATCATGAAAGCGCTAGGGTTAGAG
This sequence comes from Candidatus Nealsoniibacteriota bacterium, assembly GCA_003554445.1. Lineage (GTDB taxonomy): Bacteria > Patescibacteriota > Minisyncoccia > Minisyncoccales > PWPS01 > PWPS01. The sequence goes on from PWGJ01000001.1 coordinate 4,852, forward strand.
ACAATATCGTGCTTGGCAATATAATGTTCATACAAAAACACTGGAAACACATGACTTTTTTTGAAATTTTTATGGCATTCAAAACATTAATTAAACGATATTTAAAGCTAAAATTAAAGCATAGAAATATAAAGACCTTATTTAAGATGTGACTGTAAAAAGTCATTTTTGCAGTCACATATTTAAGAGATCAGACGTCAGATATCAGTAAAAACAAAGACTTGTATAGATTTTTTTTGGAATCATTCATTTTCTCGACTTTTTGCAGGTGCATCATTTAACCATTCAAAATAATTTAGCAAACACTTTTTATAAATAAATATATGAGATGCAACTGCAAAAAGTCATTTTTGCGTAACCATTCAGGGGGGACCTCGGTGGTGGCTGGTGGCACAAGGCCAGGGGGACTGTCCCCGCTAAGGATGACTATGAACCTTCACAAAATTTCGCGTCTGTACTTTTCAGTTGTGCAGTAAAAGTGTCGCGGGGACTGTCCCCCTGGCCGGTAACTGCCCCCTGAATGGTTACATTTTTGCAGTTGCAGGGGGCAGGAGTCGATAAAAAACAAAGAGTTATGAGCTTGCTTTATTGCTAAATTGCTGCAATCCGACTTTTTGTAGGCGCATCCTATAATAAATAATAGATAACTATTAACTTTAAAGTGCATTATTTTTATCAAATTTATTGTAACAGTTTATCAATTTTCATGTAACATGAGGACTGACTCTCCCTCCGTTTTTTTTAAGCCTGTCAATTCTCCTTCACATAACAAACGCAGGCGTTCATGTTTTTTATATTTTTAAATTTATACTTTTTAAGCTAATAGTTCTACTAACTGATACATGATATAATAACACTTCAATACACTCTTACAATTTTTGTTATTCGTAAAATATATATTTTATAGAACAAAATGCATTTGATATGAGTAAAACATATAGCAAATTAATAAATATATTTATACATATTGATCCATGATTATTAGTTATAAGCATAAATACATATTTATACATTGCCGAAAAACTGCTGGAAGCAGCATAAAATGTTTTTTAAATAAATACATAGGGCCTAAAGACATTCAGATAGGTTCATGGCACGAAGTTATACATAATCAAGGGTCATTCAACAGAAGATTCATTGTAGACTTGCTTGCTCCTAGATTGTTTTTTAACATATCTACCTGGAAAAATATTAAAAAAGGATTATGCAATAAAAATATTTACAAGCAATTAAACAGCATCCATAAAAAATACTACAATCTATACCACCCGTCAGCGTCCGATTTGGCAAAGTTTGATGAATCTGCTTGGAATAATTTTTTTAAGTTTTGCTTTGTACGAAACCCTTATGAAAAAGCTGTATCTGACTACATATGGCGCGTAAAAGCAAAAAATTTAGACATCAGTTTTTTAGACTTTCTTAAACATTTAGAATCTCCTAATCTTTATAAAGATGACCACATCGTACCCACTCAAATCGATAACTGGCCGATGTACACCATAAACGACAAAATTGCAGTAGATTTCATTGGAAAATATGAAAATCTATACCATGACTTTGAACAAATATGTAAAATAATAGGTCTTCCTTTTTACAAAAGCCAGTTCCCAAGAGTTAAACATTATGCTGACTATAAGTATAGAGAATACTATGGTGCCACGGAAAAAAGACTGGTTTCCAAGATTTACGAAAAAGAAATAGAGTGCTTCGGATATTCATTTTAAGTGCAAGTTAACCAAGAAGTCTCAGCCTAGTAAAAGCACACTTTGGACGATTTTTCAAACATGTAGCTTTTTTACTCTTCAAGTTATGGGATTACGCACCTGTTTAATTGGTCTGCTCAAAAAAAAGTCAATTCAGGCTTTGTATAACTCCAGCATGGTCATAGCAGATACTGAGTTTACCTGTTTACGCCCGCTGGGCCAGGAGACTCGTCCTGGGCTGACAAAAGCAGGTCGCTTATCTTTTTGTGCTATGCTGGAGGGACGGAAAGTTAAAATTTATGAGACACATTCACAACGCCAGACAAATTTGCGGCAAAAAATTCAGAATACAGTTTTTGGAAAAAGTTTTTTACCTGGAATAATTGCATCAGAGGGCACATATGTTGTCGAAGAATGGATTCATGGCACATCTGCCTTGACCAGCAAAGCCGGTATAAAAAAAACAGTCGAGACAATGATTCAGGTACTTTTGCAGGATCCAAAACTTATCAATTTGGCGCAGGAACAGGCCATGTCGTTTTGCTATCTCCAGAACTATCTATATCCACGGGTAGCAAAATGGAGTATTTTATCCCCTGTCAAAGACTTTACTAAAGAATGGCAGAAGCGTTTCGATGAACTTAGGCCGCACCTGCCCATTAGGATTTCTCACCCGGACCTTAGCCCTGCCAATATCATATGCCAGGAAGCTTCAGACAGGAAGGTGATTATCGACAATGAACTGCTTGGTTCCGGCTTCGGCTGGATTCTTGACTGGCACAACTCCCTGCTCAAAGAGCAAAAGTCAGTCTCATTGGAGCTTATTCAGCAGCATGTTCCAGAGGATTTTCTGGAAAAGACCTGGAGACTTAGGTTGCTGGGCTCAGCTTTGGACAGAGAGGACTACACTCAAGCGCTCAAGATTGCTAAAGGAAAATGATCATACACAAGTACACATAATGCCCTGGGAAACTCTCCAAAACAGTTCTCAGCAACCTGCTGCACAAACTTAAAGACATCACTATTTTCGAAACTGAAATTTTTTTGCAAGTATGAAAATTCTTTACCTGACACATTCCCAAATTCCCTCCACTTCTGCCAACAGCATTCAAGTCATGAATATGTGCCAGGCCTTTCATGCAAGCCATTCTGTTAGCCTTTTTGCCCGCCGCACTGAATATTATCCTGGTCATCAGAATATTTTCTCGTATTATGGCATTTCAGAAAAGTTTGAATTGCTCCTGCCTCAAAACAAATCCTGCGGAAGCATCAGTTCACTCTATAGCTACTGGTTTCTTTTGCATCTATTAAAAAGAAGAAAATTTGATATCTGTTTTGGACGCCATCTTAAATATCTGGCCATAGCAGGCTTTTTTGGCATGCCCATTATATATGAAGCCCATGAAATGCCAAAAAAAATCAAAGAGATGTTCTGGTTAAAGCGGGTGTTATCTTCGGACAGCTTTAAAGGCCTGGTATGCATTAGCGGTGTGCTCCGGGAAAAATACCTCAGGCTTTTTCCCGGATTGTCTGAAAACAAAGTCCTTGTAGCTCATGATGGTATCAACCTCGAGTTTTACGACAGCATCGCTTCTTTAAAGGACCAGCTTCCCGGACAGAATACTTACAATGTAGGTTACGTAGGCGGTCTGAAACCAGAGAAAGGCATTCAGCTCATTATTGAAACAGCCGGCATACTAAAAAATGCTGATTTTCATCTGGTGGGTGGAAGCCCTGCGGAAATTGACTACTGGGAGCAACAATGCCCGAACATGTTCAATATATTTTTTCACGGCCCTGTCACCCCGGAAAAGGCTGTTCAATATCAAAAATCCTTTGATGTACTGCTTGCTCCTTACCAGAAAAAATCCTGGACCAGTAGGGACGGCAAACTGATG
>PWGJ01000006.1 GCA_003554445.1 Candidatus Nealsoniibacteriota bacterium
GTAGCCAGTTTTGCTCTCATTAAAAAAACCGCCTCGATGGACGGTTTTGAAGTGGAGCGGGTGATGGGACTCGAACCCACATGACTGGCTTGGAAGGCCAGGGCTCTGCCATTGAGCTACACCCGCTTATAAAAATTTTGTTCGGAAAACGTTGACAATTACTTATTATATTAGTTAAAAAGAAGCTTCTTGTCAAAAGAAGTGTCGGGGCACTCGGATTCGAACCGAGAATCACTCGCTCCCAAAGCGAGCATGTTAGCCGTTACACCATGCCCCGTTTGCGAATATATGATAGCACTTAAATTTAAGTTGGTCAAACAGGCAAAATATGATAATTTAAACTAATGGGAAAGATACTATTAATAGACAGCAATGCATTGATGTATAGGGCTTACCATGCTCTGCCTCCGTTAAAAAATGACGGAAAAGTTGTCAATGCAGTTTATGGATTTTTTCTTATCTTCACTAAAGTTTTGGAAGATGTTAATCCCGATTACGTGGTAGCTACTTTCGATAGAAAGGAAAAGACTTTTCGACATGAAATTTTTAAAGAATATAAAGCGCAAAGACCGGATATGCCGGAAGATTTGGTCTACCAAGTGCCCTTAATCAAGGAAGGCTTGAAAGCTTTCGGAGTTCCGGTTTTGGATAAAAAAGGGTTTGAAGCCGATGACATAATAGCGACACTTTCAAAAAAATGGAAAAAAGAGCCGATAATTATTCTTTCCGGAGACAGAGATTTACTTCAATTGGTGAGTAAAAACGTTTCAATGCGCGCTCCTGGAAGAGGAATTAAAAAAATGATAGACTTTGATAAGGATAAGGTTGTTGAAAAATACGGGATTCCTCCCGCCCTTTTCATCGATTATAAAGCGCTCAGAGGTGATCCTTCTGACAATATACCCGGCGTCGAAGGAGTCGGTAAGAAGAGGGCAGCAAAACTGGTTCAAGAAAATGGAAGTGTTGAAGAGATATATGCCAATTTTGAAAAATTAAGCGAAAGCTTCAAAAAGAGACTGAAAGGCAAAAAGGATCTCGTGATGAAAAGCAAGAAGCTGATATCATTGAGAAGTGATTTGGATTTGAATGTCGATTTAAAAGATGCAGAACTAAATTACAAAAACGAGGAAGTGCTGAATTTTTTTAAAAGATTTAATTTTAAAAGTTTAATTGAAAAGTACGAGCCCGAAGAAGATCAGCAGATGAATCTCGGTTTATAAATAAATTTTAATAACAAAAAAACGGAGGGATGAAGACTAGTATATTCAGCAGAATATTCGGTGCGATCGTTCTGGTTTCCTTTATTGCGGTTTCCATAGTTTCCGTGTTGACTCTGAACGAACAAGTTAAAGTGTTTGAAGAGTCGGTTATTCGAGAAAAGATTACTCTTTTGAGATTTTTACAGGCAGCATCGACCAGAAGCGAAGTGGATGAATTTATTCCCGAGCTAATTTTATATGAAGTTGAGACAAGCGGAAACTTGTCGTTTTTTTGGATTGTTGATGAAAACGATGTTATCTATTATGCCGATGAAAAAAGATTGGAAGGCAGTGAAATAGAAGATCCTTTCGTAGGGGTAAGTAAGATATCTTCCAGAAGAGCCTCTTACGGGGAGCGAGAAGTTGAAGTTGTAGCAGCACCGGTTACCGGAATAAATGAAGAGAAATGGACGGCTATTTTGGGTATTAATATGGCTGAGATTAGCTCTTTCATTTTAACTTCGGGCTTTAGAGCTTTGGTAATTATGCTATTTGCCACACTGGTCTCCATATTTTTATCTTTGGCTTTAACCGAGAAAATAATTGCTCCCTTACTTCACTTAAGAAAGGCAATCAGCGAGATCGGAAAAGGAAAATTGGATCAAAAAGTCGATATAAAGACCGGTGACGAAGTCGAGGAAATCGGTGAAGAGTTTAATGAAATGACAAATAAACTGAAAGAAAATAGAAAAGAACTGGAAGAAGCCAAAAAGGTTTTGGAGGTAAGAGTTCAAGCCAGAACGAAAGAATTGGAACAGTTAACGGACAATCTGGAAGAACAAGTCGAAGCCAGAACTCAGGAATTGCAAAGAAAAGTCGAGGAGTTGGAAAAGTTTCATAAACTTACCGTCGGTAGAGAGAAAAAGATGATAGAGCTTAAAGAGAAGAACAAAAAACTGAAACGAGAAATTGAAGAGCTACAAAATAAAATTGAAAATTAAAAAATAGATCATGTCTGAAGAAAAAGAGATAAACAGAGAATATTTTGATAAATTTTTATCTTTTTTACCGATTGCAGTCTGTTTTGTCGATTCGGAAGGTTATATTTTGAAAATAAATGAAAAAATGGAAAAATTAACCGGCTACAAGAGCCACGAATTAGTCGATGACAGACTGGAAAAGCTTTTTAAAGGAGATGCCGAAAGAATTTTAAACAAAGAGCTAAAAGATGAAGAAATCAAAGTAAACGGGAAGAACGAAGAAATTCCGGTCACCGTTTTTACTGAAAAAAATATAGGAGAAAAAGGCTTGGATATTTTTATAGCTCTATCGGACTTAAGCAGAGCTAAAAAAATAGAAAAAGAGATGGAAGAGAAAGTGAAAGAATTGGAAAGATTCAACCGGTTGGCAACCGGAAGAGAGTTGCGTATGGTTGAGTTGAAAAGGGATAAAAAAAAGTTAAAGGAAAAGGTAGATGAATTAAAAGAAAAATTGAAAAAAGAAGAGGGTAAAAATGACGAAGGAAAATAAAAATAAAATAGCGGAAGATTTTAAACGATACAGGGAAGAGCTGAAGAGCTTTTTGCCTATCTCTTTTTGCGTGGTCAATATAAATAATCGTATATTGGAAAGCAATAATCTTTTTGAAAAGTTAACCGGCTACTCGAAGGTTGATTCGGTAGGAATGAAAGTGGAAGATCTCTTTTTGGAAAAAGAAGAGATAGAAGACTTTTTTTATGACATAAAGAAAAAGGAAAAATTGGCAAAAAAGAACTTAACCCTGGTTACTACCAAAGGAAAACCTGTGCCGGTAAGTATTTCCGGGCTGGCCAGAAAAAAAGAGAGCGGAATAACCGGTTACTTCTTAATCATGGAGGATATTTCCGAAGAGATAGTGAAGAAAAAAGAGATGAAAGAAGAACTACAAAAAAAGAAGAAAGAGTTGGAAAAAAAGACGAAACAGATGGGAGACTCGAGGTCCGCTCTTTTGAATATTTTGGAAGATGTTGATAAATCATACAAAGAAGCCGAAAAAGAGAGAACCAAAACTGCTGCAATCATTGAAAACTTCATAGATGGAATGCTATTTTTCGATGAAGATAGATATTTGAGCATAATAAATCCCAAGGCGAAAGACTTTTTTGATATAGAAACTGAAAAAGTTACCGGTCAAAAGTTGGAAGACCTGTTAACTTGTTCCGCCCTGAAGCCTCTTATCGACTTTATTAAGGATGAGAAAAATCAAATAAAAGACATCTTTAGAGAAGAGCTTCGAATGGGAGAAGAGTTTTACCTTGAAGTTACAACAACTCAAATCAAAAAGGATGAAGAGGATTTAGGTACTTTGGTTCACGTTCATGATATAAGCAGAGAAAAAAGAATTGAAAGAATTAAGAGTGAGTTCGTTTCGGTTGCCGCTCACCAACTCAGAACTCCCCTGTCCGGAATAAAGTGGACTTTAGAAACCTTTTTGGAAGAAGCTTCTGAAGAAAAAGGAAAATTGGATGAAGATGAAGTTTCTTTGATTAAAAAAGCTTATAATGCAAATGAACGGATGGTCGGGTTGGTAAACGATTTACTCAATGTCAGTAGAATTGAGGAGGGTAGATACGTCTATGAGCCGGAGGTAATTGATGTATATGAAGCGATAAAACCGGTAATAGAAGAATACAAGGAAAACTTTAAAGAAAGAGAAGATCTCAATTTCAAAGTAAATAAAGTTAAAAAGGATCTTCCGGATGTAAGAGTGGATGTTGAAAAAATAGGAATAGTAATTCAAAACTTTCTGGACAATGCCATAAAATATACTGATGAAGGGGATGTCGTTTTGTCCATAGACACGGATGATGAAAATATGATCAGAATTTCAGTTCAGGATGACGGAGTCGGAATTCCCGAAGAGCAACAAAAGAGACTTTTTGATAAATTTTTCAGAGCTGAAAATGTGGTTCGAAAAGATGTGGAAGGATCCGGTTTAGGTCTTTTTATCTCCAAGAATATAATTGAAGCACACGGCGGAGAAATCGACTTTAACTCAACGGAGGGAGAAGGAAGTATTTTTTACTTTACAATTCCAACAATTGAAGACGAAGCGAGTGAAACGATAGATGACTTTTAAGTTTAAAAGGTTTGACAATAAGGGTTTATCGGTTTAGAATTAGAGCAATAAAGTTGATTCAAATTGGAAAAAATGAAAAAGGTGCTGATAATTGAAGACGAAGATATTGTTCGTGATTTAATTAAAAAAAAGCTCATTGAAAATGGTTATGAAGTAATTACTGCTGAAAATGGAAAGATTGGAATTGAAAAAATAAAAGAAGCTCCGGACTTGATTTTGCTTGATGTAATAATGCCCGTAATGGGAGGGTTTGAAGTTTTAGAAAAGATGAAAGAAGAAGAAATTTCGATTCCCGTGGTTATAGTCTCGAATTCGGGTCAGCCCGTCGAAATAAACAAGGCCAAAGCATTGGGGGTAAAAGACTGGATCGTTAAAACGGAATTCGATCCCGATGAAGTTTTAAAAAAAGTTGTGGAACAAATAGGTTAAATTTAAAATAATAATCAATAAAAAAACATGTCTAAAATATTAGTTGTCGAAGACGATAAATTTTTAAGAGAAATGATAACCCGAAAATTAAAAAAAGAAGGTTATGAAGTTTCTCAAGCCGTAGACGGTAAGGAAGGTCTTGAAAAAATACGAGACATAAAGCCTGATCTCATTCTTTTAGATTTAATAATGCCGGGAGTGGGAGGATTTGAGGTTCTGGAAGAAGCAAAGGAAGATTCTGAAATAAATCATATCCCAATTGTTATACTCTCCAATTTGGGACAAAAATCGGAAGTTGAAAGAGGGCTCGACCTCGGAGCGGAAGACTTTTTGATCAAGGCCCACTTTACACCGAAAGAGATTATAAAAAAAGTTAAACAGACAATCGAATAAATTAATAATTAAATTTTATTTATGCCTGAACTTCCCGAAGTTCAGTCCAGTGTAGAATATTTAAGAGAAAAGGTCCTGAAAAGGACCTTTCTTAAAACCTGGACGGATACCCCGAAAATGGGAATAGTCAAAGGAACGCTTGAAAATAATTTTGATGACCTGATTATCGGAAAAAAAATTGAAGATGTCAGAAGAAGAGCTAAAAATGTAATTTTTGAATTGGATCAAAATTTAAGTCTTTTAATTCACTACAAGATGACAGGACATCTTCTTTACGGTAAATGGAAAAAAACTCGTAAAGGTTGGATTTCTGAAATACCGGGACCTTTAAGAAATGACAAGATGAATCAATACATTCATTTTATATTTTTCCTTGAAAACGGCAAACAGATTGCCTTTTCCGATCTTCGAAAATTCGGGAAGATAGAACTTTGGCGGAGAGAAGAACTAAAAAATAAGCTCTCCGAACTGGGTCCGGAGCCTTTTAGCGATGAATTTACGCCGGAAAAATTAGAGAAAATGATTCGAGGACGAAGAAAGATGATTAAGCCACTTATTATGGATCAAAAATTCTTGTCCGGTGTGGGTAATATATATGCTTCTGACGGCTTGTGGCTTGCTGAGATACATCCGGAAACGAAAGCTGATTTGCTGACCGACAATGAGATAAAAAAGCTGTATGAAGCTTTAAGAGCCGTATTAAAAGAAGGAATAAAAAATAGTGGAGATAGTATGGTTGATTTCAGATTACCCGATGGAACGAGAGGAAACTATCAAAACAAGCAGAAAGTATACAATAAGGAGAATACTCTCTGTACCCGTTGTAAAGATGAAAAAATTAAAAAAATAAAAGTGGGTGGCCGAGGAACTTATCTTTGTCCGAAGTGTCAGCCCAAAAAATAATGATTATAGTTCTTCACGGGAAAGACAGTTTTAGAAGCGACAAAAAATTAAAAGATATAATTACCGAATACAAAAAAAAGAATAAGTCCGGAATAAATATAACCCATCTTCCGGAAAAGTCATCTTTCAACGATTTGAAAGACAGCAGTAGACAGCTCGGCATGTTTGAAGAAAAAAGGCTTCTAATCGGTAAAGATCTTTTACAGAACAAAGATTTAAAAAAAGAAGTCGGAAAAAGACTGGATGAATTAATTCAGGGAGATAATATTTTAATTCTTAAAGAAACCGAAAAGATAAAAGGAAAGTTAGTGGATGAACTGGAGAAGATGGACAACTCTTCGGTAATGGTGCAAGAATTTGAAAAATTAAAAGGAAGAAAATTGAAAAGCTGGTATAAAAGAGAACTATCAAAATATGACACGCAACCGGAAAGAGGTGTCGTCAGTAAAATGATCGAGTATATCGGTAACGATTTATGGCGAGCGAGCAATGAGATTTCCAAGCTGGCCAACATGAAAGCCGGAAAACGAATAAAAAGAGAAGATGTTATCAAGTACGTGAGACCGGAATTGAATACCGACATATTCAAAACGATAGATTCTCTTTCCGATGGTGACATGAGCAAAGCAGTGCAACTCGTAGAAGATCACATCAGAAAAGGAGACTCACCTTTTTATCTTCTTTCAATGATCAATTATCAAGTTAGAAATTTATTGACGATAAAACAATTAAAAGAAGAGGGTTTCACACAAAAAGAGGTAAGAAAAAGGAGTGGAATGAGTCCTTTCGTCTTTAAAAAAACCAACTCGCAAGTTAACGGTTTCAGCTTTTCTCAAATTAAAAAGATCCACCAAACTTCTTTTAAGGTGGATCTCGATTCCAAGCTGGGAAAAATAACTCCGGAGACCGGATTAATAATCGTTATTTCTCAGTTTTAGCTTTATTTATCAACTTGGTAAGTCGTGATTTTTTTCGGCTTGCGTTTTTCTTTTTGATAACTCCTTTTTTTGCTGCCTTGTCTATGGCTTTGTAGGTTCCGGAGAGCTTTTCTTCGGCTTTTTCAATTTTACCGTCTTTCACTAAATCACGAATCTCTTTTATCTTTTCTTTCATTCTGTCTTTAAAGACTTTATTCTCTTTTCTTCTTTTTTTATTTTGTCTTAATCTTTTTTTTGCTGATTCTGATATTGGCATATATCTTAAATTGATTTCTTTCCTAATTATTATACTTGAAAAGAGTTGATAGTCAAATAGAGCCAATATTTTTTCGGTTCAAAATTATTTAATCCATATTTAAGATATCTTTAGGCTTTCTTTTGTTTATTTTATTTATTATAATTAATTACCATGATTTATTACTTGAACGGAAAAATAGCCATAAAAAAAGATAAATTTGTCGTAATGGAAACTGGAGGAGTAGGAAGAAAAGTTTATATGTCTTCCGACGCTATCTCCAATCTACCACCCGAGGGTGAAGATTTTAAACTCTTTTGCTACTTGAATATAGGAAGAAATTCACAAAGGCTCTATGGATTTCCCACCAAGGAAAATTTAGAGTTTTTCGAAAGCTTAATTAATCTTTCGGGAATCGGCCCAAAGACTGCCGTACAAGTTGCATCCATCGCCCCGATGGAAGAGATGAAAAAAGGAATAAAAAACGATGATGAAGAAATTTTGGACAAAATCTTCGATATCGGTAAAAAAAGGGGTCAAAGAGTGATTTTTGAACTTTCCAGAAGAATAAAGGAAGAGCCCGGAAAGGACGACGGAGCCGTTCAAACTTTAACTTCACTGGGTTTTTCGAAGAAAGACGCCAAGGCGGCTCTTAAAGGAATTTCAAAGGATAAGTCGGTTGACCAAAGAGTAAAAGAGGCTTTAAAACTTTTGGACAATGGTTAAAAAAATAATAAAAAAGATAATACCGGGCTTTATAATTGATATTTATCATTTCTTGTGGTCTTTTTTTAGCGCGGTAATTTACGGCTTTCCCGGAGACAAGATAAAGGTAATCGGAATCACGGGAACAAATGGAAAATCAACTACTGTTAAGTTGATATCCGATATTTTAAAGAGAGACGGAAAAAGAGTAGCGACAATCTCTTCGATTAATTTTGAAATTGACGGAAAGGAGAGAGAGAATTTGATGAAGATGACGATGCCGGGAAGAGGTTTTATTCAAAAATTTTTAAAAGAAGCGGTGGAAAAAGAATGTGATTTCTTGGTCATGGAAGTCACTTCGGAGGGAATAGAACAATCGAGACATCGATTTATAGATTTTGACGTCGCCGTAATAACTAATTTAGCTCCGGAGCATATAGAGTCACACGGAGGTTTTGAAAATTATAAAAAAGCAAAAGGA
>PWGJ01000057.1 GCA_003554445.1 Candidatus Nealsoniibacteriota bacterium
AAAATCTTTTAGCATATCCGATACTTTTTTAAAGTGTTGAGTTGCCAAAACTTCCGTTGGTGCCATAAAAGCGACTTGATATCCACCTTTGGTTGTTGCCAGAGTAGCTATAGTAGCCACCACGGTCTTTCCGGACCCGACATCTCCCTCCAATAGTCTGTTCATGGGGTGACTTTTTTCTATATCTTTTAATATTTGCCAAGCTGCTTTTCGTTGAGCGTCGGTGAGCTCAAAGGGAAGCGAAGAGACAAAGTCCTTGATATAATCGATATCCACTTTTACCGGTATTGAATCTTCTCTTTTTATATCCTCCTTCTTTTTTAAGGAAGAAAGGTGAATGAAAAAGAGTCTTTCAAAGGAAAATCTTCTTCGGGCTTCTTTTATATCTTTTCTTGACGAGGGAAAATGAATCTTTTTTAAAGCTTCGGATATTGATAATAGGTCGTATTTTTCTAAAATTTCTTCGGGAAGAGTTTCCGTTACATTCGGAGCGGCATTTTCAAGTAGAGGCTTGATAATATATCTGAGCCAGCGGGATGATAATCCTTCCGTTTCGGGGTAAACGGCAACCAATCCACCGGTATGTATCGTTTCTTTCTTTACCTTTTCGTAAGAAGGATTTATGAATTGCAAACCCTCATTTCCGTAACTCGGCTTTCCGGAAATAAAGACTTTTTCTCCTTTGTTTATTGTTTTTGCCAAATATGGTTGGTAAAACCAGATTACTTTAATTGCTCCCGAGTCGTCTTCTACCAGAGCTTCGCAGTAGGGTACTTTTTTATTTGAGGTTTTTCCGGCCTGAATTGCTTTTATCTTTCCCCTTACGGTAGTCTGCTTTTTAGCAGAAATCTTGGAGATGGGTGTAATTTGAGAGAAGTCTTCATAGCGATTCGGGAAATGAAAAAGGAGATCCCCTACCGTACGGATCTCCATCTTTTTCAACTTGGATTCGTATTTTGAACCTATCTTTGATACTTTTCCTATTGGTTGCGAAAGCTTCATATTTTTTGTGCCCTCGAGAGGACTCGAACCTCTATTGCAAGCTCCGCAAGCTTGTGTTTTATCCGGTTAAACTACGAGGGCCTTGATTTACAAATTAATTTTATCATAAATTTTTATTTTTTCTAGTTGAAAACATTTCTTTTTTTTATTATACTTGTTCAAGCGTGTAAACGTATTATTGGAGAGGTGCCAGAGCGGTCGATTGGGGCACCCTGCTAAGGTGTTGTACCTTCACGGGTACCGAGGGTTCGAATCCCTCCCTCTCCGCATTAAGAACGAAAAAGTTTCTTTTTAGTTTGATAGTTGACTTGTGTGATAAGGTAGGTAATTCGAACCGTTTTTCCCCGTATTGGAAAATATTAAAAACCGTGGGTTTTTAAAGTAAGGGGGTCGGGGAAAAACATGTGTTTATTTCGAATCCCTCCCTCTCCGCATTAAGAATGAAAAAAGCATTAAGAATGAAAAAGTTTTAAGAAAAAGAAAGGGTCTCAAAATATGGTGGGGTGGCTGAGTGGCTTAAAGCAGCGGTTTTGAAAACCGCCAATCCTCACGGATTCGTGGGTTCGAATCCCACCCCCACCGCATAAAAGAGAGAATATTAAAAAGTATAAAAAACGAAGATGGATGGAGCTGAAAGGAAGGATTCGAACCTTGAAAGGGGTCGGGAAAAATTATTGAATTTTTCCCGAATTGGAAAAGACTAAAAACCGAGGGTTTTTAGGGAGAGAGCCGTCCGGTGGACGGCGAAGCGACTTCGAATCCCACCCCCACCGCATAAAAGAGAGAATATTAAAAAGTATAAAAAACGAAGATGATTAAAGAAAGGAGGGTGTCGGGCTATTAGAAAACTCGAACCTTGAGAATTTTAATCTAAATCTCAATAATGGAAAGTTTAATTTTATCACATGGCCCTATTTTCAAAAGATCCTAAAAAAAGCTTGGGTATCGATGTAGGAACTACTTCGATTAAAGTTGTAGAGCTTTTACAGAAAGAAGAGGGTATTTCTTTGAATAATTACGGCATAGCTTCGGTCAAGGATATAACCGGGAAAAAGATGCGGACCAAGAGTGACGGGACGGGAGCCTTTACATCTCTGACTGCAATTGCGGAAACGGTTGAGGCAATACTTAAAGAGGCTAAAATCAAAAGCAAGAGAAGCGTTTTTTCCATCCCCGATCACAGTAGTTTTTTCACCTCTTTCAGAGTTCCAAAGATGAAAAAATCCGAAGTCGAGTCCGCTATTCAATTTCAAGCTCGGCAAAGAGTGCCTCTTCCGTTAAATGAGGTCACTTTGGATTGGCAACTTACGAATGTAAGTGAAAAAAATGGTGAAGAAATGGTAGAGGTTCTTTTGCTTGCGGTACCCAATGATGCGATAAGGAGTTATCGAGGAATAGCTCAAAAAGCCGGTCTGGAAGTTGGATCTCTCGATGCGGGAGCTTTCGGATTAGCTCGAGTTTACGGAGAAGATGGTAAGACGATAGTGGTTGTCGATGTCGGAGACCAGACTACGACCGTAAATATTATAGAAAATGAGATTCCCAAATACAGTCATGCTTTAGATATTGCCGGTAAGGATTTTACCGAAGACATTGCTATATTACCCGAGGTTGATTATAATGAAAATGAAGAAGAAATCGCTTCGCGCGTACCGAGAAAAATAAGAAAGTCTCTTTCGGAAGATTTAGTTAATAAAGTAAAAGAGGTCTGTGAAAATTATCAAAGAGAAAGCGAAAAAGAGATAGACAGAGTGATAATTACGGGAGGCGGAGCCAACCTTGAAGATGTCCGAGATCATTTTTCCGAAAATTTTTCGGCCAGTGTCGCTGACCCCTTTGAAAAACTGATTTATCCGGATGTGTTAGAGCCGATTACGGATGAAATATCTCCTCTATTTTCGGTGGCTATCGGAATGGCGCTACAAGGACTAAAGGATAAAAAATAAAGAAGTATGGCGATAGATATAAAACCAAAAGAGGAAAAGAAATATAAACTGCCGGACTCTTTCAATGCTCTTTTTTATTACTCGATTGTTTTACTGCTTTTTTCGGTAAGTGCTTATCTTTTGATTTCTCAATGGAACTCGGAAATAGAAGCCCAAATTGATCACAGAGAAGAATTCGTAGAAAATTTAAGAGGAGAAGAGGAGTTTGAAGAAAGGAGAGATTTCGTTTATGACCGGAGGAATCTGATGAATGATTATCTTCACCTCTATTACAATAAAAAAACATTAAACAACTTCTTTTTATTTTTGGAAGAATCGGTTCATCCCGCTGCGCATCTCGACACGGTTACTCTTGACACCGAAGATGGTGAGGTTTCCGTAACCGGATACACTCTGGATTTTAACACTTTAGAGCAGCAACATACCATACTTAAAGAATTCAGTTTTAATCGAGAAATTATAGGATGGGTCCCGGAGTATCACCCGTCTCCGACTGATAAATTCGACTATCAAACTCATCTTGATTTTGTTGAAGATGAAGAGGCATGGTCAAAAAGAATCGAAAATTGGGATGAATTCGGTGAGGTTGAAATTTTTGAACAAGAAATGGATGACGGACAAATTAGATCCGTTATTTTTTTAATTGATGAAGATATGGACGAAGATGAAGAAGGTGCTTATCAAAGATTTCAACCCAATGTAGATATAGTTACTGTTGAAGATGAAGACGGGGAAGAAAAAGAGAGGATTACTCCGTTGAGAAACTTGGTCGACATTTATGAAAGTCCGATTCTCGGAATGCAGAGAACCAGTGTTGACAAAGAAAATATAAGAAACGTAGACGAAATACCTCTTTTAACCGTAGCACGTCAAGAGGATTATAGAACCAACAGGAAGGATTTACTTGATTGGGATTGGTATGAAGTGTTGATTGTTGAAAACGTAGAACCGATAGAAGAGGTCGAGTTGGTCGGCGTATCGGAAGTTCAAGGAGATTTTAGCGTGGAATTTAGTTTTCAAATTAAATTGGATCAAGAAATATTTAAACCATAATGAAACCGATAATAACCGCCATCTGTTTAATAGGTTCTTTCTCCATAATGGCTTTTGCCATATGGCCCGAATATCAGGATTTGAGAGAATCCATAGTTCGTGCTGATGTGGAAGAAGAAAACTTGAGTAATATTATAAACTACAATCAAACTTTAGAAGGGATTACCGCTGATCTGCAAAATAACTACATAGAAGAAATGAAAAAGATGGAAAGTGGAATTCCCGATGACCATTACGTTCCCTCTCTTTTTGCCGAGATAAGAAGAGCTTCTTATCGAACCGGAGTCAGAATTGAAGGAATGGGTGATTTTTCTTTGAATGAGTTTGAAGAGAGGCCTCAGTTGATCGAAACGGAAATCAGCTTTCAAGTTGAAGGGTCCTATTCTAACTTTAAAAATTTTGTTGAAGAGCTTAAAACCAATGCCAGGATAATGAGTATAGAGTCGATAAGAATTGACAAGAGAGGCACCACAAGTCAGGATTTGCAGCCACTGGAATACTCCGTTACGATATTAACTTATTCATACTAAAATAATGACTGAAAAAAAGGAAGGTAAAAAGGATTATAAATATTTTTATGCGATTGTCTTGATAACTTTCGCAATAGTGGGAGTGGTGATTTGGCAAATATTTTTTGTAAGTGATCTTCACCACATAAGTCCCGATTCCGGATTTGAAGAAACTCCGGATGTCGATTTGGTTTTTTTGGATAGTTATGCGTTTGGCGGTTTGGATCATTTTGAAAGAGGTGATGTTCCCCTACTTCCTTGGAAGCAAGTTAGAAATGAAAACCCCTTTCAGACCCCCAGAGTTCCGAGAGATAGAGATTTAAGAAGATGGTGGGCGGTTTTCAATATTGAATTGAGAACCGAAACTGAAAGTTTGATCGGGCAGAGCCCTGATATGATTGAGGGATATCTCAATCCGACATTGATTCTTTTTGAAGGGAGATGGTATGAAATAAAATGGGGTGGAAATCAGGAAGGTGTTAACTTGAAGATAGTGGGGGATGACGATGAAGTATTAATAGAGAGTGATGGTGAAGACTTTTTGGAATTTCAGGCTTCGGCCGAAATGTCCGAATACAGATCGGATGAAGGAGCTGAGGGAATCATAAACATAATAACGGATGAAGATTATGATTCCGGTATTCAAGATTTTGAAGAATATCAAGATGACACTTTGCTTATGATAGCCGGATCGGATTTATCCAATTTACACAACAGAATAAGATCTTTGGAGGACGAATTCGTTGAAGAAGAGATAAGAAGAGGAGAACGGGTTTACAGTGAGCTGGAAGGAGAATTTCGAGAAATAGAAAGGAAAAACAGGGAGGGAGAACTGAGAGAAGAGAGCCTGCAAGCGGAAATTGGAGAGTTTAGGTCAATGGTCAGTTTGGCTTCGGACAATCTGGCAGAAATTATAACGGGAGAAGTTTCTTGGAGCGATCTCAAGGGCGAAGATACGGACATGGATGATTTTGAAGGAAATGAATTACTGGAAGAAGCGCGAGAAGACTTGCTTTTATTTAGGGATGATTTGGAAACTCTTGAAGACGAAGCTCAAAGAGATGAAGCGAGAGAAGTATATTACAGCTTGGATGAAGAACTCCAAAATTTAGAAGAAAGTTATGAAGCGGGACAAATCGATGAGGGAGATCTGTTTCAAGAAGTTGAAAATTTTTACATTGAAGCGGAAAGCCTGATAGCGGAATTAGATTTTTTATAATTAAATTTTTATAATGCAGGGATTAATAGATGCTCTAACAAAAAAAGAGATTATAACCGAAAGAAAAGCGGTTGAGCTTAAAAATAAGGTAAAAAAAGAAGAAAAAAGAGAAGAGGAGGCGATACTTGATGACCCACAGCTTGATATATCCGAAAAAAAGCTCTTTAGAATAAAGAGTAAATTAATAGAGGTTCCCTTTAAAGAGGATATAAATTTAGATAAACTGGGGAGTATTTTGCCCGATATAGCAGGGCTTATTCCTGAAGACTCCGCCAAGCATTACAATATGGTGCCTCTTAACAAAAAGGATGAAATAATTGAGATAGGGATGGTTTATCCCAGAGATATGAAAGCTCAGGAAGCATTGAAATTTTTATCTCGAAGAAGCAATTTTTCTTATGATGTAAAATTGATAACGATATCAACCTTCAGGGAAATTTTAGCTCAATATGAAGAGCTTAGAAAAGGGGCCGGGGCTGCCTTGGGGGCAATGGGAAAGGAAGATGATGATGAGAATGTGGAAAGAAAAGAAGAAGAGATAAAAGCGGAAAACGTAGAAAAAATGGCCGAAGAAGCTCCGATTGTAAGAGTTGTCTCGGTTATTTTAAAAGAGGCTGTCGAAGGAGGAGCTTCCGACATTCACATAGAGCCGGAAAGAGAAAAGCTGGAGGTCAGATACAGAATAGACGGAAGATTACACTCTTCATTAATATTACCTAAAAAAATTCATCAAGCCGTGGTTGCCAGAATCAAGATACTCTCCAACTTGAAGATAGAAGAAAGAAGACTTCCTCAGGATGGAAGATTCTTTTCGGAAATAGCCGGAAAGGAGATAGATTTTCGTGTGGCAACGATGCCGACCACTCTCGGTGAGAAGGTCGTTTTGAGAGTTTTGGATTCTCAAGAAGGAACGATGACGATTGATGAACTGGGTATGAGAGATTCGACTGAAAATATAGTTACCGGAGGGATAAATAAGCCGACCGGCATGCTTTTAGCCACCGGTCCGACCGGATCCGGTAAGACTACGACGCTTTACTCTTTACTGAAAACTTTAAATACGGAAGATGTAAATATAGTAACACTCGAAGATCCGGTTGAGTATTTTATGCCCGGAGTCAATCAGTCACAGATAAATCACGATATCGGGTATAATTTTTCCAATGGATTAAGGCAAATTTTAAGACAGGATCCGGATATAATCATGGTTGGTGAGATCAGAGATCAAGAAACCGCCGAACTGGCGGTCCATGCCGCTTTGACAGGACATATAGTTCTATCCACACTTCATACCAATGATGCGGTCGGGGTAATTCCTCGTCTGACCGATATGGGGATAAAGCCCTACTTGGTTCCCCCTTCTTTAAATACCGCCATTGCCCAAAGATTGGTAAGAAGACTATGTCAGCACTGTAAAAAAGAGGTGGAACCGACTCAAAGACTAAAGGATATAATAAATCATGAGATAGAAACTCTTCCGTCTCAAGAGAAAGAAAAGATAAACATTGAAAATCTTACCACCTACCAACCGGTGGGCTGTGATCAATGTGGCGGAGACGGATTCAGTGGTAGAATCGGAATTTTCGAAGCCTTGGAAATGACCGATGAAATGTCAAAATTGGTTTTGGATGACAAGGGAGAGGGTCCACTTAAAGAGCAGGCTTTCAAGCAAGGAATGATTACCATGCGTCAAGATGGAATCTTGAAGGCGTTGGAAGGAAAAACATCGCTGGAAGTCGTTTTGAAAGCAACAAAAGAGACAAAAAGAAAAATAAAAAAAGATAAAAATTAAAAGATATGAGTGAAATAACAGAAAAGTTAAACAGATTTCTCGTTCACGCTAAAGAAAAAAATGCTTCCGACTTGCATATATCGGTAGGACACCATCCGATTATCAGGGTCGATGGTAACTTACAAAAAATACGTGAAGAAGATAAGATAAGTCCGGAAGAAGCCAAGCAGATAGCTTTTGAAATAACCAACGAAAAACAGCAGCAAAAACTACTTGAAGAAAGAGAGGTTGATTTTTCGTTTCAGCATGAGAATGGAGATAGGTATAGAGTGAACATCTTTCATCAGATGGAAAACATCTCATCCGTTTTAAGAAGAATTCCCTCAACCATTAAAACACTTGAAGAGCTCAATCTTCCGGAAAGTCTATATGATTTTGCTCGGTCAAGCCAAGGGTTGGTTTTGGTTACCGGACCGACATCTCATGGTAAATCGACTACTCTTGCCGCTCTTATCGATAAGATCGATAAAAATATGTTCAAGCATATAATAACGATCGAAGACCCGGTAGAATACATATTCAAGGACGATAAGGCCTTAATAGATCAGAGAGAAGTCGGTCAAGATACCAAATCTTTTGCAAAAGCACTAAAGAGCGCCTTTCGTCAGGACCCGGACGTTATAATGGTGGGAGAGATGAGAGATCCGGAAACTATTCGAACAGCGATAACGGCTGCGGAGACCGGGCACTTGGTCTTTTCGACACTTCACACCAATTCGGCGAGTCAGACGATTCATAGAATAGTCGATTCTTTCCCTTCTGACCAGCAGGACCAGATACGAACTCAACTTTCAGCATCTCTTTTGGGTGTTATTTCGCAAAGATTGATTCCTAGAAAATCCGGCGGATTGATCCCGGCGTGTGAAATCTTAAAAAACAATGCGGCTGTATCCAACTTGATAAGAGAAAATAAGATTCATGAAATCGGAATCACGGTGGAAACATCTTCAAGTGACGGAATGATCAGTTTGAATAAGTATCTCAGTAATTTAATTAAAAATAATGAAATTACCCTTGAAGACGCCACGACTTATTCTCCCAAGCCGAAGAGTTTAAAAAAATTAATTGATTAAACCCAGATGCTTTTCGAGTATCGAGCAAAAACTGACGATGGAGAAGAAGAGAGAGGAGAAATCCAGGCTGACTCCAAAGGGGGAGCTCTTCTTAAATTACAGCAGAAAGGACTTTATGTAATGAGTATAGAAGAAAAGAAAATCCCTTTTTATAAAAAGGATTTTGATGTCAATTTAAAGTTTTTTGAAAGAATTTCGGATACCGATTTGATAATGTTTTCTCGTCAATTGGGAATCATGCTCGAGTCTCAAATAGGAGTCATAGAGGCACTCCGTATTTTGAATACTCAGATAGAAAACAATAGCCTTAAAGAAAAGATTGAGGATGTGGCCGACAAGGTGGAAGAGGGCCAACCTTTTTCGAAAGCTTTAAGGAGGCATGACGATGTTTTTTCGGAGTTTTATATCGGAGCTATCGAGTCCGGTGAAGCTTCCGGAAACTTACCTCAATCACTCGATTATCTGGAAGAGCATATAGAGAGAAATCATCAATTCAAAAAAAAGCTGATCGGGGCGATGATTTATCCCATGTTCATTATCTTTGTTTTCAGTTTCGTAGTAGCCTTTCTTCTTCTTTTCGTGATTCCCGATTTGGTTGAAATGATAGAAGAATTGGACGCTGAAATGCCGATGATAACTCAGATGGTGATAAACGTATCCGATTTTATAATTGATTGGGGTCTTCTTTTGCTTCTGGCAGTGGGACTCGGAATCTTCGGCTTTAAAAAGATTTTACAGACAAAGGACGGAAAAGAGTTTTTTGACAAACTTCTTTTTAAAGTTCCTTTGATAGGTGAATTCTCGAAAAAAGTTTATTTAACTTATTTCGCTGAAAGTATGTCCACTTTGATATCCAGTGGTGTCGATATAGTTAAGGCACTAACCGTTACCGAAAATATAATGGGGAACACGGTTTACAAAAAGCTGGTCGCAAAAACCAAAAAAGATGTAAAGGAAGGAGAAGATATGAGCACCTCACTAAAAAAGAATCCCGATTTCTTTCCCGCTCTGGTGACTCAGATGATTATCGTCGGAGAAAAGACCGGTGAAATGGAGAAGATTTTGGATAGTGTAGTCGCTTTTTACAGAGATCAAGTCGAGCGAACAATGGATAGTTATATAAAGATAGCCGAGCCCGCCTTAATCATTTTACTCGGCATGGTGGTCGGCGGACTGGTAGTCTCAGTTCTTTTGCCGATTTATGATGTAGGCATGGCTCTTTAGTTGACGAAGAATCCTTTTTTAGTATACTTTTATAAAGCAAAGAGAAGTAAAAAAGGTCAGAAGATTAAAAAGGTCAAGTTAATTAAAAATTTAATCATGACAAAAAACAAGGAAGGTTTTACATTAATCGAGTTGCTTGTTGTAGTGGCAATTATCGGTATATTGGCCGGTATCGCGTTTCTTTCAATTAGCGGAGCAAGAGAAACAGCTTTCGATGCCACAATTCAATCCGAGCTTTCACAAGTGAGAAGTGCTGCAGAGCAATTTTATTACGACCAAGGAGGAACTTACACACCGGATACCGGAGATGATTTTGATGAATCCGATGCATGGAACAGATTTGCCACCGACATTCCCCCTTGTAGTGTTGATTTAATGGATCTCGCCGGAATAGAGACTACCGATGCTGACGGTGAAGAGTATCAGATTGTAGTCAGAAATCAGGCGTTTGCAGCTTGGGCTCCACTTTGTGCGGCCTCTGACGGAGAAACTGCTGACGAATTGGTTTATTGGTGTGTAGACAGCACCGGAGATTCGGGTCGTTACGGCGGAACCATAGATACGGATGATAATTGGAGCTGCGAAGACATTTTTGAAAACTCACTCTAAATTATTTAGTTAAATTTACAAGTGAAGTTAAAGAGTCACTATTTTTGACGGTGAAATTAAAGTATGAAAAAATCTTTTCTACTTTCAGTAAGGCTTCGCTTTCTTAAAAACCGCTTTCTTCGCAGGGCGGTTTTTTCCTTCTAAAATTTTAGATATGATTTTTGACAAAATAGCTTATACGTTTGCATTCCTCTTCGGACTCGCTACCGGTTCTTTTTTAAATTGTTTGATTTACAGATTGGAAATCGGAGAAAAACCGACCGGAAATTCGTTTTGTCCGCGATGCAAGAATAAATTGTCTGCGATTGATTTGATTCCGATCCTTTCTTATATCTTTTTAAAAGGTAAGTGCCGTTATTGTGATGAGAAGATATCGATTCAGTACCCTTTGGTTGAGCTTCTTACCGGAGCTATATTTTTATCCACTCTCTTTTATGTCGGATTACCGGCCACACTTTTTGAAGTGGCTTCGCTAATTTTCATTTTGATTTGCTTTAGTCTTTTGGTGGTGGTTTTCGTTTACGATCTAAAGCATTATATTATTTTGAATAAAATAATATATCCGGCTATATTGGCTGCTTTGGGCTATCTTATTTTAGAGGTTTTAATGTCTCAAAATATAATTATCCTCGTAAATCATCTGATAACGGGAATCTTATTTTTTCTGTTTTTCTTTTCAATATATCTAATTACGAGTGGAGAAGGGATAGGATTCGGTGACGTTCGATACTCTTTCTTTTTAGGTCTTTTCTTGGGGTTTCCTGCCGGCTTGATAGGTCTGTTTTTCTCATTTATCATCGGTGCTATAATAGGAATACTACTTATAATATTCGGAGACAAAGGCAGAAAGGATGTCATTCCCTTTGGTCCTTTTTTGGTCGCGGGAACTTTTGTAGCCTTTTTCTTCTCTGAACTGATTATTGAAATATACTTTTATATATTACTATGAACTCCAAAGGATTCAGCCTTATCGAGCTTCTTGTCAGCATCACCATAATGGGGATAATTTCGGGGATTGTATTTACCGGATATCGCCAGATGGGAAGATCTTCTTTTTTGGAAGATGAAGCCAATACGATAATAAGTGGAATCGAAGAGGTGCGAGGAACTTCGATATCGGCGACGGAGATGACCGAGGGAGGGGATCAGGTTCAATATTTTACGATAAACTTTGAAGATGACAGCTATATCCTGTTTAAGGACACGGATCAAAGCGAAAGAAGCTATCAATTGGAAGGTGGTGTAGAGATAAAAGAAGGAGCGGGGCAAGCCGTCGGATTTATTCCTCCCGAACCAAAAGTTATCTTTCTTGATTCCGATCTGGAAAACGAGATTTATGAAGATCAAAAATGTATGGAAATAACTGTAAATTATGCCGAGGAACCGGAAGATGAAGATCTCGTTATAAGAATAAACAGGGTCGGATTAATACAAATGGACAATGAGAAAATTTGCAACTGAAAAAGATGGTTTTACCATAATAGAGCTCCTTATGGCCTCGTTAATAATAACGATCGGTCTGATGGCCGTAATTTCGATGATAATTAGCGCCTTTACCAGCACGGCTTCACTATCCTTTAACTTGACAGCCAGCTATTTAACCCAAGAAGGTTTTGAGGTTGTAAGAAGAATAAGAGATACCAACTTCAATAGACTTTACAGTGATGATGCCGTTGATGAAGATACTTATTTTTGGCTTGAAAATTTAATGGACGAATCCGAAGACAGCGTTGTCGGAGGGCTTGATTATGACTCCGATGAGTTGATTCAAGGGAAAGAAGATGAGACTTTTTATATAAATGACGGTCTTTACAGTTATGAACCAAGCTCGCAAGAGACAACCTTCAGAAGGGAGATAACTCTGGAAAGGGATTGTTATGCCGGCTATGCTGACACCAACGATTTTGATGACGACTATTGCGGCAGTGACGGAGCCGAGTATGTCTTGGTTACTGTAGAAGTTACTTGGGAAGAAAGAGAGACTGAAAGAAGTCATAAAGCAAAAACAAAACTTTTTAATTGGTATTAAAGATGAAAGATCAAAAAGGATTAACATTGGTTGAAATTCTGGTAGTAGTCGGAATTTTCGGTGGTTTGATAACCTTGGTTTCCGGTATATTTCTCGCTAACTTCGAACTTCAAAGAAGAACTTTGGCAATCCAAAAAACGACCGGAGAGATCAGTTATGCGATTGAATATATGGGCAGAGCGATTCGAATGGCTCGAAACGATCATGAAAATACTTGCCTTTATGAAGATGCGGAAGGATTTACCTACGGGATACCTGAAGAAGGTAATGGAATTCAATTCATAGACTATCAGGAAGAATGTATAAAATTCTTTTTGGATGATGACGAAGGAATAATAAAAAAAGCTATCCTTCAAGACGATGACAGCTGGGAAGAGCACAATTTAACCTCGGGAGCTTTGCAGTTTGAAAATTTTGAGAGCGATGCCAACGTAACTCCCGATAACGAAGAAGATTTATACGTTAAACAACCTTCGGCGACCATACTTTTGGATGTTAGAGCGGTAGGTGGAGGCGAATATTCGGAACGCATATGGTGGGATGCCAAAGTCCAAACTACGATTGCGAGAAGAAGGTTGGATATAGAAAGATATCATGATTAAAAATCAGAAAGGCTCAATGCTATATTTCTCAATACTGATACTCGGCATTCTTTTTAGTGCCGGCATGACGGTAACCACGATTTTGGTTCAAAGGATAGGAATGATAGAAGTTATGACTTATTCCACTTCGGCCTTTTATTCCGCCGATGCGGGAATCGAAAAAGTTTTATACAGGTGGAATGACATAGATGAGGATGATAATGTGTTCGATTGGGAGGCGAATCCGGAATATACGGACAGCCTTGAGGAGGGTCAGGAATATTACTTCAGAAAGGATATTGATACCGACAACGATTTACTTATAATCGTTTCCAGAGGATCATTTTACTCCGATGAAGACGCTACCCCCATAAGAAGAGGAATTCAAGTAACGAGGCCGATATATTAAAATGGATAAAAAAAAGGCAAAAAAAAGAATAGAAAAATTAAAAAAAACGATAAAAAAGCATCGCTATAATTATCATGTTCTCGACAAGGAAGAGATATCGGAAGAAGCCCTGGACTCTTTAAAGAAAGAGCTTTTTGATTTGGAAAATGAGTTTCCCGATCTTGTGACCGAAGATTCACCGACCCAAAGAGTCGGTGGAGAACCTTTGGAGAAGTTTGAAAAACATGAACACTTTTCTCCGATGCTTTCTCTGCAAGACGGATTTACGAAAGAAGACATGAAAGAATGGAAGGAGAGAGTCGAAAGGGAAGCGGGAAAAGAGATAGAAGAGTTTTTTTGTGAATATAAAATTGACGGATTAGCGCTGGAGCTCGTTTATAAAGATTCGGTCTTAGAGACCGCCTCAACCCGAGGAGACGGTAAGATCGGAGAGGAAGTCACTAAAAATGTAAAAACGATCGAGGCGATACCTCTCGAGCTCAGAGACCCCGAATACTTTACGAACAAGGAAAAAAATCTTTCTGACAGTTCCGGTTGGATGGAAAAAGGGAAAGATATCGTTATTCGTGGAGAAGTTTTCATATCGGAAAAAGAATTTCAGAGAATTAACGAAGAAAGAAAAAAAGAAGGCAAGAAAGATTATGCCAATCCTCGTAATTTAGCTGCCGGTTCAATTCGACAGCTGGACCCGAAAATAGTTTCTGAAAGAAACCTGAGCTTTTTTGCCTATGAACTTACCGCTGATCTCAAAAAAGGAGAAACAGTGGAACCGTTCGGAGCTAAAACTCACGCAAAAGAGCACCAGCTTTTACGCAGCCTGGGATTTAAGACAACCGATGAAAAAGTCTGTAAAGGACTTGAAGAAGTTTTTGATTTTAGAGAAAGAGCGATTGAGATTAGAGATTCTCTGGGGTATGAGATCGACGGTGTTACCGTATTTGTAAACGATAACCGAGTTTTTGAAGAATTAGGAGTGACGGGAAAAGCACCGAGGGGAGCGATAGCTTATAAATTTCCTCTAAAAAAATCAACTACCGAAATTGAAGATATAAAAATACAGATCGGTAGAACCGGTAGTGCTACTCCCGTAGCTGTTCTCAAGCCTGTCGAGATAGGAGGCGTTACGGTAACTCGGGCCAGTCTTCATAATGAAGATGAGATAAATAGACTTGATGTTAAGATCGGAGATACGGTCGTAGTCGGTAGAGCCGGTGATGTAATTCCTTATATAATTCGAGTCATTAAAGAAATGAGAACCGGAGATGAGAAAAAGTTTGATTTTCCCGAAAAATGTCCCGTTTGTAGCAGCAAGCTGGTTCAGCCTTCCGGAGAAGTTGTAAAAAGATGTCCCAGCGATGACTGTGTTGCTAAAAAGAGAGAATATCTAAAGTATTTTGTCTCAAAAAGTGCCTTCGATATTGACGGACTGGGAGAAAAAGTAATCGAACAACTGATGGAAGAAGGATTGGTTTCGGAGCCGGCTGATCTGTTTTTACTTAAAGAAGGAGACTTGGTTCCGTTGGAAAGATTTGCAGAGAAGTCTGCGGATAATTTGGTTAAATCGATTAAAAATAGTAAAGAAATAACTCTTTCTCGCTTTATATATGCACTCGGGATTAAACAGGTCGGGGAGAGAACTGCAGTTGATCTTGCTCAGAAGTTTAAGTCTTTAGAAAAAATAAAGGAAGCGTCAAAAGAAGAGCTTCTCCAAGTTGATGATATAGGTCCGATTGTTGCCGATTCGATTACCGAATGGTTTCAAAAGGATAAGAATTTGGAAATGATAGACAATTTGAAGAAAGCCGGAATCAAGATAAAAAAACCGAAAAGGAGAGAAGAGTCTCTGACCGGCAAAACTTTTGTATTTACCGGCAGTTTAACTTCCTTTACCAGACGTGAGGCTAAAGAAAAAGTTTTATCCAAAGGAGGAAAACCGAGTTCATCCGTATCAAAAAATACCGATTTTTTGGTTGTAGGTGAAAATCCGGGATCCAAAGCCGAAAAAGCAAACGATCTTGGAGTAAAAGTGATAAATGAAAAAGAATTCAAGCAGATGTTATGAAAGTGATCAAACGTTTTTTAAATCTTGATTTTTTCTTACTTGGAGCAGTAACCGTTATCTGCTCGATAGGTCTTATCTCCATATATAGCTCTACGGGGCCGGAAGCGGCAATGCGCCAACTCTTTTTTATTCTCGGCGGTTTTTTGGTTTATTTTATTTTATCTTTTTTTGATTGGAGAAGTCTCAGAGAAAATTCTTTTCTGGTTCTGGCGATATATCTTCTTTCTATAGCTTCACTTATTGCCCTCCTTCTCTTCGGTCCCGAAATAAGAAATGTTCAGCGCTGGTTTCGCTTGGGTCCGATTATGATTTCTCCGGCTGAATTCGCTAAATTGGCGCTTATCATCATTCTCGCCAAGTATTTCTCGATGCGTCATGTAGAACTCTACAAAATAAGACATATTGTTTTGTCCGGAGTTTACGCTTTCATCCCGACTTACCTGGTATTCAGACAGCCGGATATGGGAACGGCAATAATCTTTTTAGTTCTATGGGGCGGAATACTTCTAATATCCGGAATCAAAATCAAGCACTTCTTAATTCTTTCCGGGGTAGGTATTGTTTCACTTGCTCTTGTCTGGGGATTTTTAATGCAGGATTATCAAAGGGATAGAGTGATGAGCTTTGTCGATCCGCAGATGGACCCGCAAGGAATAGGATGGGGAGGAAACCATGCCAGAATAGCGATAGGAAACGGAGGTCTTTTGGGAGAAGGTTTGCACCGAGGCTCTCAAACTCAATACGGATTTTTACCGGAACCACATACCGATTTCATATTTGCTGCGATAGCTGAAGAGATGGGTTTTTTGGTGGTAACTCTTTTGATATCCGCTCTTGCGGTTATGTTTTGGCGGATGTTCAGGGTGATATTCAATACCAAATCCAACTTTCCCCGTCTATTCGTTTCCGGATTCTTGATAATAATCTTATTTCAAAGCTTCGTTAATATAGGAATGAATTTGGGTATCTTGCCGATAATGGGAACCCCTTTTCCTTTTGTCAGCTATGGGGGAAGTTCGACCCTTTTCGCTTTTACTGGGCTTGGAATTTTAGAAAGTATGCGCTATAATAATAACTAGCCCTTGACAAAGCTTTTTAAAAAAAGTAAAATAAGTAGCACTAAAGCTATTAGTTTGCGGATTTGAATAAATACTTAAGCGATTTACTCTCTTTGTCTAAGCTTTCTTATTAATAAAAATATAAACGCAGACACCCTATAATCTGATAGGGCTTGTTTTGTTTGTTAAGCAGTTTAAAATTATGCCTAAAGTCAAAAATTTCGGTCGCAGAGAAAAAAAGCTCGATATTCCCTACTTGCTGAATCTTCAAAAAGAGAGCTGGGATCTCTTTTGGGAAGAAAGGCTTGAAAATTTATTTAAAGAAGCTTCTCCGATCAAGGATTACTCGGGAGAAGAATGGGAGATCTATTTTTCCGATTACAAGCTCGAAGAATCAAAATATGAAAATGCGCATGAAGCGAGAGAAAACAACGATTCTTATACTGCACCTCTTAAAGTTGAAGTAAAGCTCATTAATCTTGAAACGGAAGAAAGCAAGAGCCAAGAAATATTTTTATGTGATTTCCCTCTTATGAGTAAAAGAGGGACTTTTATTGTAAACGGTGTAGAACGAGTGGCCGTTTCTCAGCTGATAAGATCACCGGGAGCTTTCTTTACTTCGGATAGTAAAAAAGGAGAAAAAGTATTCGGTGCGAAAATTATCCCCAATAGAGGAACTTGGCTTGAATTCGTTTCCGAACCGGATGGATTTGTCGGTGTGAGAATAGATAGAAGAAGAAAAGTTCCGGTTACTACTCTTTTAAGAGCGCTCGGGGTCGGAGACAAGAGCATGAAAAGCGGTAAAGACAGTGAAATAAAAAAGCTTTTTAGTGATGTCGACAAAAGTGATATATCTCATATTAAGAGAACGATCGAAAGAGATCCCGCCAAAAACAGAAAAGAGGCGGTTATGGAAATATACAGGCGAATGAGGCCGGGAGAGGCGGTTACTCCGGAGCCCGCCAAGGAGCTTGTTGAAAATACATTTTTTAACTTTGATAGATATGACCTTTCCGAAGTTGGCCGGTGGAGAATGTGGCAAAGACTTCCGGAGTTAAAACCGGAAAAAGAAAAGGATATAGATATAGAAGACAGAACTCTCAGAACCAAAGACGTTATTGCCGTTATAAAGGAAATTATCAGATTGAACAATGACCCGGAAGCTACGGAAGATAAGATAGATCATCTCGGTAACAGAAGAGTCAGAGCTTTTACCGAGCTTTTGGAAAACAGGTTGAGAACCGCTTTGATGAGAATAGATAGAAATATAAAAGATAAAATTTCTACGGCTGAAGATGATGATTTGGATCCTTCAAAACTGATTAACGCCAGACCGTTTGCTTCTGAAGTTCAAAAGTTTTTCTCTTCTTCGGCGATTTCTCAATTCATGGACCAAGAAAACCCATTAGCCGAATTGGAGCACAAGAGAAGACTTACCGCCACCGGACCGGGTGGACTTACCAGAGAGAGAGCCGGATTTGAAGCCAGGGATGTGCAAGCCTCTCACTATGGAAGGATTTGCCCCATTCAAACTCCGGAAGGATCCAATGTGGGGTTGGTAAATCACTTTTCATTATATTCGAGAGTTAATCGATACGGATTTTTAGAGACTCCTTATTATAAAGTTGAAGATGGGAAAATAACCGATGAAGTTGAATATCTCGATGCCCATCAAGAAGAAAAATATAATATTGCTCACGGTGGAGTAGAAATTGAGAATGGAGAAATAGTTTCCGAAAGAGTGGAGGCCAGGATAAAAGGTGAACCGGGAATGGCGGACAAAGAAGATATAGATTATATAGATGTATCCGCAGAGCAATTGGTATCGGTCGCTGCTTCGACCATCCCGTTTTTGCAAAATGATGATGCCAACAGAGCTTTGATGGGAGCCAATATGCAAAGACAAGCGGTTCCTTTACTCAAGCCCGCTCCGCCTACCGTCGGAACCGGCATGGAAAAAAGAGTTGCTAAAGACTCGGGGCATGCCGTTTTGGCTCAAGCTGACGGAGAAGTAGTTGAAGTGGACGGAAAAAAGATAGTCATAAAAGGGAAAGACGGCAAAAAGTATAAGCACGAATTGGAGACTTTTTCCCATACGAATAATTATACCTGCTTTCATCAAAAACCGACGGTTGATAAAGGTGAAAAAGTAAAAAAAGGTGACATTATAAGTGACGGAGGTTCTATTGCCGAAGGAAGGTTGGCATTGGGACAAAATCCGTTGATCGCCTTTCTGCCTTGGAGAGGATACAATTATGAAGATGCCATAGTTGTCTCCGAAAGATTGGTAAAGGACGATATCTATACTTCGGTTCATATTGAGAACTTTACTTGCGATGTAAGAGAAACCAAGC
Organism: Candidatus Nealsoniibacteriota bacterium; assembly: GCA_003554445.1. Lineage (GTDB taxonomy): Bacteria > Patescibacteriota > Minisyncoccia > Minisyncoccales > PWPS01 > PWPS01. Next base: position 18,921 of record PWGJ01000057.1, read on the forward strand.
TGGGTCCGGAAGTCACGACCAACGATATACCCAATGTTTCCGAAGACAAATTAAAGCATCTCGATGACGAGGGAGTAATTAGAATCGGTGCCGAAGTCGGCCCGGGAGACATATTGGTAGGAAAAATTTCACCGAAAGGAAAATCGGAGCTAACTCCGGAAGAAAGATTACTGAAGGCGATTTTCGGAGAGAAAGCAAAGGACGTGAAAGACAGCTCTCTAAGAATGAAACACGGTAAAAGAGGCAGGGTTGTAGGAATAAAGGTATTTTCCAGAGAAAAAGGACATAAGTTGGATACGGGAGTTATTAAAAAAGTTGAAGTGAGAGTAGCTCAAATGCGAAAAATCAAGACGGGTGACAAGCTTTCCGGAAGGCACGGTAACAAGGGAGTTATCTCTACCGTACTACCGGAAGAGGAGATGCCCTTTTTGGAGGATGGAACTCCCGTGGATGTAGTTTTGAATCCGCTTGGAGTGATTTCCAGAATGAACATAGGACAAATTATGGAGACTCACTTGGGTCTTGCTGCCGAGGAACTGGGCTATCTGGCGGAAACTCCCGCCTTGTCCGGAGCGACGAATGAGGATATAAAGAAAGAATTGAAAAAAGCCGGACTACCGGAAAGCGGACAGCTTACGCTTTATGACGGCAGAACCGGGGAGAAGTTTCCCAGAAAGGTTACCGTCGGGTATATGTATCTCTTGAAGCTGATTCATATGATTGAGGACAAGATTCATATGAGAGCTATAGGACCGTATTCACTTATCACTCAACAGCCGTTGGGCGGTAAAGCGCAATTCGGTGGACAGAGATTGGGGGAGATGGAAGTATGGGCTCTACAAGGTTACGGAGCCGCTCACACTCTCCAAGAGATGCTTACGATTAAATCGGATGACGTGCCCGGGAGAGCGGCCGCTTACGAAGCCATTTTAAAGGGAGAAGATATAAGTAAACCCAACTTACCGGCTTCGTTCCAGTTATTGCTTTCCGAAATGAAAGCGATCGGACTAAACATAAAAGTAAAAGAAGAAAAATAAAAGACCAGGGAAAAATAATAAAAATTAATACTATGCGTGTAGAAGATGTAAACGCAATAAAAATAAAATTAGCCTCTCCGGAAGAAATCATGGATTGGTCTCACGGAGAAGTGACGGAAGCCGAAACTATCAATTACAGAAATCAAAAACCGGAAAAGAACGGTCTTTTCTGTGAGCGTATCTTCGGTCCGGAAAAAGACTATCAGTGTTATTGCGGAAAATATAAAAAGATAAGATACAAGGGAATAGTTTGTGACAGATGTGGAGTAGAGGTAACAAAATCCTCGGTCAGAAGATCAAGAATGGGACACATCAAGCTGGCCGCCCCCGTATCTCATATCTGGTATTTGAGAGGAATTCCATCAAAAATGGGATTGGTTATCGGTATCTCCAAGAAAAAACTGGAAAAAGTAGTCTACTTTACCGGTTATATAGTTACCGAAGTCGATAACGATAAAAAAGAAGAAGTTTTAAACAAATTAAAGTCTGAATTTAAAAAGAAGAAGAAAAAGAGGAAGGACAATTTGGAAGGAGAGGAATTGGAACAGTCTTTGGAAAAACTGAGAAAAGCGAGAGATAAAACCAAAGAGCAGATAAAATCGATTAAGAGAAAGCAGATTTTAACGGAAGTTGAATATCACAGATACAAGAGAAAATACGGAGACATATTTAAAGCGGGAACCGGAGCGGAGACCTTGAGAGAGATGTTTGAAAATATTGATCTTGATGAAAAAATAAAAGAATTGACAGAGTTGAAAAATGAAACAAACTCCAAATCGAAACGAAAAAAATATTTAAAAAGATTAAAAGTATTCCGATCGATGAAGAAAGCGGATATACGTCCCGAATGGATGTTTCCGACGGTAATGCCCGTTTTACCTCCCGACCTCAGACCCATTATTCAACTTGATGGAGGAAGATATGCCTCCTCGGATCTCAATGATCTTTACAGGAGAGTTATAAATAGAAATAACAGACTTAAAAATCTGCTTGACATAGAAGCTCCGGAAGTGATTGTCAGAAACGAAAAAAGAATGCTTCAGGAAGGAGTTGATGCTTTGGTTGACAATCAGATGAGAAAAGGAGTGGTAACTCAAGCTTCTACGGGAGGTCAGAGATTGCTCAAATCGCTAGCCGACATGCTCAAAGGAAAGCAGGGTAGATTCAGACAGAATTTACTCGGTAAGAGAGTTGATTACTCCGGTAGGTCGGTTATTGTTGTCGGTCCGGAACTTGATCTTGATGAGTGCGGTTTACCTAAAAAAATGGCTCTGGAAATTTTCAAGCCGTTTATAATACAACAGATACTTGATAAGGACTTAGCCTACAACGTAAAGGGAGCCACCAAGATGATCGATGAAAAGGATGATGAGGTCTGGCCCATTTTAGAAGATGTGGTTAGAGGAAGAGTGGTTCTTTTAAATAGAGCACCCACCTTACACAGATTGGGAATTCAAGCCTTCAAACCGGTTTTAATTGAAGGTGAGGCGATCAGAATTCACCCCATGGTTTGTGAGGCCTTTAATGCTGACTTTGATGGAGATCAGATGGCGGTTCATTTACCGCTTTCAAAAAAGGCTCAGGAAGAAGCCAGAACTTTGATGCTTTCTTCTGAAAATCTATTGAAGCCGGCTACGGGCAGACCGATAGTCTCTCCATCTCAAGATATGGTACTGGGATGTTATTGGATGACTCAAATTGAAGAAGGGCAAAAAGGAGAAGGAAAAATCTTCAGCTCACCTCAAGAAGCTAAATTGGCCCACGACCATGATATAGTTGATATACGAGCAAAAATAAAAGTTAGAATAGAAGGTGATTTAGTTGAAACCAGCGTGGGTAGATTGATCTTCAACGACGCTTTACCTGAAGATATAGAATATCAAAATGAAACGATGGAATCCGGAAAACTGAAAGCGATGGTTTCCGAGATAATCAAGAGACACGAACCGAGTGAGGCACATCATATGTTGGATGACATAAAAAATCTCGGATACAAGTATTCCACACTTTCCGGTATTTCTTGGGGGATGGACGATCTGATAATTCCCGATAAAAAGAATGAGGTAATAGAGGAAGCCGAGGAAAAGACCGAGGAAATTGAAGATTATTATGAGCAAGGTTTATTCTCCGAAGAAGAGAGATCCGATAAAGTTGTTGAAGTTTGGACCAAAGCTAAAAATGAAATTGAGGATCTGGTACCGAAATCTCTTCCTCAATACGGTTCTGTTCTTACGATTACCGATTCGGGATCGAGAGGATCCTGGTCTCAGCCGATTCAGATGGCTGGAATGAAAGGGCTGGTGGTTAACCCGTCCGGTGAAATTATAGAATTACCGGTCAAAAGCTCGTTCAAAGAAGGCTTTGATGTTTTGGAATATTTCATATCCACTCACGGAGCACGTAAAGGAACGGTTGATACCGCTTTGAGAACGGCCAGTGCCGGTTATCTGACGAGAAGACTGGTTGATGTTTCCCATGAAGTAATAGTTACTGAAAAGGATTGTGGTGATGATGACGGAATCACTTTGAAAAAGAAAGATGCGGATCAATTGGATCAAGATTTTTATTTTAAAATTATCGGAAGAACCTCTCTTCAGGATATTGAGGTTGATGGAGAAGTTATTGTAGAAAAAGATGAAATTATCGATATCGAAGCAACCGAAAAAATTAAAAGCGAAGGAATTAAGCAAATCAAAGTGAGATCGGTAATGACTTGTGATACGATTAACGGGGTTTGTCAAAAATGTTATGGCTGGGAGCTCGGTCACAATAAGATGGTTAAACTTGGAGAGGCGGTTGGAATTGTTGCCGCTCAAGCTATCGGTGAACCCGGAACTCAACTTACCATGAGAACATTCCATACCGGTGGAGTTGCCGGAGGAACCGACATAACCATGGGACTCCCCAGAGTTCAAGAGATTTTTGAGGTAAGAAACCCCAAAGGTAAAGCTGAAATGTCCGAAGTGGCAGGAAAAGTCATAGAGGTAAATGAAGAAGATAGAACAATTAAAATTAGAATTGATGAAGAGAATACCAAAAAAGAAGAAACTAAAACTTACAAGATTGACCCGAATAAGGCAATTTGGGTAGAAAGAGGGGAGCGTGTAGAACCCGGAACTCAACTTTGTGAAGGTAATCTCGACCTGAAAAAAGTATTCAAAACACGCGGTTTAAAAGAGACGAAAAGATATATACTTCAAGAGGCACAAAAAGTTTATGTTTCTCAGGGAGTCGATATTCACGACAAGCATTTGGAAGTCATAGTTAAGCAGATGACCTCCAGAATGAGAGTAACCGATCCCGGAGACAGCTTTTTAACTCCGAAGCAGATAATTGAAAAAGATGTCTTCAGAAAAAAAGTGGAAGAAATGGAAGAAAAAGGAAAAACTCCCCCGAAGGCAAAACCGATACTTTTGGGAATTTCCAAAGTAGCACTCAATACGGACTCATTCCTTTCCGCTGCATCCTTCCAGCAGACTTCCAAAGTTTTAATAGAAGCATCCTTGGAAGGCAAGGTTGATCCGCTTAAAGGATTAAAGGAGAATGTTATTATCGGTAAACTGATACCGGCCGGTACCGGATTTGATAAAAAAGAGGACTAATTACTTTAAATTAGCCTCATTTGTGGTACAATTAAATAGATATGGGAAAGAAAAAGAAAAAAGACAAAGGTAAAAAGAAAGATAAAGAACCATTCTTTTCTAGTAAGATAAGGAGAATCATAACCGGTCTCCTTCTCTTTCTTTTTGCAATGATTGCCGTTTTGAGCGCTTTCGGACAGGCGGGGAAAGGGGGTGCCATGCTTAGAAATGCTTCAGAATATCTGTTTGGAGGAATGGCTGCATTACTACCACTTTTAATATTCGTTTCCGGGTGGATATTTTTACGAACCGAATATGAAAGATTTGTCTCCCCGCTGGTTGCGGGATTTTTGCTTGTTCTTCTCGGCTCTACCGGTTTTTTCACTACCATGGGGAGTATCTTCGGAATTGTTGAAAACGGTAAAAAGGTGGGTGGCTTGATAGGTACTTCGATAAGTGGACCGTTGGAAAGCTTTTTGGGAACACCGTCCAGCTTACTTATCTTTGCGGTTTCCGCTTTGATAGGTCTTATAATATTTTGGCATCTATTGTACAAGGATGCTTCTTTTGTTTCGGCAGTGGAGAACTTTTTTGAAAGAAGAAGAGAGAAAAAAAGAGAAAAACCATCCGTTATCAAAAAGATATTTGCTCCCAGTTTTGAGAGTAAAAAGATAGATGAGGAAGAAAAAGAGGAAGATAAAGAGGTTATTGAAGAGGAAGAAAAAACCAAAACAACGAGATCGGGAAAGAGATTGATTCCTCCGGTAAAACTTTTGGAAAAAGGAGGTGGAACCGCAGACCCCGGAGATACGAAGAAAAATGCGAATATAATAGAAAAAACATTTTCCAATTTTGACATCGATGTCGATATGGCGGAGATAAACATAGGACCTACCGTTACTCAGTACACTCTAAAGCCGGCGGAAGGAATTAAGTTATCCAAAATAACCTCTTTGTCGGATGATCTTGCGCTCTCTTTAGCAAAGCATCCGGTTAGAACCGAAGCCCCGATTCCGGGCAAATCTCTGGTTGGAATAGAAGTGCCCAACGAAGATCGGGAAATGATCAGACTGGGCGATCTTTTGAATAAAAATTATAAAAAGGAAGACTCCGATCTTACTTTGGCCGTAGGTAAAGATGTTTCCGGAAATGAGATATTTACCGATCTGGCGAAAATGCCCCATCTGCTTGTTGCCGGAGCCACAGGATCGGGTAAGACGATATTTTTAAATACCTTAATACTCAGTTTAATATACAAAAATTCTCCGGAAGACTTAAGACTTATCTTGGTTGACCCGAAACGAGTTGAATTTTCACTTTATAAAAGACTCCCTCACCTTTTAACTTCTGTTATTTACGATGCGGAAAAGACTCATAATGCTCTACAGTGGTTAATCGGGGAGATGGAAAGGAGATTCGATGTCTTGTCGGAGGCTAAAAAGAGAAATATAGGAACTTATAATGATTGGGCCAGAAAAAAAGATGATGAAGAGGTTATGCCCTACATAGTTCTTGTAGTTGATGAGTTGGCCGACTTGATGGCTAAAAAACAAAATGAAATTGAAAGCGGAATTGTTCGTATCGCTCAGATGGCCAGAGCTGTCGGAATTCATTTGGTATTGGCGACCCAAAGACCGTCCGTGGAGGTAATTACCGGATTGATTAAAGCGAACATAACTTCCAGAGTCAGTTTTCAGGTTGCTTCTCAAGTTGACTCGAGAACAATTCTGGATATGGGAGGAGCGGAACGACTTCTCGGAGCCGGTGACATGCTCTTTGTCTCTTCGAACAGCTCAAAACCCAAGAGGGTGCAAGGACCATTCGTTTCCGAAGAAGAAGTTAAAAAAATTGTCGAATGGCTGGTTGACAAAGAAGAGGACTCCGATGAAGATGATGATTTAAGTGAAGAATTGGAAGATGAGCTGGAAAAAGATAGAGCTCAAAAAGTTGAAGACAATATGGAAGAAGATGAGCTTTATGAGGATGCCAAGGATTTGGTTATAAGAGCCGATAAAGCCTCCGCTTCAATGCTTCAAAGAAAGCTACGTATCGGTTATGTCAGAGCTGCCAGAATTCTGGATATGCTGGAAGCGAGAAATGTGGTAGGACCTTCCAGAGGATCCAAGCCCAGAGTCGTTTACGGAGACTCCGAAGAGGAAGAAGATGAAGAATTCAGCGCCGAAGACTTAAACCAAAATTAAAAGAAATCATAATATAAAAAGTATGGCTAAAAAAAAGAAGAAAAAGGAAGAAAATAAAAAGAAAGAAGACAAAAAGGAAGAAGGTAAGAAAAATAAAGACAAAAAGAAAAAGAAACAAAAAAAGAAAAAGGAAAGCAAAGAATTGAAGGAGGCGATGAAAGAGATAAAGCAAAAGTTCGGCGAAGGTGCTCTAATGAAATTAAAAGATCTTAAGGCCGTTGATGTCGACAGTATTCCAACCGGCTCTTTTTCTCTGGATATGGCTCTCGGTGTAGGAGGAATTCCTCGTGGGAGAGTTATTGAAATATTCGGATCCGCCTCCACCGGTAAAACGACTCTTGCTCTACATACGGTGGCGGAAGCACAAAAGAAAGGGGGTGTAGCCGCCTTCATAGACGTTGAGAACGCTTTGGATCCCGGATACGCCAAGAAGATAGGGGTAAACGTTGATGAGCTTCTAATCTCTCAACCGGACTCCGGTGAGCAGGCTCTTCAAATTGTTGAGACACTCGTTCGCTCCGGAGAGGTTGATATTATCGTTGTCGACTCGGTTGCCGCTTTAGCACCAAAAAGTGAAATTGCCGGTGAAGTTGGTGATGCGCAAGTCGGTAAACAAGCCAGACTGATGTCTTCTGCGCTCAGAAAATTATCCAAAGTTATTTCCGAAACGGATACCACGGTCATATTTTTGAATCAAACCAGAATGAAAATTGGTGTAAAATTCGGTAATCCAAGAACAACTTCCGGAGGATTAGCTCTCAAGTTTTACTCTTCCGTCAGGATAAGTCTTTCCAGAAGAGCCCAAATTAAATCCAAGGGAGAAATAATTGGAAACAGGGTAGTGGCCAAGGTCGTCAAAAATAAAGTTGGAGCACCGTTCAGAAAAGCTCAATTTGACATCTATTACAACGAGGGAATTTCTTATTATGGAGACCTATTAAAAGTAGGAGTTGAAACCGATGTAGTTGAAAAAGCCGGATCTTGGTACAGCTATAATGATAAAAAATTAGGACAAGGTAAAAGCAACTCCAAAGATTTCTTGGAGGAAAACCCCGAATTGGCTGAAGAGATTGAAGAAAAAATAAAAGAAAAGATGAGAGAGAAAGAAGATAAATAGACTTGAAAAACAAAAACCCCGGGAGCAAACGAGCTCCCGGGGTTTTTTAATTTGTGATTATATCCTTACATTCTCTTGATAAGGAATAAGTGCGAGCTGTCTCGCTCTTTTTATCGATTTTGCGAGTTTTCGTTGGTGACTTGCACAAAGTCCGGTTCTTTTTCTCGGTTTTATTTTGTGAGTATTGTCAGTGAATTTCTGCAAAATCTCAGTGTTCTTATAGTCGATTACATCGACTTCATGTTGGCAAAAATAGCATTGTTTCATAACTTTTCTACTGTTTATTGTTTTAATTAAAAAGGAATATCTTCCACATCTATATCCTCATCTTCTTCGATTACCGGAATCTCCTCTTCTTTCTTTTGTTGTGGTTTTGAATTTTTCTTTCGGTTGCCTCCACCTTGAGATTGAGAACCTTCTCTGGGGCCGAACTGTATATTTTGACCCACTATTTCGGTATTGTAGCGAGTTTTACCGTCTTGTCCTTCCCAGCTTCTGGTTTGAATCCTTCCCTCCAAAAGAACCGATGATCCTTTTGAAAGATATTTAGCGATATTTTCCGCTGTCTTCCCGAAAAAGACTACATCGTGATATTCGGTTCTTTGTTGTCTTTCTCCGGAGCTGTCACTGAAAAATCGATTTGTAGCCACGGAAAAATTTACTACCGTGGTCCCGGAATCGGTTACTCTTTTTTCGGGATCGTCGGTTAAATTTCCGGCGATGATAGCTTTATTGAAATTCATAGTATTTCATCGATTTTTTCATCGATTTCGTTTAATTTTACTTTATCTTCTTTTTTATCTTCTTTTTTATCTTCATCTTCTTTATCCTCTTCACTTTCATCTTTTTCTTCTTTTTCATTGCTTTCGTCATCTTTTTCTTCTTTAACATCCTTTTCTTTTTCCGGATCTTCCTCTTCTTCCAGCTCTTCCTTGGATATTATCAAATGACGAAGTATATTATCGTCTCTTTTCATCTTTTCTTCGATTATTTTCACTCTTTGAGGGTCAATATCCATATCGACGCAGGCGATATAAGCTTCTTTAAAACCTTTTAGTTCATAAGCCAAATTTCTCTTTTTTGGCTCTTCCATCTTGTACAGAGTTGCATCCTCTTCTTTAAGTTCACCGGTTAACTTCTTGTTGTACTCTTTTGCTTCTTCGTTCGTTAAATCGGGCTTTATTAAGTATGTTAATTCGTAAAGATTCATATTTTGAATTATCTGATTAAGCTTTAATTTCTTGATTGAGCTTGCTAAGTTCGCTGTATTATAACATTGAACTTAAAATTCATCAAGCTTGATTTCCTTGCTTGCCTTAATGATAAATTAAAAACTTATTTCCATCAAATTTATATGTTATACTTTTAAAAAATAATCAATTATGAATATGGAGGACAAAATATTTAAAACGTATGATATAAGAGGGCTCTCTCCTCAAAATCTGGATAAAAAAACCGCTTACTTGGTTGGAAAAGGATTTGCAAAATTTTTAGATGAAAGGGAGACTGAAGTGGTCGTAGCCAGAGATGGAAGAGAGACTTCTCCAAAATTGTTTAAGGCCTTGAAAGAAGGCTTAACGGAATCGGGTGTAAAGGTTTTAGATATAGGTTTGGCTACCACTCCGCTACTTAATTTTGCAGTTTGCAAATACGGTCATTCCGGTGGTGTTATGGTTACCGCTTCTCATAATCCGCCCGAATACAACGGGTTGAAATTAATTAAAAGAGGCGGTCTGCAGGTGCACGGAAAGGAGATTAAGAAAATTAAAAACCTAATTAAGAAAGAAAAGTTCAAAGAAGGAGAAGGTTCGGTAGAAAAAAGAGAGCCTCTTTCGGACTATTTATCTCACATTTTATCTTTTGCCGAGGATGAAAAGGGAATGAAGATAGTTACCGATTACGGCAACGGTGTCGCTTCCGTTACCGGCAAAGAAGCTTTTGACAGACTCGATCTGGAAGTTTTCAGTCTTTATGATGAAATAGATCCCGAATTTCCAAATCATTTACCCAATCCTGAACCGGAAAACATGAAAGACCTTATCAAAACGGTCAAAGAAAAAAAAGCGGATCTCGGCATCTTTTTTGATGGTGATGGAGATAGAGCTTTTTTTGTTGACGACAAGGGAGAGGTCGTTTATCCGGATCTTTTGGTGAGTCTTTTGGCTGAAGAGGAGCTCGAGTCCTCCGATGAAAAGAAGATCTATTTTGATCTCAGATTTTCAAAGATAACCCCCGAGAAGATCTCCGAAGCGGGTGGAGCACCGGAGATGATGAGAGTCGGAAATCCTTTCTACAAAGAAAAA
>PWGJ01000040.1 GCA_003554445.1 Candidatus Nealsoniibacteriota bacterium
TGTAACGAATGAAGTTACTGGTTATGACGGCGATCGCAAGGTTGTTAATTTCAGCGTGCCGAGTTACGAGGACGAGGACGAAACGAACCCGGCGGAAGTGGAAAATGAAAACCTGTTGGAGTTTGAAAGTATGCCTGCCGATGAAACTATCGCTTACGCTATAGTCTGCGAGAGCGCTACTCCGGGAACCTTAGATGTGCTTTACTGGTGTCCGCTGGTGAGTAACAAAACTGTCAACGAGGGCGATACTTTCCAGCTGCCGATCGGCGACCTGATTTGTGATCTGGATTAAAACAGGGCTGGCAGGTGCAAAACAGGAAGGGCAGGTTGCAGCAAAGCAGCTCTGCCCTTCTTTACAAAGGAGCTTTTATAAGTGCTTACTATTTATCACATAACAGATACGCACATTGATAATAACGATCGGCTTGGTTACGTGCAAACAAGTTATCAGTGGATCCTTGATAATTGGGAAAACTTGGGATCCTGTATAGTTCTACACAGCGGCGATGTCGTGAACCGGGGCTACAACGAAGAAGAATTTACACTGGCCGAAGGTGCAATGGATATGCTTTATAATGCTGGCGTGCCGCTGCTTACAGTGCCGGGGAACCACGACTACGATCTTGATAACGATACGGACTGGAGCGCGGCAACGCGTGAGCTGGATAACTTTAACGGCAGTTTCGGGCTGGATAACTATAATCAGCAGGCGTGGTTCGGCGGCAGTTACGGCAACGGGGCTGAAAACGTTTACTTTTTATTGAGCGAGGGCGGCGAAGATTGGCTGTTTTTAGGCTTGGAATACAGGCCGCGCGATGATACGCTGGCATGGGCTGACGGAATTTTAAAGGATTATCCGGATCGCAAAGTGGTTATAATCACCCATGAATACCTTGACGGAGCAGAGGAAGCAATGCGCCGGGCAAGCGGTGAAAAAGTCTGGGAAGATCTGGTTTATCCGAACGGTAACGTGGATCTGGTGCTCTGTGGGCATTGCTTGGGATCGGTAGAAGGCGGAACGCACACTGACGGCGCGCGGCGCTTTGATTATAACAGTGCGAACAGATCGGTCGGGCAGTTTTACCATAACTGGCAGGCGTATTCACATCAAAACAATTTTGAGGATTACATGGGCGATCGCGGCGAGGGCCGCTTCAGGAAGCATAAATGGGATGAAAATAGCGAAATACAGGTTGAAAGCTTTTGTCCGGAGCACAGCGAAGAAGAAGAAGATTACATGCAGGAATATCTTACCAGTGCCCGGCATCAGTTCACATACGATTTCCCTTTGGGGGTGAAACCTTTGCGCGAGTATGATTATGATGTTGACGCAGAAACTTACGATGCACAGGAGCAGGCTAATGCTGATGACTGGCTTACCGAAGGGCGCGCACGTATTTTGCCGCCGCCGTTCCCTAATCCCGGACAGGCGGGCCTTAAGTTCAGCAGCGTGAAACGTGCAGCCGCAGAATTTTCAGATGGAACTTACATGGCAGCAAGTGATCCGGTCTTTGGCACAGGTGCCTTTTCGGCAATGCTACTGCTTAAAGTTCCTACGCAGCCGAGCGATTATAATGCTGAAGTTATGGCGACTGCTTTTGGCACGGCAACTCAAGGCGTCCGGCTTTGGATCAGCACGGCTGGGAATTTAACTTTCCGCACAGTTTACGGATCAAGCGGAAATTGGAACTTTACCTGCAGCGTTGAATTTCCTATTGATGGCCGCTTCCACGTGGTTTATTTAGAATGGACGGGAAACACTTTTACGAATGGCGCAAAACTTTTTCTCGATGACATGGTTGACCCGGTGAGCGAAGATACCGCGGTGAGCGGCATTACTTCGCACTCGGAGAATTTGCACGTGGGCCGGGCGTCCGATCGGGATGACCGTTACTTCCCTGCAGGGTCGCAAGTTGCAGGGCTGGCAGTATTTAATACACGGTTAGGCGAAACCGAGCGCAGGCGCCATGCGAACTTACTGCTTTCCGGCAATGAACCTGATTGCCGTGGTTACTGGCGGATGGACGAAGGCAGCGGCTGGAGCGTCTTTAATTATGGCGGCGCCGGGGCGGATGGCGATTTTACATTTTACTCCAGTGGCTGGGCGAACGTGGTCGCGCCTGCGACTTGGGTGCAGTTTACGGATCGAGTTTTTCCGGCACAGGTCGGCGGCCATGCGCTGACAATTATGTTCGAGCTTACTGCTACGCGGCAGCCTGCGGAAGAAAATCAAGAAATTATGGCTACGGTGTTCTCCACGGCGGATCATGGGATCCGCTTCTGGATCAGCACGGCTGGGAACCTTTCCTGTTATGCGACTTATGGCACGTCTGGATCGTGGGCGTGGGGCTTGACCCACGCGTTAACCTTTAACAACGATCGGAAAATTGTTTGCTTGGTATGGGATGGCTCTACAACGGCGGATCGCGTGCGGCTTTAAGTGGACGACATGGAAACTCCAGTGGCTGAAGATACTGCAGAAACTTTACACTGGCATAGCGAAGATCTGGTTATAGGCCGCGCGGCGGATCGGAACGAAAGATATAGCGATGTTGAAGTGGCGAATTTAGCAGTTTTTGACCGCGAAATAATGGCAAGTTTACGCGCGCACTATGCTGAAACCTTTGAGGATGGCAATAAATTAAGCGGCACAGAAACCGGGCTTATACATTATTATCCCATGGATCAGCACGCGGACGGATTTGGCACGGTAAAAGATGATGTTAATAATGCCGATGGCAAGGTTTACGGCGGCACGTTCTGGACGCGCAAGTGGCTGTTCTGGCCTGTAATGCCGTTCCGGGAGCCTTATTGGCAGACGGGATATACTAATGGAACCTATAGCTACGTTATAGGCGATGATGCTGTAACTCCCTATATGGAGCTTGAAGTTAGTGGCAGCGGCAGTCAAATAACTTTACTGACGCACGAACAGATCGATCTTACTGATTATGAAGCGATCGCGCTGGATCTTGAATATGACGAAGGTGCGGACGCCTCTATATTTGCCGGGCTATGGACGGGCACGAATGAGGAATTTCCGACCCTCGCTTCTTGGCTAATGTATTATAATCCGCGCAGCTTTGATCGGCGTGTTATTGTTAGCACGGCCGGGATAACGGGAACGCGATACGTGGGAGTTGCACTGCGCGGCAATGCTACGGGCACGGGCACGCTTAGAGTGCACGGTTACAGCTTACAAAAATAAGGCAGGTGATTAAATAATGCCGGAGATTGCTTTTCATATATGGCTTTACTGGCGCAAACAAGGCGCAGAAGATTGGAACAGCGTGGAAGTTGACGATGCTATGGTCGGCGAAAGCTGGCGATACTTTGATCATTTATTGACAAACTTGGAGTTTGGCGAAACCTACGAATATGAATACGCCTTTCTTGATTTAAATAAATATGAGTGGCATTATGGCGGCATCAAAACCTTTGAGGTGGAGCAAGTAATCGTTAAAGGTGCTGCAAGCGGATCCGGGCGCGGCGCGGCGCAGGCGGTTGGACACGCTTTTTCCTATGTAACGGCGCAGGCAGCTGGTTCGGGGATCGCTGGCGTGCAGGCTGCTGGCGCAGTAATTCATAAAGGCGCGGCAAGTGGATCCGGGCAGGGCAAAACGCAAGCAACGGGCGAAGTTATCGGCTTTCATCAAGGCGCGGCGGCTGGATCTGGGATCGGTGCAGTGCAGGCGGCTGGAAAAATTATTGTTAAAGCGGCAGCCACGGGCAGCGGCAGGGCTGGTGCAGCGACATCGAGTAATGTTCTCGGCCTTGGCGCAGCACGCGGCAGCGGCAGGGCTGGTGCACGGGCTGCCGGGCTGGTGCAGGTAAAAGGCTATTCTTCCGGGGCCGGGGTCGGTGCAGCGCAAGCGGCTGGCAACGTGATCGGCTTTCATCAAGGCGTGGCGCGTGGCAGCGGCAGCGGTTACGCACGGGCTGCAGGGCTGGTCATGGTCAAAGGACAGGCGCGTGGCAGCGGTTTAAGTGGCGGCAAGGGCAAAGGTATTATAACGGTTTATGCAAGCGCACAGGCGGCAGCTGTGGGCACGACACAGGCGATCGGGCAAGTGTTCGTTCTGGCGATGCCTTATGGAACAGGAGTGGGCGGTGCCTACGCGGATAGCCACGTGCAGCACAAAGCAGAAGCGCACGGATCTGCTCTGGGCACAGCACAGGCGTCCGGCAAGTTAATCATAACGGCAAAGGCAAGCGGCGCGGCTTTAGGTTCTGCAAGCGCGGAAGCCTTTGCGTTTTCGATCATTGCTGGCGCGGCGGCTGGATCGGGAGCAGGATCCGGGCAAGGTGCCGGGCTGGTTGAAATTAAGGCTGGCGCAGTGGCTGGCGGAACGGGATCAGGCCGGGCCTCTGGGCAGGTAATTCAAAAAGCTGCTGCACGTGGCGCCGGACAAGGTGCCGGGCAGGCTGAAGGGCGTTGTCGTGTAATCTCGCAGGCACAGGGCGCCGCTGTGGGTGGCGGCAAGGCCATTGCATTAAACAGGGTCTTTGCGGCTGCGACAGGCGCCGGATCTGGCCTCGGTGCCGCTTCGGCCGTGCGCGTGCGGCTGGGATCCGCTGCTGGCAGCAGCAAGGGATCCGCACGGGCCGCCGGGCTGGTTAAAGTTAAGGCTGCGGCGAAGGCAAGCGGCGAAGGCAATGCAAGCGCTGACAGTTTAGTTCTTAAAACTGCTGCAGCAGCCGGGCACGGGATCGCAAGCGCTTCCGCTGCTGGTGAACCGCTGCGCACAGCGATCGCACGTGGATCGGGCCGGGCCGGGGCGGAAGTTACCGGACACTTCTCTATTATCAAGGCAGCTGCAAAAGGATCCGGGATCGGAGGCACTTTTGCAGACGGGGATCCGGCTGGAATAGAAAGTGCTCGGGCAAAAGGCTCTGGCCGCGGTGCAGGCCGAGCAGCCGCGCTGGTTATAGCAGTCGGGCAGGCAGCAGGCCACGGCATAGGAACCGGGCAGGCTGACGCAGCAGCGCCGATTAAAGTGGGCAAAGCCGCCGGGCGAGGGCGTGCGCGCGCCGGCGCGTCCGCGGACGTGGAGCATTTTGCAGCGGCGCGCGGTGCTGGTGCTGGTGCTGGCTGGGCGACATTTAAACTAATTACAGCGGCGCAGGCAGCTGGTTCGGGTGATAGCAAGGGCAGATGTATAGGCAAGCAGTTAATCTTTGCGACAGGCGCCGGATCTGGCCTCACGGCTGCTTCTGCAGATAGTTCGCACTGGGCCTTCGCTGCAGCACATGGATCCGGGCAGGGCCGGGCGCAGGCCGGGGCTTTTATGTCGCCTGCAGGCCGAGCAAAAGGATCCGGGCACGGCACGGCACGCGTCAATATAATCAAGCGGTCGGAAGCGAAGCTGCTGGGGCGGCTTAATATCCGGGCCGAGCTGCGCGGCGATCTTGTGCCGGAAATAACTCTGCTGGGGCGGCTTAATCGAAAAGTTAACCTATTTGCAAAAATGTTATAAATCCGGTAAAATAACAGAAGGGAGGGAGTTTTATGTTAAGGAACCAAAACTTTGAAATGGCTGCAGGCGATAACAAGCGCCTTGAGTTCACTGTTGAAGATCAGGACAATCTTGAACACGGCTCGGCGATCTGGGCGGCTTCACAGTATTTAAACGGCGAACCCGTTTTAACAAAGGAAGGCGCTGGCAGTATAACGATCAGCGAGAACCGCGTGCTTGTTGATTTGGTGCCTGAAGATACGCAGGAACTTGAAAGCGGCACGTATTATCACGAGCTGCAGATCACGATCGAAGATCAAGTTTACACAGCAGCATCGGGAGAGTTAAAGCTCCATCCTACAATAATTTAAGGGGAGGCTTTTTTGTTATGGGAGTGGTTTATTTGGCAGGCGCGATCAGCGAAGTTGATCCGACCTATGCTACGGAGTGGCGCACAGTGGCCGAAAGGTATTTAAGCGGTGCAGGCTTTGAGGTATTAAATCCCTGCGCTGGGAAGGATCTTTACGCGCCGGGCGTGAACGAGGACATGTTTACACCTGCGCAGATCGTGGAGGCGGATTTGGAAATGATCTGGCAGAGCGACATTATACTGGCAGAAGTGGGCAGGCGCGACATACCTTACCACGGAACGAGCATGGAAATTGCTTATGCTTACCAGTGGAAAAAAACGATCATAGTTTGGGGCGGATCGCGATCTTACTGGATCCGTTACCATGCCACGGCGCAGTTCAAGGGATTGCCGCAAGCGATAGTTTACATTATAAGGGAGGGATTAAATGCAAGCCGATCACAGAAAGGCTGTTTGGGATCTTTATGTCAGAAATGTTAGTTACCATGAAATAGCAGAGCGGCTGGGATTAACTTACAGGCAGGTTCGGCGGTGCATTGAACAGGAACGATCGCGCCGGGGCTTGGTCGGACAGGGCAAGGCGCAAAACAAAACGAAAAACGAAACGCAGCCGCAAGAAACAGGCCTGACGGATCTGCCGGAAGCGATCTATGAGTTTATTAATAAGCCGCGCAGCAGGGAGGACATAAGAAATCGCTTTAATTTATCCGAGCGCCTTTTGGGTGCAGTGCTGCAAGATTTACGCGATCAGGGCAAGTTGATCGAAGAAGATGGCGAAACGGTAAAACTGCAGAAGCAGATTATCCCGTGCGAAGTGCCCGTGCATGAGGCAGATTGGAAGGGCGATCGGATAATAAGGTTTGGCATTGCAAGCGATAAGCACTTTAATTCAAAGTATGCGCAGATTAGCAATATTCACAGGCTTTACGATACCTTTCAGGCCGAAGGGATCGAATGGGTCTATGATCCGGGCGATGTTGATGAAGGCGAAAAAATGCGTCCGGGCCACGAATACGAATGTTATAATCAAGGTGCTGATGATCACGTGGCGGAGATCGTTAAAAATCATCCACGGCGCGAAGTTAACGGCAAGCCGATGAAAACTTATTTTATAAGTGGGAACCATGATCACAGTTTTATCAAAAGATCGGGCCTTGATATAGGCAAAACGATTGCGGAACAGCGCGAAGATATGATATACTTAGGGCAGAGCTGGGCGCAGGTTAATTTAACTCCTACTTGTATAATGGAGCTGCGTCATCCGGCAGACAGCACGGCATACGCGATCAGTTACAAAACGCAAAAAATGATCGATGCGATGTTTGGCGGCACGAAGCCGAACCTTTTATTGATAGGGCATTATCACAAAGCCGAATATCTGTTCTATAGGAACGTTCACGCTATACAGGCAGGCTGCCTGCAAGGGCAGACGCCTTATATGAGGAACAAAGGGATCGCGGCAATGCAAGGCGGCTGGATAGTTGAAGTAAAAGTTGATGACGAGGGCGGCGTGGAGAGCATAGCGCTGCGCTTTATCCCGTTTTATTATACAACGATCAACGATTATCTTAGCTGGAGTTAAAGGAGGTGAAATTAGATGTTTGAGTGGCTGGCTGAAATTCAGGCTTGGTGGGGCTTAATAGGTTTACTTGTAATTTTCAGCATCAAGGCAGTGCTGGACTGGGAGGGCACGGTAAAAAGGATCCGTGAGTTGATCTTTTTAGCTGAAGAATTGGCAAGGAAGCAAGTTTTAAAAACTGGCAAAGAAAAGTTTGAATGGGTGAAAAATAACGGATATTCTTACCTTCCGAGCTGGTTAAGGTTGTTTATAAGCGAAGCACTTTACGCAAAGATCGTGCAAGAAATATTTGATAAGATTAAAGAATGGGCGGAAAATGACGATCTTACCAGTTAAAACGGCATAAAATAACGGACTTGTCCGTTAAAATAAAGTTTGGCCTCCCTTCCTGTAACACACTTCCCTTCTCCTGTGGCTGTGCAGCAATGCTGCACAGCTTTTTTTTGTGAAAAAACATAAAAA
>PWGJ01000033.1 GCA_003554445.1 Candidatus Nealsoniibacteriota bacterium
ATGCCTACGCTCAAAGAGCAACGGATGTTATTACCGACTTAAAGAGTGGTGAGAAAATTTTTGAAAATAGGGAGCTCATATTATCCGAAATACCGCCCCGAGTAAGCCCCAAAGTTAAAGAGATTTTAGACTTAATGATTGCAATTAAAAAAACTGATACTACTGAAAAAGGCCTCTCAATTCTTCTCGATAATTGGTATAAGGAAAAGCTCAAGTCTGAATTTGAAAATCCGAAAGAAAGAATGGAAGACCTAAAGCAGCTGGTAGAGCTCTCCGGAGATTATGAAGATCTAAACCGGATGCTTTCCGATTTTGCGCTAAGTGAAGAATTTAACGTGAATAAAAAAAATGAAAAATCTTTAACACTCAGTACGATACATCAAGCTAAAGGATTGGAGTGGAATAATGTATTCATCATAAGTCTTAAAGAAGATAAATTTCCTCATCAAAAATCAATTGAAGAGAATCTGATAGAAGAAGAAAGAAGGCTTTTTTATGTTGCCGTTACCAGATGCAAAGAGAATCTCTTTCTAACTTATCCGGTGTTCGAAAAAAGAGGATCTTCCGGTCCTTCCAGATTTTTGAGAGAGGTTGAGGACCACCTTGTAGAAAGCGGAGAGAGTGGATGGACCGAAGATATTATAGATGAGGATGAAGAGGAAATTGAGCTGATTGATGAAGATGATTTTGATTTCTTTTAATCTCTTTGCATTGATGAATTTAATCATTATAATCAAGTAACATACCAAGAAGGGGGGTTGGCAATGAAAGTTAAGTACTTTAAAAAAAGGAAGATGGAAAATATCTTGGAGGATCTAAAGAAAAACGGCAAAAGACCTATTTTAGAGAAGATTAAAGACCTTGAAAAGGGATCGAGAATTGAATTTTTAGTAAAGCACTACTCTGAAATAATGGAGCTGGAAAACAGGAATAGAAATTGGCTTTTATGGAAAATTAATCAAGTGGTCGATATTGGCCTATGTCCTTTTTTCAGATTAGGAAATAATAATAAGAAACAATTTTGCGTACCATCATATGATAGTGAAGACTATTCAAAACTGATAAAAATAATGGAAAAAAAAGATCGCTATTACTCCCTTCGCCGAGTTGAAACCAATTGCAATCTATTAAAATATAAGAAGTGCTCCAAGAAAAAACTGCTTTCATAATCAACGGCCTCAAAAAGAGTGCCTTACAGGCACTCTTCTTCTTTTGTTGACATATATATTATGATGTAGTAAAATAAACTAAATTTAACAAGGGAGGGATTTAATTGTTTAAAACAAGTCCTAAACGAGTTGACAGGTTGGTTGAGGAGATTAAGGATGATAAAAAATTATTGAAATCATTACGAGAAGAGAAGCCCAGAAACAGAATTAAGGAGTTGATTAACAGAAAAAAGGAGATTAAGGATCTGAACAACTTAAAGAGAAATGAGCTTTTTATTAAAGTTAATGAGTTTCTGAAGTTGAAAATTTGTTCGTTTCTGGAAGTCGATTTAAAAATAGGTGAGCAGTTTTGTAATCCGGATAGAGTTGTATACAACTCGAAAATTAATTTTTCATCGGATCGCTTAAGGAGCAATTGTGACTTGAGCAGACCCTGCAAAAAAAGAAGGGAATTTAATCAATAAAATCCTCCCGGGGGCGCTTAAAAAGGCGTCCTCTTAACTTGAAAAAAGCTTCCTTTTCATTATAAAATAAAATAGTTATGAGCAAAGTATCCTTACAACAAGAAGATAAAAGAAAAGAGGCCGTGCTCGGAGCAATCCGAAATATAGAATCGGAAATTCAGGAGAAGTTAAAGGGTAAGAAAAAGATTGTAATAAAGCCCGACTTAACTTCATCTCAAAAACAAACGGCATCCACACATTCGGACTCATTAAAGGCTTTGTTGATTTTTCTATCAGAACACACAAACAGTGAAGTTACTATTGCGGGATCCGCGAAAATTGGCAGTACGAAAAAAGCTTTTAATAATTTTGGATTCTATAATCTAAAAAAGAGTTTTAATATTAATTTTGTTGATCTCTACGAAGAAGATTGCGAAGAAATTGAGATATATTCCAGGGATTTGAATCCGGTTAAGACATCGATTCCCAAAATAATAATGGAAAGTGATTTTTTGATTTCATTAAGTGGGCTTAAAACTGACGATTCCGTAATAGCATCAATGGGAATTAAAAATTTATCAGGAGTATTGGTAGAAAGACCTCTTAATCATGATGGATATAAAGCAATTAATTTAAGTATTGCAAATTTAATGGAGCATGCTTCTCCTGATTTATCCATTATCGATGCTTTTGAGGCAATAGAAGGGGAGGGGCCGATAAATGGTGATATTGTGAGAATAAAAGCTGCCCTGGCCGGACTTGATTTTTTAAGTGTTGACACGATAGGGGCTCACTTAATGGATTTTAATCCTTATAAGATAGGATATCTTTCTCATTGCAGAGAAAGAAATTTAGGAGAGGGTGAAATTTCAAAGATATCAATAGTTGGAAATACGGATATTGATAAAATTAAAAGAAGTTTTCGTCCACATTCAAAATATGAAAAACAACTTGCATGGGAATAAACTGATCAAAGTAAAAGTTTTTCCGAATTCCGGCAAGGAAGAAATTTTGCGTAAAGGAGATAGACTTGTAATCAAAGTGAAAGAAGAGGATAAAAAGGGGCGAGCGAATAAAAGGGTTATTGAGATCCTTTCTTTTATTTTTCCTGAAAAAGGTATAGAATTAGTCAAAGGTTCCAAAAGAAAAAATAAAATTTTTAAACTTCATGAAAAGAATTGAAAAACCCTTTTTAGTAGTTGTAATAGCAATCTTTATAGCTATCTCAATCTTCCACTTTATAAGGCTCAGTCTGGGGTGGGAAGTTTTGGTTGATGAATGGAGTGTTCCCACTTTGATAAGTGGTTTTATAATTATAATTTCCGCTTTTATAAGTTATTGGGCTTGGATTATTTTAAACTATGAGGAAGAAGAGCAAGGTGATAAAAAAGAAGGTGAGGGGGAATCTGAATCAGGGGGTAAGATCGATAATAGAGAGTTTTGATTTTGATCCCGGGACCGTATTGATTAAACCCAACTTTAATACCGCTGATCCTTTTCCCGCATCCACGGATAGAGGTTTTTTGACTACGGTAACCGAAATCTTGAAGAGTGCCGGTATGAGTAAAATTTATATCGGTGACTCTTCCACCTTTTATAAAAATTCCGAGAAAGTAATAAAAAGAAAAAAACTGGCTGATCTGAATAGCCGAGATTATGTAAAAGTCGTTAATTTTGACACCTTGGAGCGAACCACGGAAACGATTGATAGACCCAAATATTTAAAAAAGGCGAGTATTCCTAATTTGGTAAGGGATGTTGATAATATAATTTATCTTCCGTGTATGAAGACTCATTTTCATGCGGAATATACCGGAGCTTTAAAGCTTTCGGTGGGCTTGCTTCCTTCGCGAGAAAAGATGCGATTTCACATCAGTAATTTGCAGGAAAAAATTGCTGAATTGAATAAATTGATTACGCCCGATTTGGTGATTATGGATTCCAGAAAATGTTTCATAAGTGGCGGTCCGGTTACGGGAAAAGTTAAAGAACCCGGCTTTTTACTAGCATCACGAGATCGTGTTTCGGTTGATCTGGAGGCAGTAAAGACGATTCAATCCTATGAAAATAATTCTCTGAAATCCAAAAATCCCGAAGAAATAACTCAAATAAAGACGGCAGCCGCTTTCGGCTTGGGTTCGCTTGATTACAAGTTGATTGAATTGTGATTTATGAATATTTATATATCTCCGCATCCGGATGATGCAATTTTATCTTGTGGTGGAAGAATAATAAAAGAATCGGATAAAAAACAAACCGTAATTAATGTTTTTACCGCTAGTTATGACGGGCTTACTGAGTGGGATAGAAAGTGTGGTCTTCTTGCAGAGCCGATGAAGAAAAGATTAAAAGAAGACAAACGGATATTATCCGAGTTGGGAGTAAAGGTGATAAATCTTGACTTCCATGATGCGGCGGTATATTCGGACTTAAAAGGTAAAAAGCGATCTGCAGAAAGAAAAATGGAAATTAAGGATAAATTAACCGATAAACTGAACGTATTTCCCGGCAACGGGAAGATATTTTTTCCTTCGGGAATGGGTCATGTCGATCATGCTTTACTGAGAGATGTTGGCACTTCACTCAATCGGAAAAATATCATTTTTTATGAAGATATACCTTATTCAATAAACCAAAGAAGAAAAAATAAAGAAAGATATAATTTAAGTAGAGAGATTTTGAATAGGAAAATTGATTTAATAATGAGGTATAAAACTCAACTTCCCGGATTATTGGAACTGACAAATTCCGAAACAATTAAATCCTTCAGGGAAAAATTATTTAATTTGCACTCCGAAAACGGATCTTTTTGTGAAAGATTTACATTTGAACTATAAAAGAAAATAAGTTATAGTTATTATTAGTGTTTAAAAATAATTTATTAGTTTAATATCAAATTTAAAATGGATATTTTTAAAAAAGCTTGGTTTTGGATTATTATAGTAGCAGTTATTGTTGCCGGTGGTATAGTTTTTTACGGCACGATGGATGATGCTGATGACATCGCAATCAGAGTTAATGATGAAACTTTTACTCATGAGGAATTTGATCAAATAACTGAGCAAATTGCACAAGAGTACCAGATGTACGGTATGCCGGTAGATGATGAGCAGATCAAAGAGCAGGCGATTGACAGAGCAATCCAAGAAGTTCTCTTGACTCAATATGCCGATGATGAAGGTTTGGAAGTTAGTCAAGAAGAGATAGATGATAAATTCGATGAATTAATGATGATGTACGGAGCTCAAAGTGAAGAAGAATTTTTAGCTCAACTTCAGGCTGACGGGATTGAAGACAGGCAAGAGGTTGATGAGCTTTTAGAGCTCGAACTTAAGATTAATAAGTTGGTTGATCTTTATGGTGAGGAAGTTGAAATTAGTGATGAAGAGTTAGAGCAAGCTTACTCGGATTACGAAGAGCAGATGGAGCAGATGCAAGAAAATCAAGGAATAGAAGAAGACATACCTTCTTTTGAAGAGATGGAAGCCGATTTGGAGGCGGATTTAGTTCAACAACAGGTCACACCACTTCTTTTGGAAAAAATTGATGAGCTAAGAGAATTAGCTGATATTGAAATATATGTTGATCAAGAAGATGTTGACGTGGAAGCCGAAGAAGAGGATGTGGATCAGATGATGCCGGAAGGTGATGACGCTGAAGGTATGGAGATTGAAATCGACGCTGATGATGTTGAAGGAGGAGAAGTCGAGATCGATCCCGAAGATCTTGAATAAAAAAGAGGAGGGTTTTAAATGAGAGTTGCAGTTTTTGCTTTATTATTGCTGGTTTCCGGAAGTGTAATTTATACTAATCTTTTTGCGAGAAAAAGAGTGATGAAAGAGATTAGTAAAGGTAATTACTTAAAAGCACTTTATTATTCGAAATATTGCCCTGAAGAAGAAAAGAGACTGACCGTTTTAAGATTAATCAGGAATGATTTTCGAGCGATCTATTCCAATTTGGAAATGACCTCTGAAAGAGAACTGGATTTATTGATTGATTATATGGAGGTTTTATCCCTGCGGCCGGAAGTTTATCTGAATGTAATAGAGAGAGTAAGAGAGGTTGAAAGCGCTAGACTTACTCGTAAATTAAAGAGTAAAATAGACAAACCGGCATGGGAAAATATTTTAAAGCAAGACTTGAAGACTTTAAAAAATGCCGAGTAATACTCGGCATTTTTGCTTGGAAAAATAAAAAATGATAGAATTTAACAGTTATGTATAAAAAATATTTATGGATATCTCATTCGGCAATTAATGCTTTTGATAGGTGTCCGCAATCGTATTACTATCAATATCAATATAAAAATCCGGAAACGGGAAACAGAATTCAAATTGTTAACCCTTATTTTTCATTAGGGCTCTCCGTGCACCAGGCTATAGAAGAGTTAAGCCCACTACCGGTAAAAGAGAGAGTGAATCTCCCTCTAAAGGACAGATTCGATGAAATATGGGATGACTTTTCAGGAAAAAAAGGAGGTTTTATCTCAAAAAAACAAGAAGAAGAATTCAAAAAAAGAGGAGAGCTTATGATTGATAGGGTAGTTAACTCGGATTTTCTGGAAAAACCATCGATTGAAATAAAAGAAAATATACCCAATATCGATTTGATTCCGGAAGAGGATATTAAATTAGTGGGGAGTTTGGATTGGATAAGAGTTATGCCTGATGGTGGCTTTCATATAATAGATTTCAAAACGGGAAAAAACAAAGAAAGTAATAATTCCCTCCAGCTCCCGATTTACAATATTCTAGCAAGCGAAAAACTGGACGGTGAAGTCAAAAAGTTCAGTTACTGGTACTTGAATAGTGAAGATGAATTAACCGATAAAAAGCTCGGCTCTCTGGAAGAAAGTATCGAGATAATAAAGGACAAAGCATTGGAGATTAAAGATCATGTTGAAAATAATAATTATCCTTGCCACTATAACGGGAAATGCTTTTCTTGCGGAGACTATGACAAAATATTCAACGGACAGGCTGAATTTTTGGGCACCGATTCGGAATCCGGAAAGGATCTTTATTTTGTTTTGGATGAAGATGATATTGTCAGAAAATTGATTGATAATGAGATTTTTGACCGAAAGGAAGAGAAGATATTTGAGATGAGAATTGAAGGAAAGCAAGTGGAGGAAATCGAAAAAGAATTAAATTTATCACAAGAAAGATTAAAAAAATCGGTTTCTTCAATTAAAAATAAGTTGGTCGAAGAGCTTTCGCCGAAAGAACTACGCATTTTAGTAAATAGTAAATTAAAATAGATGTCTCTTTCGGAAAAAACAAAAAAATTAAAAGAGATAAAGGAAGAAATTATAGAGCTTGAGGAGTCACCGCTTTATAGCTATAGAAAGGATAACGGTTATTTTCCGGTAATAGGGGAAGGTAATCACGACGCCGATCTTTTTTTAGTGGGTGAAGCACCGGGGGAAAACGAAGCAAAAACCGGCAGGCCTTTCTGTGGTAGGGCGGGCCAGATTTTGGATGAAATCTTGGAAGAAGTCGGAATTTTAAGGAAGAGTACCTACATTACCAATATAGTTAAAGACAGACCACCGGAAAATAGAGATCCCACTTACAATGAAATAGCTCTGTATGCCCCTTTTCTGGATAGGCAGATAGAAATTATAGAACCCAAAATTATAGCTACACTGGGAAGATTTTCAGCAAATTACCTACTTAAAAAGTTTTCTTTTGGAGAAAAGTTTTCAATATCAAAAATAAACGGAAAATTATTTGAAAGAGATGATTTACCTTTCAAAATAATTCCACTTTTTCATCCGGCAGCGACGATATATACTAGAAGTAGACGAGAGGACTTAGTTGAGGACTTTAAAAAGGTTAAAAAATTATTAACCAATAATAAATAAAATTATGGAAGCAGCAATAGTAATATTAATAATTTTTGCTTTTCTAACAATTAAAATCGCTAAAGAGTATGAAAGAGCGGTAATTTTTAGATTAGGAAGATTTATCGGAGTTAAAGGTCCCGGACTCTTTCTACTTATTCCATTTATAGACAAAATGGAAAAAGTCGATTTGAGAATAATCACTCAAGATGTTCCGCCTCAAGAAGTGATAACCAAGGATAATGTTCCGGTTAGAGTCGATGCAGTAGTTTATTATAAGATAATCGATCCCGAAAAAGCGATGATAGAGGTGGAAA
>PWGJ01000096.1 GCA_003554445.1 Candidatus Nealsoniibacteriota bacterium
ACAAATGGGAATGTAATCCTTGCCGAACCAATACCATCTTCTTTCCAATTCCGTTCCGTCGTAGAAGGCCAAGGAGCATCCCCCGCCGGCGGAATCTCTCTTGTAGCCGAGATTAGTCTCCGCACCCATTTCTTCCGCGGTAGGGCAGGTGGTGTCCCTGTCAAGATCTTCGGGAGTATCATCCATCGCCACCCAGGCCTTTGCAAGACTGGCATACCCCCTTTTTCTCCACTCGGTTATTTCTACTTGTCCTCCTTCTTCCAGACCGCCATCGCTAAGCTCAAGACAGCGGATCCGCTCGAATTCCGAATTCTTAACCATTCCCAACTCTCCGTCTCTCCCCGTATAGCAAACATCGGGCACAAAAGTGTTGTAAAGCCCTCTTTCTCTTGCTACGGACCAAAATGAGTATAAATCTCTTTGTGTTTTCGAATCAATATTTATGGTGATGGTGTCCATTTTTTCATAGCGCATAGCGTAGAGCTCTTGCAATGCCTCCTCATAGTCGCCTAAAGGAAGTTCTTCATCCGTGTCCGGATGGCGATAACGGACTCTTTCATAATCAAATTCAAAATCTTCGCTGTCAACTTCCACTCCGGTTCTTTGTCTGACCAATTTGTAGTAACCCTCCGTTTCGTTCCTTCTTACTTCCAGTATTGCGTTTTCATTTCTTTCCGGAACGCATGCGTAGCTCTGCATCGGTAGAACTTCTTCGGTTTTGATTGACATTCCCGGAATGGCCAAATAAGTAAGCTGATCTTCGGTATCCACTTCTTGAACGGTTATAAAAGCGAACTCACACATTTTTTCATCGTCTCCTATGCCGGCTTGGAATTCGTGAAATCCGGGATCTTCGAGAGCGAATTCTACTCTTTTTATTTCCGTAAGCTCCGGGTTGATGGTATTCAAAAGCAAAAACGATCCCAAAAGCAAAAGCACCCCGGCGAATCCGGAGAATATTCTTTTTCTGGCGGAAGAGAGCCTTTCGGGCTTACCGGCCGAAGTGAGATATTCGAAGCCGGCATATATTAAAATACCGAAAAAAATTATGATTCCGATAACTATTCCCCACTCGTAGAGATATTTGACCAATTCGGCTATTCCGGAGTCAATCTCCAAAGGGGTTCCCAGCGGTGAGTCGGGCCAATCGGTTTCCAAGCTTTCGGCAAAAACTCGCAGAGCTCCGAAAAGAGAGGCAGAGACTAAAAATATGAATAATTTCAATTTTTTTACTCTTTCAGCCATTGGTTAATTATAACACAAAATAAAAGATATAAAAATAAGTTAATTTTCTTCCTCTTTTTCGAGAGTTATTTTCAGGTTTTGGATAAGTTCGAATTCACACTCGACGACGGTGGCATCAAAAAGGTCGGCCCGGCTATCGCAGAGCCTGCCCACCTGATTGTTGTCGGTTAAAATTGCAAACCCCGAATCATCCCTTTCGAGAGAAGCTTTAACCACCATCTTGGTTCGAAAGGGGATTCTGTAAAATCTTTCCTTTTCTCCCTTTTCCACTTTTTTGTCCTCATGGAGAGAGCCGTCCTCTATTACTTCTATTTGAGGATTTTGTGGGTCTTCTTCGGGCCAATCGTTGATAACGGTTAAATCGTATTTGGGTGGCTCGGTTTCGGTTTTCCGGGCGATTACTTCCATGCAATTGACTTCCCGATCCCATCCTTCGGAAGGAGAGCTTCCGATTATACCCGGTGATCCTATCATATCTCCACAACGACCGGCGAATCTGCCGGCATACAGGTTCAGGGCACAGCCCTGCTGGTCATCCAAGGTTATATCTCCTTCGAGACAAGTAAGTTCCGTCGTGTGTTTTTTTTGCGATATGTATTTGACGCTTCCGGTGGTTTCGTAGCCGGGAAAACGAGGACTTCCCGGATGCCAAAATCTTCTGTAATCGTAGCAATATTTGGGCATATTGAATTCTCTGTCGATAAATATCTCCGGATCGCATTCCTCTCCCGGGTTTTGAGCGCAACCGATGTCGCATACGGGAGTCAATCTTTCGTGGTCGGAGACGACTCTCGCTTCTATGAAACGAACGACTTCTTCGTCTTCATCTTCTTCTATTTCTCCCCCGTCTTTACAAGCGACTCCGAAATAGGGGTCCATAGACAAGTCTCTCTCGTCGTCCCTTTGTCTTTGGGTGAGAGTGGTTATATCACCGGTTTCGATCATGGTGTGTCTTATATTGTCTTCCAAGCCTCTTATTGCGTAAGTTATTATTGCATAGTCACAAGGCTCTTTTTCTTCAAAGGCGTCCATACGATAGGCCTCGTCATAGAGAGCACCGGAGACTCCCACTTCGGAGATTACGGCCAATTCCGGGTTTAGAATCGTTATCAAAAGCCAGGACCCCAAAAGAACGAGAAGCCCGAAAAAAGCCGACTGGATTCTACTTTTTGCACCACTCAATTTTTGAGGATCTCCGGAAGAAATGATATATTTGAAGCTTGCGTACACCAGAGTTCCGAAAACGAAAACCACAGCTATCGCTACCCCCCATTCGAAAAAATAAATTACCAATTCGGCAAGAGTAGACTCTTCCGTTAGAACCGCTCCCGCCGGTGAGTCGGGCCAATCTATTTCTAGAGAAAAGTCACCGGCAAAAACAGTTCTTGTTTGAAGAAAAAGGAAAGAGACCACCGAAAGAGAAATTTTTTTTATTTTTTTAAGAGTCATCGAACTCTACGGTAGATGTTATTTCGTTGAATTCGGACTCCATTTTATCCCAGCCCTCATAATCGGCATTGAAGTTGATGATATAAGTGCTTTCTCCGAGCAGGCCGAGATTCGTGGACTTGAAAACCGGACGTCCTCTGACCAGAGTTACCGTTTCGACCCATGCAAAATAATCTTCCTTTTCTGTGGAGACTATCTCTATTTTGGTGTCTTCATCTTCGTATTCCAAAGAAGAAATCATAGACTCTTTTAGATTTTCAAGCGTTTTTTCTTCTTCAAGTTCCACTTTTTGAACTGAAAAAACACCCAAAGACAAATCGGGAAAAGTGCTTTTTGTCGCTATGAAAAGAGTTTCCGTTTCGGGAAAAACTTCCTTTTGTTGTTGTTCATATTCGTATTGAGGAAAATCTTCATCCCGGTAACCGAGCTCATCCTCCAAATCCTTCAACTCCTCCAAGTCGGTTGTATCCTCAAACTCTCCCGGCAGCCGGTAATCACCATGAGGTCTTTGAAAGATGGCTAAAATGTTGTCGTCTTCCACTTCCTGCCAATCGGAGGAGTATTTCAAGGACAACCTCCCGTCCGGGGTGGTAAATTTTTCATCAAGGGTAACGGAAGCTTCTTCGGAAGAGTTGAATAAATCGATTTCGTTGATTTCATCCTCGTCCGGAATCGCCATTTCCAAGCCCTCTTCTTGAATTCTGTCTATCGAATCACTCATTTGTCTGCCCTGGGTTAAAATGCGAAAACTCAAAATAAAAATTATGAGAATAATCGCTCCCAAGTAAAATGAAGTATTTTTAGGGTTTTTATTTTCCGTATCCGTGTCCATTGTTATTCATTATAAGTTATTTGTAATCTGCCACCAAACGCCGAACTGGTATCCGATCAAAACTAAGAATGTGCCGACGATAAACCAAGCCAAAAAGATTAACAGATATCCCTTCAAGGCGTACTCCCAAAGCTTGAAGACTTTCTGCATGGTTTTCGGATCACCCAAACCGGTGTAGTAGAGATAGCCGGTATAGATCAAAAGCAATATCAGGGAATAGGGAATGATCGTCTTTACTAAAATCTCTTCTATGAAAAGACCGATAAAGACGAACAGGTGAATCGGACGACAATCCTCTCTACTGTCGACGGGCTCTTCGGGAGAAAATATGTTAACCTCTCTTCCGCAGGGAACTATTCCACCTTCTTCCACTTCGTAGACGAACTCTACGTATCTGGGCCTCTCTTCACTTTCTCCCGGTTCGTAATGTTCTCTGGGAACGGACCAACCGAGAGAGCCGTCCACGCATTCGCCGTCTTCGTTGATATTGAGACAGCCCTTCACTTCTATTTCGTAAACTCCGACTTCGGGGAAGTCGTAGACGAAATTGTTGGTGTCTATTATCTGCGGAAAGTTTTCGTTTTGGGCATGAGCTTCTTGAGGAGTGAAAGCGGTTCCGTCGACTTTTTCTATATTAATCCAGTAGTAATCG
Source organism: Candidatus Nealsoniibacteriota bacterium (assembly GCA_003554445.1). Classification (GTDB taxonomy): domain Bacteria; phylum Patescibacteriota; class Minisyncoccia; order Minisyncoccales; family PWPS01; genus PWPS01. The sequence continues at coordinate 4,179 of PWGJ01000096.1, forward strand.
ACATTTTCGAGACTTCTCCAGGATATCGACTGAACCGAATCCTCCATGGAGAACTGCTCCGGGTTTTCTTGAGACCCGCCGGGAGAGACATTGGAGGGTCCGAAGAGGGTCGGTTTTATATTGCCGGTAAAAGATTCTGCTCCGCAATAAAGCTCTTCTTTTCTTTCTTCCCATACGCCGGTGAGAGCGTAAGGTTCCACTTCTTGGACTTTGGCTGCGCAGGGCTCTATTTCGTAAAGGTAGGTCCATCCGAGCTTCAACTGATGATGATGCGGAGAATCGTAGGAGTAAAGAAAATCGGTTGAATATATGAATTCGGGAGAAGGAACGATGGCCAAGACGCCGTGGTGAAGCTCACCGGCTCCATTCGGTTCGGGAACGGGGGGAGCTGTACCGGGATCATCGATTTTTACTGCGTAAGACTTAGCTCCGGGAGGAGTCTCCCAGTTGAATTTCAGGGGATAGGAGGCCTTGTCCGTATCTCCGACGGTTTCCGGGCTGTAAAGCTCTTCCGGAGCTCTGCCCGTAGTTTTGAACTCGAAGGGAGCGTCTTCATGCGTTTGAGATCTCCATTCGGTACACTCTTTATGCTCATCGGCCCATCGGAGGATATCTTCCGGAGTCTCTTCGTCGTGTTCGACATGGTCGTCCGCGCAGGCTTTTATGTCCCAGACGTACTCAGTATTCAAATCGAATATTCCGTCGTCATCCAGTTCTTCCAGCTCATACCTTACACTGATCTCCCTCAATATCTTAGCGTCATCAGCTTGATAACTTTCGGGGTCGACTTCCCAGTTCACGGTATTTTTTTCGGCTATTCTGTATACGTAACTTCTGGCCCCGAAGCGTCTCTCCCAGCCGACACGAAGCGGAAATCCGGAAGTTGCGTCATCGTCACTGACCCAGTCGTTTTTCATGTTTTTAATTATACCTTCATCGTTTCTCGGCGGGAAAAATTTGGGGTCTTCCCTTTCGTCCAATTGAAGTCTCCACATTTGACTGAAGTCGGTACAATCGGTCTGTCCCGGGTCCCGGCAGGTGGCTACGTTCCAAGAATATACGTCCACTTCTCTTTCTTCCGGCAGAGTGAAGAATTCCATTTCGCTGTCGAGCAGAGTGGGTGCGGGATAGAGATGCTGGGTTTCATGGCCCTCCCGGACTCTGCTTTTATAGATACAGACCGGCAAATCTTCCATTTCTCCGTCCACTTCTCTCTGGAAAGAATCTACGAATTGAGGGTGGCAGGTCTCCAACACCGGTCTACCGAACTCGGGCCTGGAGATGGTTTCCCGGTTAACTCTGTAGCCGGCTCCGAACTTGATTTGATAAGTGGAAGCGGGCACCGGTCTACGGTCGGGCCTTAGATGATACCACTGCTGAACCCATTTTAATTCTTCTCTGAAGGGGAGCTGGTCTTGCAAAACCAAATCCTGGTCGGGCTCGGCCTGATCCCAAAGTTTAAACGGATTTTCTTGCTTTTCGAGCCACTCTTGGAGATCGTACTCTTCTTTCATATATGACCCCGGATTTATTTGCTCTCCCAAGACGGACTCGCCTAAAATTTGGGATCTTCTGCTGCCTAAAACGGCAGAATATAAGTCCTTTTGAGTTCCGGCTACAGATGCACAATCAACATCTTCACCTGCAACATTTCTTCTCTTTTCATCTGTTCGGGTATCGATATGAGTGAAGTTTCCATAAAACCATAATCTTCCTTTCTCATTCATATCTTCCATTTTGCAGTAAAGAGTGTCATGCATTTCTCGATTGGGGCCATATACTCCCCCCTGCCAGCTTTGAATGTCGGTAGCCATGTTTCTCATGTGATAACTGGTTGATGCCGTGCTTCCAACCGCATTATTGCATGCCAAGTCTCTATAAGCGGAAGTAATATTAAACGAGCCCACTTTACTTCTAAGATCTTCCAGATAGTCGGCAGTTGGGAGTATTTTTTCCCAACAATGGAAGTGTTCCCCTTCTTCGAACAAGGGAGGAATTGTGTGGCAACTTGATCCGGCCCAAGCTATTCTTTCGGCAATTTCATCCCCTACTCCTTGACTTTTAAGCCAGTTTGCATAAAGTTCTCCGTGATCGTCACCATCTACACCGACGATGGTCTTAACTTCTTCCGAAGGGGAAGCGGTCCTTTCCAGTCCACTTGTGCTACATTCCATTCCCGAATCGTCGCTATCTTCAACCGGTGAACCTTCCGTCATGCCCGTTTCCGGATCGGTATTCGCCGGCGGATCTACAGGATCGTCCTTTCCGGAACCATCATCGGGAGGTCCGGGAGCACCCGGAGCACCCGGAGCAGTTTCATCCGGATCATATTCTTCACGCAAATCATAAAGCTCCGCCGGGTATCTATACCCCTTTTCGTAGCCGTAGGCGTCCGCTCTAAGGCGGCTGTAATCATAATAGGGGTCGTATTCCATAGGATCGTAAGGAGAAACCCAGTTGGGGTCTACGGGAGATATAAGCTCCGGTCCGTCGCTGGCTTGGAAAGAGAAGGAAGCTTCGTATCCCCACCTGCCCTTATCTTCGGAAGTGTGATGGCCTTCGGGGTTCAGACGCCTGTCGTCCTCATATATTCCCCATCTGTCCATATTTTCTTCCAAAAAGTCGTGCTGCTTGCAAGCGGCTTGCAGGGTGTAGGTATGTTCGGCGCCGGAGCGGAAAAATCCGGGTCGGCCGTAGGAATCATAGGTTTCTTCTATTATCTCTTCCAAGGCCTGATAATGTTCGTGACCTTCGAATCTTTCCAAAAGCCATTTTTTCATGAAATCTCTGTGCGGGCGGTCGTATTCGTAGACCGGTTCGAATTCCAACGGATTGAATGTGTTGGTATCCAGCCAAATCTCTTTTTCCGCTCCACAAGCATCGCATCCGACTATGTTATCCCGGTCATAACGCATTACATCTATGGTAGTTCTATCTTCTTCTTCTATTCGCCACCTTACATAAGCCCGGTGGTTTTCCCTTTTGAGCTCGGCATACACTTTTTCCGCCTCTTCATATTCAACGCCGTATTCTTCAGTCAGCCAATAGATTACTTCGTGGCTATGGAACTCGGACGGCCGATCTTCTCTGTTTATGTTGTCGAAACGTATTATGTAATGATGAACGCAAGCTATGTCTTCGGGCCCTTCACAAAACCTGTCTTCACCGTCTTCGACCCACCCTTCGTGCCAGCCGGGAACGTTCCACCAGAATAATTTAACCGGTAAAGAAACGGTGTCCAGATAGTCTTTTTCAATCATCAAATCTTCAATGGACCTCATTCCGGCCAAGAGATTTTTTTCTCTTAAAAGCTCTATATTGTCGGATCTTTCTCCTCCCA
>PWGJ01000009.1 GCA_003554445.1 Candidatus Nealsoniibacteriota bacterium
GCTGGCTCAGATATATTATCAAACCTCTACTTGAAAATGCCGCTCCGAATGTGACGGAAACCCTTCCCGAAGAAATTTTAGAAAAATACAACCTGCTATCAATATCCGAAGCGTTAAAAAAGATTCATTTTCCCTTGTCAAGAAAAGATATAAAAGAAGCACGAAGAAGATTTTCTTTTGAAAGACTCTTTTTTATCCACCTTTCTTCCTTAAAAAAGAAGGAGGATATAAAAAGAGAAGACTCAGTGCCGGTAAAAGTGGATATCGATTATATCAAGGACTTTGTCTCTTCTCTTGCTTTTGAACTCACCGACGCTCAACGAAAAGCAGCTTGGCAAATATTGAAAGATATAGAAAAAAGTCATCCCATGAACAGACTATTGGAAGGAGATGTCGGTTCCGGAAAGACCGTGGTGGCTACGATAGCTACTCTGGCAACAACCAAGGGAGGATATCAAGTCGCTTTTATGGCACCAACAGAAGTTTTGGCAACTCAACATTTTAAAAAAGTATCGGATATGCTAAAAAATTTTCGTTTGAATATCGGATTCTTAACCGGAAAAAAAGATAAGTACAAATCAAAAAAATTAAAAAACGAATTCATCGAGATTTCCAGGGAAAAGCTTTTAGAGAAAGTGGAAGATGGTGAAATGGATGTTCTTATCGGAACTCACGCCTTAATTCAAGATTCGGTAACTTTTGCCGATCTGGGCTTGGTTATCGTGGACGAACAACACAGATTCGGTGTAAAGCAAAGAGCTAAGCTTTGCAAAAAGGATGCCATCCCTCACTTACTGTCGATGACGGCCACCCCCATACCGAGAACTTTGGCTCTCACCTTATATGGGGATTTAGATATTTCAATCATAGATGAGCTTCCCGCAGGGCGAAAAAAGATAGAAACAAAAGTCGTCTCAGAAAAACAAAGAGAAGAAATTTATCAGTTTACTGAAAAAGAATTATCGGCAGGAAGACAAGTTTTTGTTATTTGTCCCAGAATAGAAGAAGCCGAAGAAGACGAGGAGACCGTCTGGTCCGATGTCAAGTCAGTAGAAGAAATGACCCAAAAACTAAAAGAGAGATTTTCAGAGTTCAGCGTGGAACCATTACATGGAAATTTAACTTCCACAAAAAAGGCTAAAGTGATGGAAAGATTCAAAAATAAAAAGATCGACATTCTGGTATCCACTTCGGTTATCGAAGTGGGAGTTGATATCCCCAATGCGACCGTAATGATTATAGAAGGAGCCGAAATGTTCGGGTTGGCTCAGCTCCACCAATTCAGAGGCAGAGTCGGTAGAAGTGATCAAAAATCATACTGCTTTCTATTTTCCGGGTCCAAATCAAAAAAATCTCGAAAAAGATTAAAAGCGTTGGTGGAATCCGAAGACAGTTTTGAGTTGGCTGAAAAGGATCTCGAGCTTCGCGGTCCGGGTGATTTGACCGGTAAAAGGCAGTGGGGAGTGGCCAGCTTTACTATGGAAGCTTTAAAAGACAGAAAATTAGTTCAAGAGACAAAAGAAGCCGCTAGAGAATTATTGCAAAAAGATTATACCTTTGAGGATTATCCGTTGATTAAAAAGAAGATGAAGGTTGTCGAAAAGAAGATGCACTTTGAATAAATTTAAAAGCTGTTTTTAAAAGAAATATATGTTAAAATAAAGATACTCTTTTTATAGTTTATTTTAAAGAAAGTACCTTAATTAAGAGAATATTTAAACTGCAGTGACGACTGCCCGCCTACTCTACCTGCCGGTAGACAAGCGACAGGCAGGAATTTCAGCACGGTTTCTTAGACCCAGAACGCAAATACCCCTTTCGAAGAAGCTCTCGCAGGTAATTTAGCATGGCTTTCAGCTTTGCTGAAATAAATTACCGAGAGCGCAAGAACCAAAATCCCGCTGGGATTTTGAGTTGTGATTCTTAAGAAAAGGGTATTAAAGCTTCAAATCCCCTCTCTTTATTCCTGGTCACCTTCCATATATTAAAAATACCCCCGTAAAGGAGTATTTTTAAAACAAATGATGTGACCCCGAGGGGATTTGAACCCCTGTTACCAGGATGAAAACCTGGCGTCCTGGGCCAAGCTAGACGACGGGGCCATGTAGTCAGCATTCTAATATAATTTTAAAAAAAGTCAAGTCAATGAAAATATTAGCAATAGAAACATCCTGTGACGATACTTGCGTATCGATTATGGAAGAGGGCGAGGATATTCGCTTTCTCTCTTCCGTGATCTCTTCGCAAGTGGAAGTTCACAGACAATGGGGTGGAGTCTATCCGACCCTTGCAAAAAGAGAACACCAAAGAAATTTGGTGCCGGTTTTAAAAAAGGCTTTAAAAGAGGCCGGCTTACTTAAAGAGGGAAACTCACAAAAAGATGTTTCCAAGATATTGGAAAGAGAAAAAGAGCTTTCCAAAAAACTAAGTTCTTTTCTTTCTTCTTATTCCAAGCCGGATGTGGATTTTTTGGCCGTAACCGTAGGTCCGGGACTCGATCCTTCTTTATGGGCGGGAATAAATTTTACCAAAGCTTTGGCTTTCGCTTGGGATATTCCCGTAATTCCGGTAAATCACATTAAAGCTCACTTCTTGGCGCCACTCATCTTGGAAGGCGGTAAATTTCCGGCCGTCTCCATGCTGGCTAGTGGAGGTCATACTCAACTTATAGTTTCCGAAAGTCTCGACGATCATAGAGTTATAGGAAAAACGAGAGACGACGCCGCCGGAGAATGTTTTGATAAAAGTGCTCGCATAATAGGTCTGGATTATCCGGGTGGTCCGGAAATAGCCAAGTTGGCCAAAAAAGAGACCGACAGAAAGGTGAAGCTTCCAAGACCCATGATTGGAACGGACGATTACGACTTTAGCTTTTCCGGACTGAAGACAGCCGTTCTTTATACATGGCGCAATGAAAAAGATAAGTCGGAAGAGTTTAAAATAGCAATGGCAAAAGAGATACAAGAAGCAATAACCGAAGTTTTAATTGAAAAAACATTTAAAGCAGTTGATGAATTTGGAGCAAAAACGGTAATAATCGGTGGAGGAGTTTCCGCTAACTTAAACTTGAGGGAGAAAGTTAAAAATCGTGCTGATGACCTTAAAATAATTCTGCCCGGTTTTGATTTTTCAACCGATAACGCTAAAATGATTGCAGTAACCGCTGCTTACGAAAAAGATAAAACTAAAACTTTAAATTGGAAAACATTGAAAGCTGATCCGAATCTTAAAATTAACTGAAAATTTTGTTATACTGAATCATTATGAATATACCAAAAGCATACGAACCAAATAAGAAAGAAAAAAAAGTTTACAAACTCTGGGAAAAGACCGGTTATTTTAATCCGGAAGAACTTCCCGACCGTCACGATGAACCGTTTTCTATTTTAATGCCTCCCCCGAATGCCAACGACCCCTTGCATATCGGACACGCAGTCTTTATAACGCTTCAGGATATAATGATCAGATACAACAGAATGAACGGGAAAAAAGCCTTATGGCTTCCGGGAGCGGATCACGCCGGATTTGAAACTCAAGTTGTTTTTGAAAGGAAGTTAAAAGAAAAAGGAAAGTCCCGTTTGGATATGGACAGGGATGAATTTTATAAACAGGTCTGGGATTACACTCAAAAAAATAGAGATTTGGTAAGAGATCAGATTAAAAAGCTGGGAGCTTCTTGTGATTGGAGTAGAGACACTTTTACACTTGATGAAAAAGTTGTAAATACGACTTACAAAACTTTTAAAAAAATGGCCGACGAAGGTCTGATATACAGAAAAAAACGATTAGTGAACTACTGCACAAATCATCAAACTGCTTTTTCGGACCTTGAAGTTGATCATGAAGAGAGAAAAACGAATCTTTATTACATAAAATATGGTCCGTTTATTCTGGCTACAACCAGACCGGAAACTAAATTCGGAGACACCGCAATTGCAGTTCATCCGGACGACAGAAGATATAGAAAGTATGTCGGTAAACAGATAAAAATAAGGACTCTGCTCGGCGAAAAGAAGATAAAAGTTATCGCCGACGAGGCCGTTGATCAAGAATTCGGCACCGGAGCAGTTAAAGTAACACCGGCTCATTCGGAAGTCGATTTTGAAATTTGGCAAAGACACAAAGGCGAAATGCCGGAACCGATAGAAGTTATAGATAAAGACGGAAAGATGACCGATGCTGCCGGTCCTTATTCGGGAATGGACGCAAAAAAAGCCAGAAAAAAGGTTGCTGAAGATATGGATGAGATGGGAATTTTGCAAAGAGTTGACGATGAATACGAGCACAGTATGTCGGTTTGCTATAAGTGTGGTCAAGAAATAGAACCTCTCCTTATGGAACAATGGTTTATTGATATAAAGCCATTGGCCGAACCTGCTATCGAAGCGGTTAAAAACGGTGATGTCACTATTCACCCCGATAATTATAGAAAAGTCTACCTCCACTGGATGGAAAATATAAAAGATTGGAATATATCTCGTCAAAACTGGTGGGGAATTGAAATTCCGGCCTGGAAATGTATGGATTGCTCTACCGATGAAAATGAAGAGTGGATTATAACCGAGGGTGAAGAACCTGACGAGTGTCCGGAGTGTGGCGGTGATAATTTAGAACAAGACACAGATGTTTTCGATACCTGGTTTTCTTCAGGTCAATGGCCGTTTGCAACTCTCATAAACGAAGACGAGCCCGAACTTGAAAAGTACTTCCCTACTTCCGTAATGGAAACCGGATTCGATATACTTTTCTTCTGGGTAGCCAGAATGATTATGCTCAGCCTTTACAGAACGGAACAAATTCCTTTTAAGGATGTATATTTACATGGATTGGTCAGAGATGAAAACAAGGACAAGATGTCCAAGTCCAAAGGAAATGTAATAAATCCGATAGAAGTGGCTGAAGAATACGGTACGGACGCTTTAAGAATGTCACTAGTAGTCGGTAATATGCCCGGGAAAGATATGACAATTTCTGAAAATGAAATAAAAGGATACAGAAATTATGTCAACAAGATATGGAATATGTTTAGATTTCTAATGATGCGGTGTCAAGACTACGATCCGAAAAATGACCCGAAATTAAGTAAAAAAGATAAAGAGTTGCTTGAAGAATTCAAAGAGAAAGCCAAAGAGATAACTGATGACTTGGATAATTTTCAATTTTCACATGCGGGTGAAAAACTTTACCATTACAGCTGGCATAGATTTGCAGATGAAATTATAGAAGAATCAAAAGATGTTTTGGAGGATGAAAAGAAAAAAGCAGCTCGTCAGGAAGTTTTGATTTCAATTTTTGCCGGAATCCTGAAGCTTGCTCATCCTTTTATTCCTTTGGTAACCGAAGAAATCTATCAAAAGATGCCACTTGAAGATAAAAAGGAGACAATAATGATCGAAGAGTGGCCTGTTTAGATGAGTTATTTAACGATTGAATACATATCCTTTACCATATTGGGAGTGTTACCCAGTCTGATTTGGCTCTTTTATTTTCTGGATAAGGATAATGATCCGGAGCCGAAGATAAGAATTTTACTCGTATTCATTTTTGGTGTCTTAGGAGCTTTCTTAGCCGCCTCGATTCAGGCACCGACCAGAGAATTTCTTCACTCAGTAAGTACCGAAGGTGGGAGAAATTTGTCGATCTTTATCAGTTTTGTCGACTCCTTTTTCGCAGTAGCGTTTTTGGAAGAAACGGTTAAGCTTTTGGCGGTCTTGCTGGGAGTTTTTCTTTTAGGTGTAAGGGAGCTGGATGAACCGGTTGATTTTATTATATACATGATAACGGCCGGATTGGGGTTTGCCGCTTTGGAAAATTATATTTATTTTTCAAGAGTTCCGACCGAAATGATTGCCGAACTGGTTCTTTTACGATTTGCAATAACGACACTTTTTCATGCAATTGTAGCCGGTATTCTGGGTTATTTCATGGCTCTCTCGATAAGAGTGATGAAACCTCTTTTTATCTTTTTGGGCTTGATCGTGGTAACTTTTTTCCATACCCTCTACAATGTTCTTATCGAATTTATGGCAATTTCCGAAAATATAATTTATCCGATTTTTCTTTTGCTCTTTTTGCTCGTCTTAACCATGCTTCTTTTAAGAGGGTTTAAAGAGACAAAAAGAATGAAGGGAATTTGTGAAATAAATTTATAAATTAAACTTTAAAAATATGTCAGAAAATAAAAAGGAGGAGAAAAATAAAAATTCGGGAGAAAAAAAGTCCAAGAGCTGGCTTTCCAAAGAAGGAGAATTAACCGTTGACGTTTATCAAACCGATAAAAATATAGTAATTCAAACCACCATAGCCGGTGTATCCAAGGATGACTTGGAGATAATTACGGAAAAAGACATGGTAACAATAAAAGGAGAGCGAGAGCGGCTGGAAAACGAAGAAATCGAAGAATTTTTTATCGAAGAATGTTTTTGGGGACCGTTTTCCAAAGAGATAGTATTACCGGAAGAGACGGATCCTTCAAGAATAAAAGCTACCATGAATCAGGGAGTTTTAACCATTAAAGTTCCTCGTATAGAAAGAGAAAAAAGAAGAGAGGTTAAGCTGGAAGAAGAATGAATTACAGTGAAATAATAATCCTGATAGCTCTGCCCGTAGTCTTTATAATTTACGCTTTAGTCGTAATAGCGATATTTTTTTCACCCTCGAGCATAAAATCACTATTTTACGGAGCACCTCCGATTCCGACCCCAAAAAGTGAAATAAAATGTGCTCTGAAGGCCGTAGAGCTTTCTGAAGGAGATTCTTTTTATGATTTGGGTTCATGTACCGGAAGAGTGGTTGCAATCGCAAGACGGGATTTCAGAGCTGACGCAAAGGGAATTGAGTATTCTCTTTTCTGGTATCTTCTTTCAAAAATAAATTTACGATTAAGAGGGCTGGAGGCTGAGATTATTAGAAAAAATTTTTTGGATGTTGATCTGTCCGATGCGGATGTCTTATATATGTACGGATCTCCGATGTTAATGAAAAGATTGGAAAATGGAATGGATAAAGAGAATTCAATTAAATTAGTCAGTTATTGTTTTTCTTTTCCTGATCGAGAACCTGAAGAAGTAATAACCAGCCCCAAAGGTAAAAATATATTCATCTATAAAATATAAAATCGCTCCGGATCGGAGCGATTTTTTTGTGCCGAGGGTGGGATTCGAACCCACAAGCTCTTGCGAGCAGCAGGCCCTAAACCTACCGCGGTTGCCGGTTTCGCCACCTCGGCTCTGATTAATTTTATCTCTTATTAAATTAAAATCAACCCCTTCCGAAGAAGGGGTTGAAGTTATTCAAGGTCAACAAAACTTGGATTATCTAGCCCATTATGAAGTTCAATATGGCGGGTACCGCATAAGCGAATACACCGATAAATACACCGACTATGGCGTAAGTTATGAACTTCTTACCTTTGGCTATATTGTCTTCACTTCCACCTCCGGTGAGAATGA
>PWGJ01000083.1 GCA_003554445.1 Candidatus Nealsoniibacteriota bacterium
AAACAAGAACCGCAGCACAGGACATTGAAGAGCAGGTATTCAAGAAGGAATCCGTCTCAGAAAGTATTGTGCAGGAGTATTCCGCTGACCTGCAGGGAGAAGTGTCCACTCAAACTCCAGAAGAAGCAGAGACAGCAGTTGCCAAGCGCATGGAAAGAGTCAGGGAAACCGTCAAAGACCAGGACACAGTTGATGCTATTGAAGCTGAAGTAAAAAAGCGTGTCGGCCTCAAACCCCCTCTCTTCCTGGACAAGGAATCAGAGGAAAGATCCTTGCTGCGCAACCAGGAACAGCATGAAGCCTTCTTGGAAAGGCAGGCTGAAACCAGGGAGCTGGCTGAGGATGCAGCAGCTGAGCCTGCTCTGGCCACACCTGAACCCGGTTACCTGGCCAAGTCCAAAAAAATGCTTGGCAAACTACCAAAAACCAAGGAAAAATACGCTCCCAAGGCCAAGGAAGCTGCCCGGCAGGTGGATACCCTGGATAACATTCTCTATAATGAGAAGGACCAGGCTCACCAGGACCCCAATGTGCTCAGAAGAAAGATCCTGGAAGGTGTAAACCAGCTGCCCAAGGAATACAGGCCGGATATTAGACCCAAGATCCTTGATCGCATCTATCAAGAATCACAGGACCGGAACTATGAAGGCAAGATGTCTCCAGCCCTCAAGGCTGCCCGGGACAAGATTCTGGAGCAGAAGCAGGCCCTGGAGCACTTCGCCATAGAAACAGCATCCCAAGCTTATCAGTTTGATGCTTTCGATACTGTATACCCTGACGGCATGCTTCTTACTCCCAAGCAGTCCGTTCTGGATCAGCGCCAGGCAGACCTGGAGGCCAACCCGGAATGGTTCGATGTGCCTTCAGAAAATATCCGGAAGATGACCAGCGCCATGCACAAGGAACTTAAGCGTCTTAGCCTGACCATGAACAAGGTCGAGGGCGGCTTCAAGATAGAAAAGGGTGAGCTACCTCCGGTAAAAGAACTGCATCCAATAATCAAAGACGTTTACGAGTCCGGGGCTCTTAGTGTTTCATCTCAAGGCTTTGTCCAGGGACTGCCCAGGCCTGCAAGCGGCACTACCTGGAGCATCCCGGTAACCTGGAGTGCTAAAGCCAGAGAAAATATGCCTGGAAGATTTTACCATAAATACGACATGGTGCCGGAGATGAATGTCGACATACAGGCCTTAAGTTCAGAGCAGAAAGACACAATATACGGGGTTGAGCGGGCTAACAGGAAACTGCAAAAAGATGAGCGCCAGCAGGTTCTTTTCAGGAAAGAAGATGGTACTTACGGCGGACTCCTGGCCGTCATGGGTGAAAGGTCTGAAGACCCTTCCTACACATCTGTCATGGATGGGGAACGTGTGGATACCGTGCTCCATGATAATGCCGGAAATCCTGTGGCTATCACAAGAGCTGTGGCCGAAAGCCAGGTAAAGGCTTACGAGAATTACGCCAAAAGCCGCAACACCAAAATGAAAGAGACCTTCGATGGGTACATGAAACAGTTGCGGGAAATACACAACTCAATCTCGTTCACTCAAAAAGAAAAGGAGAAGATTCACAAAAACCAGATGCCCAGAAGTGAACAGAATAAAATCCTGGGAGAACGGGCAATGTCTTTCATCCTTCCCACATCAGCGAAGATGAAGAAGATCCGCAAGAATGCCAGCGAATTAGCAAAAAAGATAGTTGAAGCAGTTTCTCCGGACATATCATCTGCCCACAAGAAGACCCTGCATGACATGATCCATGGAAAAACCCTGCGTGTTGATGAGCACAGTTTGCGGCCTCATCAGAAGGTACGCATTGATGGAAACGTCTATACTGTTAAGAGGATGGTCACTGACAGACAGCTAATAGATGGTGTTTACCGTGATGTTCCCAGGGGATGGGAGGTTGAGTTAACCAAAGCCCGTCCTGAATACACAGTAAAAAAACCTCCCCAGAAAAAAGTAATCCGTATGGGCAAAGAGATTGAAGTTGACTCTGAGCTGCACCAACTGTTCAAGGACAAGGTATTGGAAGAATATGCCCAGATTCTGACCAGGAAAGACATGCAGGCCTGGGATGCACAGAACCCCTCCGTCTCTCCCGTGGCAATTAAAACCATATCTATACGGGATGAAACAGGCACTCGACATATTGAACGATTGAGAGTGATCGAAGATGCTCAGGCTGGAGTGTTTTATGACCTGGATATTACGGACAAGGCCAGCGCCGCGTCCTTAAAACAATTCAAGGACAGATTGAAGAAAGCTCAAGAAAGAACAAAAAGGTTTTACGAATTAAAGCGACAGATAGAGAAAGAGCAAGAAAATGTAGACATGTTCACTACCAGGAGGGCTGTACATACCAGAGAACTGGATAAGTTGCAGCACAGAAAGCGATCCCGGGAAGAGCAAGGCTTGCAGGAAAGACCCACGAATAAAAACCGGCGAGAACAACTGCTCAAGATCCGCAGGGAAGGCACTCTGGATGAACAAATCAAAGGTCACAGAGAAAAACTGAAATCTCTGCAGGCGGAGCTGGACAGTCTGACTGAGCAGTCCCGCAAGGAAGCTAAAGATAGGCCAAAAGGACAGCAGCCCATGGCTGAGGTTGAGTATCTACAGGAACAGGTTACCCACTTCCCTTCTGAGCTTGTGACTCACATGAGCAGCCTTCACCCGGCAAGCATAGATCGCCTGGTATATTCTCAGGATCCGGCATGGGATAAAGAGTACAGGGATGATGTGACTGGAGAGAAAGAAGCTAACCTTGGAGCGCTGACTGTCGGTGTGGATCTGGCTCAGTTTGAACGTGAACCTGCGGAACTTACTGCCGAGGAATTGCTTGCAAAGCATACAACCATTGAGCATACCATTGATGAGCAAGGGAATCAAGTTCGGGCCTGGAATGTGACTTCTACCTGGCAGGATATGGTTGCTGAATACAGTGTCCAGGCACCTGCGGCGAATCCCTGGTTAGATGCAAGAGACCCGGGCTTCTATAGTACAATCAAAAAGCGTTGGGAGAAAAATAAAGATATAAACAGGGGCGACATAGCCATAGTTGAAGAGTGGGGAGATCAAAGTACGGTCAATCCAGCCTATTATGGTGGAATAAGCCATGATGATCTGATGGCGATGTCTGACCTGGAGCTACATAGATCTGCTGAGCTTGCAGGCGTTAAGAGTGGATGGGATCCCACTCAGGCTGTTGAGATGGGCGAAAAGCTCAGGAAGAAACTGATCAGTCAGGTCAAAGAGTTAAGCAAACACGAGACCAGATGGAAAAAAACAGTCAATCTGAAAGAATTTCCGAAGGAATACTTCGAGTGGGATGAGAAGCACATAAACTTCTCTGCAGCCATGGAGCAGGAACTGCCCTTCTTTAAAAAAGACATGGGAGAAACCAAAGCCTACAACAACCTACGCTTCTTTACCATGGGCGATCCCCAGAAAGTTTTTGTCCGTTTTGAATACCTGTCTCCTGACGGCAGAATACAGAAAGCTCAAGACATTAAGCTCAAAAGCCAGAAAGATAAGGAGCAGATCGACCTGAATATAGCCGGACTCATGCCTACTGAAACCGTCAAGGGCAAGGGGCCGGAGCTTAACGACTTTGGATCCAGATACAACGTCATCACTGAAGGGCAGCTGGAAACCATCAAGCAGATGGCTGGCAAAGCCATGTATGGGGTGCACATAGTTTCCGAAGAGACCGTCTCCCAGCATGAAGGCCGCAGCCGTAAGGTAGTCATAGATCATGGTGACGGAATAAAAATCGCTTACTCTGTCATCCCCTCCATGGAAGCCGTAGAAGGGTTCACTCCAGAAGAATACGCAAACATTATGGACCTGGAAGAACGTATGGCCACAGCCAGGCGAGCCGGGTTCGATGTTCTTTCCAAAGTCAAACGGAGTATCTTCCGCCTGGCCCCCAGCCTGGATGCCATGCCTGATCCGGGACAATCTCAGGCGGACATCATTCAGGCCGACAAGACCATCCGCAAGCTGGCCGGAAAGATTGTGGGGGCTGAGAACCTGGCGGACAATGTGGTGCTCCTGGAAGACATCAACCAGATGGATCCACGCCTGAGAACGCACACCTTTGCTGACCCCACTGTAGCCAACCTGGCCAAAGCGGTTAAGGCCGGAGATGGGCGCATCTATATCTTCCGGGATCGCCACCATACCACCGAAGACATGGTCATATCCTACCTGCACGAAGCTGTGGCCCATCACGGCCTGAAAGCAGCCTTTGGCCGGGTCAAGGATATCTCCTACGATGCCTTCCTGGACAGTATTGTCAAGCAGTACAATGCTGAGGTGCAAGGTGTTTTGTCTACCCTGGAAAACGAGATGGATACCAGTACCCGGGAAGCCAAGCACCAGGCGGCGGAAGAAGTTGTTGGCCGTATGATTGAAAACGCCGAGGTGGATGCTCAAGGCAATATCGTCTCCAAGGAAGTGGGCACCTACTTGGACCGGATCGTCTCTTTTATCACCCGGCAACTGCGCAAAATGGGGGTCAAATCCCTGGTAGATAAAGAGGGCAACCCTCTGCTTACCCGGGCGGAGATCCGGAACCTGGCAGCCAAAGCATACAAAGGCGTGAACGTCAAATATGCTTGGGGGTTTGGGCGTACATTCAGGGAGATATTTGATTCCAACTCGGTTTTGAACATTCACGAGTTTGCCCATTACGAGCAGCGCTGGAACGACAGAATGATCACTTGGTTACAGGATGGATTCAGGGGACTCAAGCGCTTTGAAGAGACCATAGAACGCATGGGTGTGGAGATGGGGGATGAAGTAAGGCCCTATCACGCAGCCAGTATCTACAAGAGTCGAGCCGGTGGGCATGTGAAAAACATGCTGGACCGAGTGCACCTTAAACAGCTGATAAACGACCTGGAAAAACACAAGCTTATCGACAAAGACAGTCGGACCCCAGCCCTGGACGACTATATCCGGACCTTGCGCCGGGGTGAGGAAGGCACAGTGCCTGCACACATGACTCGGAAACAGATGAACTCCCTGGTTGATCGTATAAAAAATATCAACTTGGCCACCTTGAACTACCTGGAAGAGATGGGCATGAGACCTGTACATCAGATCCAGAATGCCAGAGCAAAGCCACTGCAGACGCCGTTTGCCTTCGCTGATGAAATGGCCCGGATGGACAGAGAAAATCCTGCACTGGCTGCGGTGGCCAGATACCAGGAAGTCCTGGTCCAGGGACAAAAAAACGAGGTAAAACGCAAATTCTGGAATCTGGCTCATGCTTTAAAAGGCAGAGATAAGAAAGCTTACGATAAACTGTTTGAGGAAATTCATCCGGACACTATCATCTCTCCTGAAGAATTGATGAAAAAAGATGGCATCATGGACCAGGCGGATGTGGTTTCTGCCTGGGTGGATGGTCAGTTGCGACACATAAGAGTAAAGCACCAGGGATTGGCCCAGGCTATGGCCAACCTCAGCCCACCGGAAGCTCATGGTTTACTTCGGGGTATGCAAAAAGGCAATCGGGTCCTGGCTCAAGCCCTTATTAGGTATAACCCTCACTTCTGGGGAGTGAACCTGGTCAGAGAAATCCTGACAGGTAGTGCTCACCTGTATGTAGGGGCACACAAAAAGGGCATGCCTCATGGAACGGCCAAGGCCGTTGCCACCAACGTATTCCATGCCATGCGAGCCCTGAACCAGTTCAAGAAGGGTAATGTTAAATCCAGAGAAACAATAGCCGGATTCAAGGAAGAGTATATTCAGGAATATGAAAAATTTGGCGTACAGACAGGTTATTACACTCTGGCTGAGCAGGACAAATACTACGAAAATATAGACAGGCTCAAGAGTGCTCTGGCCAGGGGCAAGAATACTCCATCCGCCACAATGCTGCAGCACTGGGATACTTTCTCGGATATAGTCAGCCGCTGGAACGAGACCTGTGAAAACGCTATGCGCCTGTCTTTGTTTCAGCACCTGCGGGAGAACGGCTGGACTGCTGAACGGGCATCCCTGGCAGCCAAGGACATGAACGTAAACTTTGACCGCCGGGGCACTAACCAGGTGCTCAACTCCATGCACTTGTTCTTCAATGCCAGCGTCCAGGGCATTGCCACCAGCGGACACTGGCTTAAGCAGGACCCTAAGAAGGCAGGCAAACTGGTAGGCGGCATCATGGCCGGCGGCTTTATCCTGTCCGAGCTGGCCAGGCTGGGTCTGGGTACTGACGAAGACGGAGAAAACAGGTTCGACAAACTCACTGAGTGGGTTAAAAACACATCCATGATCCTGCCTATCCCGGGTATCGAAGGAGAACACCTGAAGGTTCCCCTGCCCTACGTGTTCGGTGCCTTTTACAACATGGGCCGCATCACCTCGGACATGCTGCACGGTGAGAACCCTGTGGTGGGTATGGCTAACCTTGCGGGCAACCTGAGTCTAAACTTCAACCCTCTGGGTGGAGAAGTGGTCATCAATAGCCGTGAGGATATCCCCCGGTGGATGGTCCAGACAGTTTCCGGATCCCTGACTGATCCTATTCTGGAAACTTATCTGTGGAATAAAAACTGGCGGGGTACTCCCGTTTTCTGGGATGATGAAGCTACAGTCTGGCAGAATGCCTGGAAGGCCTTCGACCACATTGTAGTTAAAAGTTATGGGGGTGGTGCAACTCGCTTTCTCATGCACGACATACCCAACAATGCTGCAGCCATAACCGGCGGAGCATACGGGGATCTGGAGTCACACCAGAGGATCACCCGTAGATTTGTAGGAAACATCCCTAACTCTGAAGCACGTCAGGCATTCTGGACCGCACACCAGGACATTCGGGATCTCCAGGAAGAGCGTGGTAGAATGAAGGCTAGGCTCAACAGGACAGTTGATTCCACCTTGAGGCGACAAAGACTTGAAGAATTAAGGGTGTTTGAGGCGGACAACAGAGAGCTTCTGGGCCGTGTAGCCAATAGGATGGACACGGCCCAGAAGCAACTGGGTCCCTTGACAGGACAGAAAGAAGCAACCAGCGATATAACCAAGAGGCGGAAGCTGGACGATCAGATGGCCAGTACTCACAAACAGTTCCTATATCAATACAACCAGGCGGTCAGCCGCATGCCCTAATCTCTGGACTGCTCCTTCTGCTTCGTCTGTTCCTTGAGAAATTTGACCACCTCGTCGTAGTCAAACCGAGCATTGCGCAGGGAGTTGCCGTGCCCCATCAGCACATGCGGCCACTCCCTCCACTGCTTCTTCACCTGCGCCCGGGTCGTGCCCAGGCGCTCGAACAACTCCTTGTAATCAATAAGGTTGTCACTCATATTCATCTCCTTTAATTTCGCTGTGTTCGTGAGTCCAGAAAGTAGTTTC
>PWGJ01000065.1 GCA_003554445.1 Candidatus Nealsoniibacteriota bacterium
TGACATTGTGCAAAAGGAATGAATGTTATCTGGTACAAAATGATAAATGTGCAGATTATGACCTAATTCACCACCGGGGGACTTTGAAAAACTACCCCCGGTTTAATTTGAAAGATAACACCCTATCGCCGTGGAATTTCAGTGGCGTAGGATTACGCTGTTTTTGACCAGTTTCCTCTCTTATTCGAATGTCCGTCGCTTTGCTCTATAATCAAACGCTTGATTTCGTTCTTTAACAACAACATATCTCGGTATCCCTTGATGCGCCTAAATCTTGTTTCTGCGTCGAGCAACCCGGCGGCCATCCATCTTTGAATCATCTTGCCGTTTCGCCAGTTTTTAACTGTATTATACTACCCTTTTCGTGGATATTTTGGTAAAAAGATCGGTTGACACTAGGCCAGTAGGCCGCGTGTCAGATCAATTGACAGCATGATTAACCCTCATGAACCAAAGAAGGGTAACATCATGTTTTATTCAGACGAGAAGAAAGCCAAGCTCGTAGAGCTGGTCTCCAAATCAGGCCTGAGTATTAAAGAGGCCTGCAGGCAATACGGATTTTCCGATGCCAGTTACTACACCTGGCGCAAACAACTGGCCAGTCGGACCGAGATAGCCAAGGAACCAGAACAAAAAGAAAGCTAACCGAGTTCTGAATCAGAAGCGGAGAAGAAGCTTTTATCTATGAAAAAAGAACATCCCTTTACGGCTTGGTCAAGCTCAGCAAACAGCTGTTGCGCACATACGGGCTTAACCTGCAACCGGGCAAAGTAAAACGGATCCTGGAAGAAAGCGGTTACCAAACAGATAACCTGCCCAAGGCTCCACCGAAGGGAACCAGGCATTTTGAAAGCACCAGTCCAAAAGTGCTTTTTATGATGTATATCATGTATTACCACTTGAAAAAGGAAGGCTACTTTTACTTGATCTCCATCCTGGACGATTTTAGCCGCTTCATTGTGGCCAATAAAGTTTACACCACACAAGCAGGAGCCAATGTAATTAAAGTATTCCAGGAAGCGGTGGAAACTTACGGATTGCCGAATCAGCTTTTGACCGACCGGGGTAGACAGTTTGCCAGCTGGAAAGGCATTAATGCCTTCCAGGAACTTTTAGGCAACTTAGGGATGGAACATGTCCTGACCAGGAGCTAATCACCCCAATTGTTTTCGGCATAACAGAACAGCATAACGAAGAAGTGCGTTTTGCCCTCAACAGGGCTGTAATGACTGACACCGTTGAAGACTTCATCAATACACTCGGACGCTCATTTCATGAGTACAACTATATCCGCCCGCACCAGGCTTTGGAAGGGACTACCCCTTACATGCATTATGCCGGCTTTGAAGAGGAAATTAAAGCCCATATTCAGGTTTTCAAAGAACAGGAAAAACAACGCAAAAAACATTTATTGAAAATGGCCATAGTGCTTCCCGGAGATCCAGATCCGGATTATATTCCAAAGCAGCTGATCATACCCGGTCAGCAAAACAAGAAATCTAACGGGTTAATCGTGCCGGTCAAGTCTAAAAAGACACGGGGTAAAACTATTGGTTATGTCAAGCAATCTTTACACTGTTAAGTCCAGAATGTCTTGACACAGAACATGGCTTCAAAATCGGTGAACTTATTTATTAAAGTAGCAAAATTACTCTTTCATTAGAATATGAACTGCACATGCTGCCCCTTCAGTTCCTGCGACTGCTCCACCCCGACAATGTGCTAAACCAATTCTTGGATTATTGATTTGTCTATCTCCAGCTTCGTTTCGTAACTGTCTGGCAATTTCAAACATCTGTGCAACTCCAGTGGCTCCTAAGGGATGCCCCTTCCCTATTAATCCACCGCTAGGATTGATAGGCTTATAACCGTTAATCTCAGTTTTTCCTTCCTCAATCCAAGATATCATTTCTCCGGGATTACAAAAACCTATCCCCTCAACACGCAAAATTTCTGCAATTGTAAAACAATCATGAACCTCTGCAAAATCAATATCCTCTGGCCCTACTCCAGCAGTTTTATATGCACTCAAAGCACAACGATTTGTTATATCTTCAAAAGTCATATTAATAAAACCAGGTTCATATTTCCCTGAAGTCAGCGCAGATGCTAGTACTTTTATTGGCCTACCACCTACTTGTTTAGCAACCTTTTTACTAACCAACAAAGCTGCAGAAGCTCCATCACTTACTGGATTACAATCATATTTATGTAAGGGATCTGCTATCATTTTAGATTTGAGCACTTCATTTATAGTTATTTTTGCTCCAAACATTGCTCTATCGTTCTCAAGTGCGTTTTTATGATTCTTTACTGAGATACTGGCCAAATGTTCTTTTTTTAAACCAAATTCGTACATATAGCGCTTTGCTCTCATAGCGTATAACGCAGGCATAGTTAAACCCATCTTTGCCTCTAAATCTGTTTCATCAGGTCCTAAAGCCCCCTTAAACTTATTTGATAAATTTTCTATTCCTATTGCTAATGAAATATCATTTCTCCCACTAGCTACAGCATAAAACGCTTCTCTAAAAGCAGTAGAACCGCTCGCACAAGCATTTTCCAAATTAGTTATTGGAAAACCCGTTAATCCTAATTCTACTAGAACTCTTTGTCCCGCAGTTGATCCTTGAAAGGCATGTCCACAATATGCGGATTCAATTTCAACAGGATTAATATTTGCATCTTTTATGGCTTCAAAAACAGCGTTTCTTCCTAAATGTTCAATCGGAATTTCTGGGTATTTGCCAAATTTAGTCATACCTACTCCTAACAAGTAAACATCCCTCATCTCTTTATTCCACCTTTCTTACAAAATAATAATTTACTTGACCTTTTTCATCAGTTTCAAATATAATCTTCATTTCATCCCCAATATTTAATGAATCTGGGGCGGAATCTTTTATAGGTGCAAAAACTCTTACTCCTGAATTAAGTAAGTCTACATATCCAATTGTATAAGGAGTATTGAATTGAGGAAAACTCCTATGCACTATGGTATAGGTATGTAATATGCCTATATTCTCTAATCCAAATTCTTCTAAATTATTACTGGAAAAACAACTTATACAGACTTCTTTTTTTGGGAAGAAAACAATATTACAAACTTTACACTTATTACCATTTAAAACATAATTGCCATTTCTCTCTTTAACTAATTTCAATTTTGTCAACTCCTATCTCATTATTTTACAATCATGCTTTTAATCTTTCCTTTTTTCTTAGAATTTGAAACTCTTAGCAGCGGTGGTTGTAGAGTTATAGAGCTTGTGAGGAACTCGAAGTGTTAACCACCAAATCCACAACTGCGGCGAATCCACCACTCTATGTACTAAAAGTTATTTAACCAACAAAAATGGTTAATTGCACCTCCCGGTTCAACTGTTTGATAATGTTCATGCGGGCGACCTTTCGCTCTCCTTAAAAGGCACGCCGTAGGCCGACTGCCCTGCGATCAGTGCTAAGAGGTCCGATAGCCCCTAGAAAAAGTTTACCCAGACCGATAAAAAGCATAAAGATTTTAATCTTGGATCCGTCCCTAAAAAAAATAACTCTGAGCTTAAGGAGCGTGGAAACTTCTGTATCCTTCTAAGGCATAACCTCTAATTATTTTTTATAATTAAACCATAGAACTGCTTAAACTTTTCCCCCCACAAACATAAAGAGTTTGACCTGTGATATACCATGCTTCTTCATCAACAAAATTTAATACAGCATAAGCAACACTCTCCGGATCCCCTATCTGACCACCTGGTTGCATCTTATACAACTTTTCTTTTGCATTATCAGAAAAAGATTGAAAAAGCGGAGTATTAATAATACCTGGCGCTATTGCATTGACGGTTATACCATATTTAGCCAATTCTAAACCTAAAGTACGTGTTAAGCTTATTATTCCCCCTTTTGAAGCTGAGTAGTTTGATTGACCAAACCCACCCTGCCAAGCCCTGGAAGATATATTAACAATACGACCATAATTATTGTTTTTCATAATTCTAACCGCATTTCGAGAGCACAGAAAATAAGACCTTAAGTTAGTTTTAATTACTGCATCCCATTCTTCATCTGACATTTTCACTATAGTACGATCTTTCGCAATACCCACATTATTAACTAAAATATCAATTTTGCCATAATTATACTGGATATTCTTAAATAGTTTATCAACATCTTGGGTTTCGCTTACATCAGCAACAACTCCCGTACAATTGGCATTACAAATATTATGGATTTCTGAAAGAGTATCGTCTAATTTTTTTTCGTTTATGTCATTAAGAATAACTTTTGCTCCCTCTTTAACAAAACGCTCCGCAATCGCTTTTCCAATACCACTACCTGAACCTGTAACTAATGCGATTTTATCCCTTATTCTCATTTGTGCCCTCCTAAAAACAGTAATATTTGTTGTTCTATTAAAAAAATTAATCACCCTTAAAATTGGGGTTTCTTTTATCACGAAAAGCACTCATACCTTCACTGTAGTCTTTAGATTTTTGTATTGACCCATGTAATATTTTTTCTAATTCTAGGCCGTCGTCTAAACTAATATCATCCCCAATTTTTACCGCACGTTTAATAAAACTTAGTGACAACGGAGCATTTTTAGAAATAGTATCAGCAATACCATCAACTTTATCTAATATCTCATTTATAGGGTATACTTTATTAACCAACCCTATTCTTTCTGCTTGCGTTGCATCAATTAAATATCCAGTAAACATAAGTTCTAATGCCAGACTTTTTCCTATAGAGCGCATTAACCTTTGTGTGCCTCCTCCGCCGGGAATGCTACCTACTTTAGCCTCGGTTAGTCCTATTTTAGAGTTATCTGCAGCATATCGGAAATCACAAGCTAACGCTAATTCTAACCCCCCTCCCACAGCATAACCTTTTATAACAGCGATAATTGGAACCTCGATATTATCAATTAATTTTAAAAGATCTCTAAAACTTTTCGTTAAAGGGTCTTCTTTGTAAAATTTAAAACTCCCTTTTTTTATTTGATTGACCCTTTCTTTGATATCAATTCCCGTACTAAAACTTTTATCATTTCCAGTAATACAAATACATCTCACATCAGCATCTTCATTTAATGATGTTATGGTATCCTTTAGCTTATCAATCAAACTATAATTCAGTGCATTTAAAAATTCTGGTCTGTTTAATGTTAGAACAACGTGCTTTTCTTCCCTTCTAATTATTAATTCGTCCATTACTTATAAACCTCCCCTTAAATTTGTCATTGGTTAGGGTTTTCTCAAAAAACACTTTATTACTAATTACTAAAGTAGCAGCTGTGGACAATTGCCCAGCCAATTTAAAAATATTGCTTTAAGACCGTGTAATACTCTCTTCGAAAAAGGATAAAAAGAAGCGCAGCTGTCGTTCTAAGTTCATCACCAGGTATTGCAGGGCAATAGTCGTTTCAATGGTTTCCTGCAATTTGGCTACGGTCAGGTTCAACCTGTAGCGCCGTTTGCTCACACCAAAGACTGTTTCTACTACTTTGCGCTTTTTGCTATCCTTTATAGCCAATCTTTTCTCAAAAGCGTGAACAAACTTGGGCTGTCGACCCAGGTGGAGTCCGCTTAACCTAATGTTCTTTTCTTTGTATAATCTTATGTTCTCTCGGTTTAGGTAGATCGCATTAGTACCAACCACCGCTGGGCAATAATAACCCCTAAAACTCTCGTAATTATCCACTGTTTGGATATAAGTACGTCCTTTTGTTTTCCCTATTCTAAAAAAAGCCAGTTTAATTGGCATTTTCAACTCTCACTAGTAACTTAGCTATATTGCTCAACATAAATTTATCCAAAATGCTATATTTTATAATATTTTACAACCATGCGCAGTTATGCTTTTATTGTATTACAGTTTATATAATTATACTAACTGATCAGTTTAATTATATTTGCCCGCTCTAACTCTATAATTTCATTTTTAGATAATCCACAAGATAACAATATTTCTTCAGTATGTTGCCCAAGTACAGGTGAGGGCGTAATTGCTTTTCCAGGTTTCTTTTCTAAAATTGGCATTGCCTCTATAGTATAATATTCCCCAATTCTTGAATGATTAATTTTTTTTAGAATTTGATTGTTATCAACTTGTTCTAAATTAAAGGTCTCTTTATAACTATATATCGGAGCACATATGAGGTCGTTGCCTTCAAAAAGCTTGCACCAATGTTCAGTGTCACGAGTTTTTAAAACTTCTTCGATTATTGATTTTATGCTCGATCTGTTATTAATTCTATCCTCATTTGATTTAAATCTCTCATCACTTATAAGTTCTGGTTTACCAATAATTTCACATAGCTTTTGCCACCTTGTAGGTGAATAAGCTGCCAACATGATATAACCATCTTTTGTTTCATATGCTTCATTTGGACAGGAATAAGGTGCTTTACTTCCAATCTTTTTGGGTAAAATGTTTGTTGCCAAGTAAGCAGCTATAGTAAATTTTTGAATTAATAAAGCAGAATCAAACAAGTTGACATCAACTCTTTGCCCAACACCACTTTTTAATCTTTCGAATAATGATAGTAAAATGCCTTGTGTTGCCACCATACCGGAAACAAAATCAGCAATAGGATTTGGCACTTTAATAGGTTCTAGATTCTCAAAACCTAAAGTACTCATTAGCCCTGAAGTAGCCTGAATTATTCCATCAACACCTGGCTTATTCTTCCATGGCCCTGTTTGTCCATAGGCTGATATCGAGCAATAGATAATCTTAGAATTCATTTTTTTGAGAACTTCATAGTCCAAACCTAAACGTGACATAACTCCAGGCCTAAAAGTTTCTACTAAGACATCAGCTCTTTCAATTAATTTTTTCAATAATTCTAATCCTTTATTAGTTTTTAAATCAATAACGACGCTCTTTTTGTTTCTATTAACTTCCATAAACACTGCAGATTCACCATCAATAAGTGGAATTAAGGTTCTTCCCCAATCTCCATTAGGTGGCTCTATTTTTATGATTTCTGCACCAAAATCACCTAGGACACTTGTACACAAAGGCCCAGCAGCACCCTGCCCCAAATCAATTACCGTAACATTTTCCAGAATACTTTTATCATCCATAAACGCTTCCTCGCTTTCGATTAGAACATATTGCTCAAAAATCTTTAACTATATTAACCAAGCATTAGAAAGGGATTATTACCTAAGTATCGCACCAAATTAGTCTTGCTCTTTGAAAAGGCAATATAAACGGTTTGTATTACTGCTTGCATAACAGCCACAATATATGGTATACTGTGGATAAATGCAGCATATTTAGGAATGCTAACCCTAAATAATGGCTGTTTTACAAGGAGGCTTTTAACCAAATGGATTGCCCACA
>PWGJ01000017.1 GCA_003554445.1 Candidatus Nealsoniibacteriota bacterium
CTATACACCGGATAAAAAGGGTGATCTTTTTGAAGAAGTCGGTTCCTGGCAAAAAGCATGGCCTTCCAGCGGAAGATGGCTGACCGAAAATCAGATGGAAGAAAAATACGGAGAACCGATTCCTTTTCCGACATGTCAGACGGACTGTCTCCAAGCTCCTCCCGGAGTTCCGGAAGAAGTCGGTGCTTTTAAGCAAGAAGACCCTTACTACTTTAACAACCCCTGGCTACCGGACTTGATAGGTGGAGAAATTCCTCAAAATATAGAACATTTAAGAGAGAAAGATATACTGGGAGGCAATAATCCTCTTTCCAGAGCTCCTCTTCCCGTAAAGATATTTTGGTGGAATATTCCCGGTTGGCATGAAGGCTGGATAGAAAACGGAGAATTAAAATTTTGTGATAATGATGATCCGGAAAATATAGCTTGTGTCGACTCTTACATAATAAGATTTGATAACATAAACAGGGAAGATCGACCTCCCAAATTCCATCGACACGAAGTAATAAATAGACTTATAGACGAAAAATTCGGTGGTGATGAGGATAGATACGAAGACGCACAAGACATATTCGATACCCTGGAAAGTTATAATCACGACGCATACAGAAGCTACAGAGAAGATCAAAATGACAGTAGAGCTCTGGATGTCATGAGATATGACAGAGACAATATCGTCGGATGTAATAATTGTGGAATGGAAAAAGAGATTTGGCTGGAAACCAATACCTTTAATCCTTTAAGCTTTGAGCCTAAATACGATTATGAAAGAGATCATCGAGAATATATGAAAGAATACATGCTCGAAAGACATGATGATCCCACGGTCAGAGAAATAATAAAAGATACTTATAACTCTTACGGCAGACCGGCCTTTTTCCGGTCCGATACGGAGCATACTTTCAGTCTGCAGGCCGCCTGCTCCCGTCATGACTATCTTGAAGAAGAAGAGGGTGCAAAGGGTCCGGAAGCGACTTTCTCCTTTGAAACAAGTGATGCTCCGGAGCTTATTGCCCCACTTGATCCTAACTGGGTTTCTCCTTACGATCCGAAAGAGTATGACCCCAACTTCGATCCCACCAGACTAAAGGCGGAAGAATACGACTATCCCGACGGCTACAGATATCCGGCTGAAACGGGAGATACGGGAGTAGAGGCGGGAACTTATGAGCTCGACGGCATGGATCTTACCGATCCGATATCTCAACATCTAAACCCACCCGATAATCCGGTTGAAGTTGATCTGGACGACGGAACTACGGTTGAGAGAGTGGCGACTGATGGAACCTCGGGTGATCCGAAAATTGTCGACGGAGAACCTTCAGAATCGGCTCGAGATTATCAGGAATATATAAGAGAAAATGCTCCAACCAGTGATAATCTGGCTTACCAAATAGTTCATGCCGGTGGAGACCCCAACATCCCCCCCGAAGAGTATTGGCCCAATATAATTCCCACCGCAAGAATAGTTCAAGAAATTCATAATCATTTCGGAGGGGCTATCGATGTAACTTCGGCTTACAGATCACTAAGCTATAACAGAACACACGTCCCTCAATCCAGCGATAACAGTCAACATGTACAAAATACGGCCATAGACTTCGGTCTTACCGGAACGAGTAATCGAGCTATATACAATTATGCATTGAACTTGCGTCAAAACGGATATTTTTCCGGAGGAGTCGGTCTTTACGGTGGTTTCGTTCATATCGACACGAGAGGATCAAATGCAACTTGGGATTTGAGTTTTCATCCCGGTTTTGAAAGCACCACCATGGAAGCCGGCCAGCCGAATTATTTGAAAGAAGAATCAAGTTTAAGGTCGTGGGTTGATCAAGTGTCAGATCCGAATTCAATTTGGGATGAAGACCCCAACAGCTTGGTCCTTCAGGATCACGTATCTTTCAGAGAAGAGCTCGAATGGGCGCAGCAATGGTATCAAGAAACACCGGACAGCAGACCGGTACCTCCCCGAAATTATCTTTTGAGCATCGGGGAAGGAACCAGAGTTACTACCGAAACGATAAGCGAGTATGGAGATCCCGTGTTGGAAGATTGTCACACTCAACTCACTCAAACATTTTTCGGAAGTCCAATTTGTATTCTCAGATACAGGCCCAGAAACACCGAAGAAGCTCAGCATAGATTTCCGGAGCCGAATCATAGAGATAGGGATATGGAATTTTTCACACTTCCCGAAGATGAAGGAGTCGATCTCTATTCGTGGAATGTAGCTAGCTGTAAAGAAAGAGAGGCCTCGGATTGTACCAGCTTCAGTCAAATGTGGAGATTTCAACTTGATGCTCGAGAAGAAGAGAGGCTGTTTGCGCCAACCAATGTAAGGCCACCCAATTTAAAACAAGCAATAGTGGAAGAAGATGACGCGACGGTCGGATTTCCTTTCACTATAGAATGGGAAAGAAGATTCGGAGCTATGAGTTATGTCTACAGACTGAGAGAAGCCGATGGCTCGGAGTGGATCGATGCAAAAATTCAATCCGGAAATGAAGTTTATTATGATCAAGACGATTTAAGCGGAGAACTTATTATGCCCGGAATGCCACCCACACCCATAGATAGAACTTTCGATTTGGACACGAATTATGAATGGGATATAAAGGCTTGCTGGGATTCTCATACGGACCACGGATTCGACGAGGACGATACCGAAGCGATTCTGGATTGGGCCGAAGAAAACAAACAATGCTCTTCTTGGCGATCGGAGACCGACGCCAGCGCACCGTTTGAGTTCAAGACAACCGGAAGACCTCCTTCTTATGTAAATTCTCCAACGGGAAATGTTGAATATCCTATTCACTTTGACTGGGAGTCAGTTCCCGGAGCAAAATCTTACGCAGTAGCAATAACCGGATACGATATCTTTTCACCTGTGAATTTTGAAACCGAGTATTTTATAGTTCCCGAATCGGAATTCGATTATTATGATGATTTACTGGTTGAAACCAATTATAATTATTCAATTCACAGTTGTGCTCTTCCGGTGGAAGAGATTGAAGAGTTCGAAACCGACGATTCTAACGCTTTCGAAGCCAGAAGAGCTTCCTTGAGGTGTGGAAATGCCGGCTCAAATGACTTTGTTGTAATTTTACTTCCTCCCACGGAGTTAAGACCGGGAACCATCGATTCTACGAATCCTTCCGTCATATCTTCCGACGAATTAACACAAACACTGGATTGGAATTCGGTACCCGGAGCCGAAGGTTACAGAGTGGAGATAACCGGACCCGGAGGAACCGAAGAAATAATAACCGAAGAGACTTTCGCTACTCACACTTTCTCTTCTCCGGATACTTCCGTAATTTACGAGTGGACGGTTCAAAGTTGTCTTACCCCCGATTGCGAAATTTATGACGATGTCTCCGGAGCTGATGACGAGGATGTTCGCAGTCCTCCCTCCGTTACTCATTATATAGAAGTAAGAAATCCATACTTCCTTGATTTCGTCGGAGTCGTTCCTTGTGGAAGAAATGTCGATATATTTTATGACAACCCTAACTTGGATAGCAGAGACGATTGTGAAGCTATTCATCTTTTCGTAATGATCGCTCTGATTATAGAAGAGATTTTGGTAAAGATAATCATCCCCTATTCTTTAGTTGTTCTTCTCCTCTATACCGGATATCTCTATTACACCGGACTCGGAGATCCGAAGACGATGAAAAAAGTATTCAAGATATGGGAGGCCGCTCTCAAGGGCTACTTGTTGATTCTTTTGTCTTGGATTATAGTGGGGGTATTTCTTACACTCGTCGGTTATCAATTCGGAACCTGGTGGGAAATAGCTAATCTTTAAAACTATGAAAAATTCAAGTACGAATGAAAAAAACAACGAAATCCCGATTTATCTGGGATTTATAATTGTTTTTATTTTGATCTTGAGTTTGAGAGTATTTAATCAAGGTCAACAGATGAGTTCTTCGATAGAAAGAGTTCAAGAAGAAGGATTTGATCTGGAAGATATAACCACCCGAGAAAGAGTTGAAGACGAACAAGTCTCTTTCGATAAACAGTTTAAGTCGAATGACGGTGTTATTTCTTTTGAATATCCTTCCGATTGGCAAGAAATTGAAAATGAAGAAGTTTTAAAACTTTTTCAAAATCCGAGAAAAGACGGGGAGCAACAACTTCAAGAAAGTCTTGCTGAAGACCATGTTCAGTCGGAAGATTTGGGTGAAATGGAATTTGGACGTGACGATGAAGCTCTCGGAGATATTTTGTTTATCGGGATGAAATCGACTTTTCCCAATCTTTCAGTGGGAATAATTTCGGTTCAAAAAATAGAAGGTGTAGAAGATTATGAAGATTTGGGAGATTTACTTGCTGATAATCTTGAACACGAAGAAGAAGACAATGAAACACGAGTGTCCAAGAGAGAAATCGGCGAGGATTATATTATAATCGAAACTCTTTCCAGCGTCGAAGGTAGATCCGTTTTTAAATCCAGAGTCGTCGGCTTCATAGTCGAAGATAAAGGATATATACTCAGCTTGAACTCCCCTTATGACACTTGGTCCGACTTTGAAAATGAATTTAACATGATCGTCTCTTCAATAGAAATCAATGAGTAGTTTTTTAAAAAAACTTTTAGTACTTTTTTTGCCTTTGTCACTCGTGTCGGCAAATGACTGGAGTCTGCAGGTCAATTGGCCCGAATCACCGACCGGAGTAGTTTTGGATACCGAATCTCAAATAGCGGAATTGGTTCAATATATCTTTGAGTGGAGTATTTTAATTGGAGCCGTCTTGACTTTCGGAATATTAATCTATGCCAGCTTTCGTTATATAGTCTCTTCCGGAGACCCTCATAAACTGTCAAAGGCGAAAGGAATGCTCGCTTCTTCTTTTTTGGGACTGTTTCTTCTTTTATCGTCCTGGTTATTGATTTCAATACTAAACCCCGAATTGTCAGTTATTTCCGATGTCGGAGTTTCAGTGCCGACGGATATCGAATTCGATGAATGGGAAGAAGGAATAAAAGAAGAAGACATGTGTGACTACGGGATAGTTTCTTATACGGTCAGAGGAGAAGAAGAAAAAGGAAAAACTTTGATTATGGAAGGTCAAGTAAAACATATTCAACTGGATGTCGATTCCTCGATAGCCTGTAGAGAAGGAAGAACCGAAGATCTTGAAGAAGATATAGTAATGGATAACGGTGAAGAAAAGATAAGATTCATAGAAGCCAGAAAATTACCGGGAACTCAGAGACCTTTTTGTGATGTGGGTTGTGCCGAAGATTCTTCACAAGAATGTGATCCCGAATTTTTCATGGATTACGATCCCAATATGAATAAATATTGTTTTGACTTGAGAGAAACCGGCAGTGTTAAATTTTTATCTCAAAAACCGGATTCGATAGGAGCTAGCTGTCTTGCCGGCGATGAAAGGCTGGAAGACGGAGGTGGATGTGTTTTAAACTTATATAAGACCGCTCATGCCGGGAGGTGTGGTCAAAAAATAACCGATTCCCCTCCCACCAAGGGTGACTTTACAGGAACTTATGATAAAAAAATAGACTGCATAGAGATAGTCAGATACCCTCCACCTGAAAAAGAAAGATTACCCAATTAGTTTTAGTAACTTATATTTTGTGTTAAAATGCGATAATATGAGAATTTCAAAGAAGATAAAATTATTTTTGATTTCTGTTCTGCTTTTTCTCTTGAGTGGATCGGTTATCTTTGCAAATAACGAATGGAGTTTGGAAACCGACTGGCCCGAACCCGTCGGTCCGGCTGCTGAACCTCTCACTACCGATTCCGGTATAGCCGATTTGGTCGTCTATTTTTACGAGTGGGGTGTCGTAATCGGTGTTTTAGCCTTTTTCGGTGTCTTGGTTTTTGCCGGGTTTCGCTATTTAACTTCGACGGGAAATCCCGAAAGGCTTAAAAAAGCGAGAAAAATGATAGTTTCCGGTTTTTCCGGCGTTCTTCTTTTGCTCGGATCTTATCTTCTGCTTAATACGATTAATCCGGAGTTAACCAATATTCAAAGAATCACTCCGGCCATAGTCGATATAGGTACACATCAATTTTCTCCGGGAATAGGTGAAGATATAAATCTTTGTGAATTTGCCTTCGTTACGGTCCAAGAAGATGAGACCGGAGGACAAGAAGAAACATTCTTTATGATACCCGGTATGTCCACTGATGATTTCGATGAAGTCTTTCCGGTAAGAAGTATGGCTTGCACTCCGGAAAGAAACATAGCTGAAATAAGAGAGGTCAGAGAGAGCGACAGTGAAGAAGCCTGGGTTTTGGTTGAAAAACAGTCGGGAGAGATTTTAGACAGTGTCGAATACGACTCGGGAGATTCACCGGAAGAGTTGTATGAAAGAAGATATCATGACAGTCAAGAAGTTTATACCGTTGACAGCGACCAGCTTTTTGACTTTTTATCCAAGGCTCAAATTAACAACAACTACAACGTTTTCAATCCCGATGAGTGTGAAGATATTGTAAGAAATCCCAAGTTCGGAAGACCCAGATGTCTGGAATTGGACCGATCAACTCGACAAATTACGGAATGGGTTAAAGTCGGTTACCCCAGCTTGACCGACGCATATTCATACATTGAAAATAATGATGTGGAAACCTGTCCGGGTATTGAAGAGCTGGATGACCCTTTCGGATCCGGATTAGGGTATAAAAACGATTCTTCCGGAGGGGGTTGTAGTATCGCCTTTTATGATGGAACGGAGACGGAAGGGTTCTGGGTTTTTTCAAGTGAAGTAGCCAACTGTAGGGAGCAAATCTCCAGACCTTCGGCAACCATGGATCACTTCGATGGAATAGTTGACAGGGAGACAAATTGTATGGAACTTGTAAGGCATGAACCTCCTCTTGATTTGGATCAAGAAGAATTCAGACATCTCATACAGATAGATATAGATGGGACTACAGGTGTGACGGGAAAAGTAAGAGTGGTAAGTGACACCGGAGCAGCTACAAAAACATTAGGAGACGGCCAAAGCGACCTTTTTTCCGAAGGTGACTACACATTGCATTGGGAACATGACATCCCTCAAATAATGGGAGCGGGTGGTCTTTATGACGCTCAATGGAATTCTCCCGCTTGCGGAACGGATACCGCTATAAGTAAATATGATTCTTCCGAATGTCCAATTACTCTTGATGATGATCTGACGGTAGAGATAACAATAACAGCCAATTAATAAAATAATGGCCCAAAATAAAATATGAAAATGCTTAAGGGTTTAATTCTTAAAATCAGTGACAAAAAAAGATATCTCTTTCCTCTGGTTCTGTTACTCGTCTTCATGCCTCTCTTCGTAGAGGGAGCTATCTTTACCGGTATTTTCGACTTTTTTACCGCCGTTTTGGAGGGAATTTCGGAAACTGCGATACCCTTTAAGCTTTTCTTCGTCTTTTTACTTATAGCCTTAATTCTTTCCAATCTCTTTTTATCATTATCCGTATCTCTCTTGGAGATCGCCGCAAATCCGGCCAGAGTGGAAATTATGGAGAGCGAAATGGTTCAAATAGGTTGGCAATTCACTTCCAGTTTGGCCAATACCGGAATTATCATAATTTTAATAGTAATCGGTATAGCTACCATACTCAATAGAGAAAGTTTGAGTGCTAAAAAAACATTGCCCAAATTGATAATAGCGGCTCTATTGGTCAACTTCAGTTTGGTTTTTGTCGGCATGATAGTCGATGTAGCTAATATTATATTGATGACCTTTTTCGAAGAAGGTATCGGTCAACAGATAGTGGAAGCGATTAGCAGAAGCGGAGAATCGATAGAAAGGATGATGCTCGGTTATATGTCCGCACTATTGGTTAGCTTTGCCATACCTTTTACGGCTCCCTTCGCTCAAATAGGATTTATAACGGCAATGACTACCGTGTTTTTACCTCAGATAATAGATTCCGTAATGCAGATAATAACCGCCTTTTTCATGGGAGGAACATTGTTGGTTTATGCATTGCTCTTTTTAGCCAGAATATTCATTATTCAAATTCTTGCCGTGGTTTCACCTTTGGCTTTCGTTGCCTGGACTATGCCCAGTAAAAAGATTAATCTATGGAGAAAATGGATTAAAGCTCTGATCGGATGGTCTTTTTTGGGTGTTGTTTTGATGTTCTTTTTGC
Organism: Candidatus Nealsoniibacteriota bacterium; assembly: GCA_003554445.1. Classification (GTDB taxonomy): domain Bacteria; phylum Patescibacteriota; class Minisyncoccia; order Minisyncoccales; family PWPS01; genus PWPS01. The sequence goes on from PWGJ01000017.1 coordinate 8,139, forward strand.
TTCTTTCCACTCTGGCGGTAGCTCCACTAAAGCCCGATGAACCGGTTTCTCTTTTGCAAGGTGGTTACGGTGATATAGGTTCCATATTCGTATATTACATATCATTGGGAGTCTTTTTGGCCGTCGCCGTAAAACTTTCCAAGGATTTTATGCCTACCGGGGCGGACGCAATCATAAAAGGAGTCGAGCTCGCTAAAAACGGAATGAGAGATGTCGTAGCTCCGATGTCAAAGCCTCTGCAAAGAAGCGTAACCGACGAAGCTACGGACGAAAAAATTCAAAAAAGACAAGAGAGGTTGGATCAAAATGATTTCGACAGTCTCGGAAATGTGGCTAAAGGATTGAATGATTTTGCAAACCTGCAAATTGGAAAATGGGCTCGAAAAGGCTACAGGTCCGGTTATAAAGGTCCCAAATCACCCGAAGCCAAGGCTAGCGACTTCGAAAAACGATATAAAGACATGGTTAAGGATTCTACAGTTGAAGAGCTTATCAGCATAAGCAAGAACCAAAATCAATCAAGTCGCTTAAGAACAATGGCTATAGAAAAGCTCGCTAAAGACAAAGATAAAAAATTAGAGAATCCGGAGACCAGAAAACTGGTAGCACAAAATTGGGACAGGTTCAGCAAAGAATTTAAAAATGATTTTGCAAAGATGCATCCCGACATTCACGTCGATTTGGCTGATGATATCAGTCAGGGAGTTAAAGATATGCTAAGCAAGATTGATGAATACAGTGGAAGCGATGTAAAAGATATCTCCTTTACCGGTAAGTTTGCTTCCGAAAAAGCGGCGGCGGTAATAAGAGATCCTTCCAAACTTCAAAGTTTGGGAAGCGCCAGTTATAAAAAGAAAGAAGAATTTGTTGATGCCGTTAAGGAGATAGGCATATATGGTCCGGACGAAACAAACCACTTAAGAAATATGGGAATCGACGGAGATGATATGATGAAGAAATTCAAATCATATTTTGAAAATGAAAAAGAAGCTGCAAAATGGCCGGAAAACCTTTTAGGTTTTTTAGGCGATGAAGATGAAGACGGCGGTGACGATAACAATAGCCAGTAAAACTGTTCGGAAGGAGGAACCGGGCAACCAGGAATGAGAACAATTTAAAAAAATTAAAATGAAACCGGAAAACAATAAAGAAAAAATAAAGGCTATCGTTGATAAATTCGGTCTTTATAATAAGAGAAAGAAAGAAGGTAATTTTTTACAAAAAGTTGTCGGAGAGCCTTCAGTAATACTTACCAGACTGCTTGTAAAATACAAGAATGAAAAACTAAGTGAAGAGGATATCTTGAATTATCTGGAAAAAAGATTGGAAATTTCAAGAGAAAAAGCTCAAAAATTAAAGGAAGAATTGGATCAAGAGATTTTTTCAAAAGAGACTGCTTCAGGTAAAAAAGAGGAAAAACAGGACAGGTACAGAGAAGCTATAGAATAAAAAGAAAGCTGGCTATTAAGCCAGCTTTTTATATTTTTCTTGGATTGTCGGGGTCGGAACCTTTCAATATCAAGGTTCCCTTTTTTTTCTTTTTGTTTTTATCCTTCTTTTTACTTTCTCCGCTTCCACCTCCGGAAGAAGCATTACCTTTCATCAAGGTTATCATTTCAATAATCGCTTTTTTCAAACTGCTCGGCTCGCCTTTCTTTTCGTTTCCGGAAACTCTGATATCGGTTACATCGGTTAATTCTCTTTCTCTGAAATTTCTGTAGAGAGAGCGCATCTCTCTTTGAAGTTCTGGATCTTGTTTTATTATCTCCTTCGCCTTGCTGTAACTGACAGCGTTTGATACGGCAACCTGATGGATAAAATCACCGAGTCTTTCATGGAAGTTAGCCTTAGCTCTTTTTTCTGCCGCTTTGGCATTTTTCTCTTCAACTTCAATTTGAGCTTCGGCTTGGTGAATCTTTTTGTTAACCGCAGTCGTTTCACTATCGAAATCAAAATTATCGAAAGTAAAACTGTGAAACTCAAGATACTTTTCTTTTCCGAATTCCTTCTGAATGTCCTCTTGAATAATTTCTTTCATATTGTTGTTTTTTTTGCCCATATTTTGCAGTTCTTTCACTGTTATCGTATTTATGAAGCCGCGGATTATCGATTGCGCGGTTTCTCTGACTCTGTCTTCATAATCAACGTCTCCCTTGATAAGCTCAAGTCCGTCATTAATCGATAGCCAAACTTCAGCGCCGTGGATGGTTATTTTTCCACCCCCGGCCAAATCAAACCAGAGCTCTTCCTCAAAGAGGTCTATTTTAAACTTTCTTCCCTCTTTGGGTAGCCTCTTTTTTTCGGCATCAAGTATCGGGATTAAAAAGACATATCCTCCTGATTTCTCTATTAGATTTCCTCCGCGATCGATTATAATAACTTCCAGTGCCGACACTCTCTTTACGTTTGTTTTTACAACGACAGTCGCTATCAAAACCAGCACACCGAATAAAATTAAAATCAAATTGCCAAAATAGACTCCCGCTGCAATACTTGAAATACCGATAACAAAACCTACAATGGGAGCAATAACCAAGATAAAAAACCTAAAATAATTCTTCAAAATAATCAACCCCTCTTCTATTTTTTTGTTAATGTTCTTCTTTTGACTAATTTATATAATTTTTTATCACTTTTGTCAACCCTTTTATCTTGCCCATTTTTTATGATAGAATAATTACAACTTAATTTAGGTTATGCGCTACAAGATACCAAGATATATAGATTATGAAGCCAGAATATTCGGTCCGGCCAGTTTTAAGCAGTTTCTCTTTCTTTTAGCCGGAATGATTACCGTCGGTTTTTTGTGGCTTCTCACCGACAGCCTATTTATATTTTTCTTTTTAACATTGATAGTTTCCGGAATCAGTCTGACACTCGCCTTCGGAAAGATAAATGGCCAACCGATAGTTACGATGATAGGAAAATTCATCGCTTTTAAAACGACCGGTAAAAAAACTTATTTTTGGAAAAAGAAAGATCTCGCTCCCAAGCCGATCATGAGAAAAGAAGAGGAAGAAGAAGTTAAACCTGAAGGCAGAAGCTTGCCTACAAAACAAAAAAGAGGAAAGTTGGATAAGATGTCTAAAAAAATAGAAACTTCATAATATGGCTCAAAACACGACACAAGAATTTTTAGAAATGGAACAGATAAGAGACGGGGTAATAGTTCTTGAAAATAGATCTTTGAGAGCAATTTTAATGGTCTCTTCACTTAATCTTGCTTTAAAATCAACTGAAGAACAGAAAGCGATAATAAATCAATTCCAATCGTTTTTGAATTCCTTGGATTTTACTTGTCAAATTATCGTCCAATCCAGGAAAGTTAACTTGACCGGCTATATAGATATGATAAGGGAGTGGGAAAGAAATCAAGAAAACGATCTTTTAAGACATCAGACCGAAAGCTATAGAAAATTCATTAAAAAATTTACAAAAGAAGAGTCAATTTTAACCAAAAGATTTTTTGTAATTGTTCCTTATAACTTTTTTGAAACTCCGGGCGTTAAGCTAACGGAAGAAGCTTTTAAAAGATTAAAAAAACAGCTGACACAGAGAATGGAGTTTGTCGCTTTGGGATTAAGGCGTTGTGGCCTGCAGGCTGCCCCTCTGACCAGTTCGGAGCTTATAGAGCTGTTCTGGGTTCTCCATCATCCAAAAAAGGCTGAAACGGGCTATTATCCGGAATTTCCCGATGAATTGATAAATTAAAATGTTTGATGAAATAAAAGACAAAATAGATGAACTTTTAGGGCTTAAGAGTCGTGTGGATCCGACTGAAAGTCCTTCGACTTTAACCATAAAAGATATTATAGCTCCCTCTTATATAGAGGAGGAGCAAAATTATTTAAAATTCGGTGAAAAGCTATGTCGCTCTTTCTTTGTATTTTCTTATCCTCACTATCTGACCAGTGGCTGGTTGTCTCCCGTAGTTAATTTGGACGCTCAACTCGATGTATCCTTTTTTATTCATCCGGTCGATACCGGGGAGACTTTAAAAAGATTAAGAAAAAAATTGACCGAAGTTCAAGCTCAAATGACTGAAAATCAAGAAAAGGGCTTGGTCAGAGATCCGGTTTTGGAGACAGCTTACAAAGATCTTGAAGAATTGAGAGACAGGCTTCAATCGGCTGAAGAAAGAATGTTCAAGTTGGGTCTTTACATTACCATATATGGAGATAATGAAGACGACTTGGCCGATATAGAAAATAACCTCAGATCAATTCTGGAAGCTAAAGTCGTCTACATAAAACCGTCTCTCTTTCAACAAAAAGAAGGGTTTATAAGCACATCTCCTTATGGTCTGGACAAATTAAAAACTCACACGAGAATGAATACCAAACCTTTGTCCAGTATATTTCCTTTCATCTCTTCCGATCTGAGCTCCAACGAAGGTATTTTGTACGGAATAAATATGCATAATCGTTCACTGGTTTTATTCGATAGGTTCAGTTTGGAAAATCCCAATCAAGTGGTTTTCGGTACTTCCGGATCCGGTAAGTCGTATCTGGTCAAACTACAAACAATCAGATCGTTGATGGCGGGAACCGATGTTATAATTATCGATCCGGAAAATGAATATAAAACCTTGGCCGAGGAGGTCGGTGGTAAGTTTTACAATATATCGATAGGATCGGAAAGTCATATTAATCCGTTGGATATACCTCCTCCCGGAGAAAATGAGAGGACCGGAGACGCTATCAGAACTAATGTTATAAATTTGGTCGGGCTTTTAAGAATTATGCTCGGAGATCTTACTAATGAAGAAGACGCCATGATAGATCAAGCTCTTCGAGAAACTTATGCGGCCAGAGATATAACTCCGGAAAGCGATCCCGCGACATGGGAAGAGAAAGTTCCTCTCCTTTCCGACTTGGAGCAAGTTTTGGAATCAATGAAGGGGACAAAGTCACTCCTGGTCAGATTAAGAAGATTCACAAGAGGTGCTTATGCCGAATTTTTCAATCAATATACCAATGTAACCACGGACAATAATTTAACCGTATTCGGAATCAGGGATCTCGAAGACGATCTTCGCCCAATGGCGATGTTTATCATAATGCGATTTATTTGGAAAGTAATTACCGGAAGCACCAAAAGGAGAGTGCTTGTAGTCGATGAAGCCTGGTGGATGATGCAAAATGAAGACGGAGCTTCCTTTCTCTTCGGCTTGGTAAAAAGATCCCGTAAATACGGTATGGGGGTAACCACTATAACTCAGGACGTGGCAGACTTTATGAAGTCGGAGTACGGTCAACCCATAATAACCAATTCGGCTTTGAAATTTCTACTCAAACAGTCTCCTGCAGTAATAAATACTGTCCAAGACACATTTAATTTAACCGACCAAGAAAAACATGTTCTCTTGGAAGGAGAGGTCGGAGAAGGTATCTTTTTTGCAGGGAAAAAGCATGTTTCAATAAAAATACTGGCCTCCTATGCGGAAGACCAGATAATAACTTCCAGTCCGGAAGAGGTAAGAAAAATAAAAGAAGAAAAAAGGCGAAGAGAAAACGAATTTTAAGCCGGTTTTATTACAACCTGTCTTTCCGGCTCTTTCCCCACGCTTTCAGTTTTGACATCTTCTCTATCCTCCAATTCAATATGTATTATCCTTCTTTCAGCCGCCGGTAAGGCGGGCATTTTCTTTTCAACGCCGGTTAAAGAAACTTCATCGGCCGCCTCTCTCGCTTTCTGTTCCAGATAGTCTCTCTTCTTTTTTTTATAATCGTTGATATCCAGAGTAACATAAAATCTTTTCTCTATATTGTTTCTGAGAGCTAATCTGATTAATCTTTCGGTGCTTTTCAAAGTTTCTCCGTTTTCGCCTATCAGAACTTGAGGTTTGTCCATTTTCACATTTATTTCAACATTTCTTTCATCGTTTTTATTAACTTCGACACTTATCCCGGAATCTATTTTTTCAAAAAAATCAGTGGATATTTCTTCAATTTTTCTAATATCTTTTTGCTCTAACATAATTTTATTTTATTACTTTATGCTGAATTACGGAAAAAATAACGGTAATAATCCAATAAACTCCCACCGCAGAAGGTAAGCTGGAGAGAATAAATACCGTAAATATCGGTAAAATGAACTTCATCTGTTTTTTCATTATGGATCCGAATCCTTCATCTTTTCCCTTTTCGGAATCATCGGAAGTCGTAGGCATCGTTATTCTTACCTGGATAAATTGTCCTATTCCGGCTAAAACCGCTAAAATCATATTTGGTTCTCCCAGATCCAAAATTCCGAATGAAAGATATTCCACCACTTCCGGATTATAAATAAAATTATAAAGATGAACCAGCTGATCAGCACCCAATCCTCTCCTGAATATCTGAAATAAAGCGATAATTACCGGAAATTGAATGATTAAAGGCAAAATCCCGGAAAAAGGACTGACTCCTTCCTTGCTGTAAAGCTCTAAAACCTTTTCCGCTTGTTTTTCCTTATCGTCTTCATATTTTTCCTGTAGCTCTTTTACTTTGGGCTGTAAACTTTTAAGAGCTTTTTGAGATTTCGTAGCTTTTGCGGAAACCGGATAGAGAAGACTTTTCACTATCAGAGTTATCAAAACAACCGCTATTCCCAAATCTCCAAACGTATTGTAGAGAAAAATTAATAGGTTGAAAAGCGGTTGATAAAATACGACGTAAAAAAAGTTGCCGATCATTTTCTTAAAAGTTTAGCTTTCACTAAAAGATTTTTAATAATTTCTTCCGTTTCTTTTAAATTTTTGTCTTCAATCGGTTTTTTAGCAATAACTATAATCCCGGTTTCATTCTTGACATCATCAATTATCTCTCTAAAAGATTCTCTCAGTCTTCTTTTTATCTTATTTCTGGTAGCGGCTTTTTTAAAATTACTTACCGGTGCGACAAAAGCTATCTTTTTTTCTTCCAATGACTTGAATCTTATTTCTAAAAAACGATTACTGACGGATCTGCCCTTCTTGAAGACTGAATTAAAATCACTTCTTTTTTTTAATCTGTATTCTTTTGAGAGCATTAATTATGCAGAAAGATTTTTTCTGCCTTTTTTTCTTCTCTTTTTAAGAATTTTTTTTCCGGATTTCGATTTTTTTCTTTTCAAAAATCCATGCTTTCTCTTTCTCTTTTTTTTGGACGGTTTGTAAGTCTTGGACATCGAATCATCAATTAAGGATTAATACTATTCCAAATTTTAATTGAAAAAACCTTAAAAGTCAAAAAAATCAATATTTAATTCTTAATAATCTGTGGAAAACTATTTGGAAAAAATAAGAATACAAGATAAATTTTAGATTTAAAATATTTGATTCAAAATTTTTTATTTATCTGTTTTAACTTCTTTTAAACAACTTTTCCACAGTCTTTTCCACTATTTTATAGTTTTCCTCAATTTTCATTTATGTTATAATTTTTCCACAATTAATTAAGAACTAAAGATGAAGAAAGAAAAACTCTGGCAATCAATTTTAGCTGAAATTCAACTTAATATATCTCAAGCTAACTTTAATACCTGGTTTAAAAATACTCAGCTTGTTGAATATAATGGCGATAATCTTACAATTGCCGTTCCTAATACTTTTACCAAAGAGTGGATTAAAAACAAACATAATGGAACAATAATGGAAGCTGTTGAAAGTTTAGGGGAAAAAGTGGATGAAATAAGTTATGTTATAAAGAAAAACAAAAAAGAAAAGAAAGAGGTAGAAAAAGAAGAGGTTAAAGAAAATGAAAGCCAGATGGAATTCGAAGAATTCAAAGTGGATCAGGAATCAAATTTAAATCCCAAATACACTTTTGAAAATTTCATTGTCGGTCCTTTTAATGAATTATCACATGCCGCCGCATATGCCGTAGCTGAAAATCCCGGATCCGTTTACAACCCTCTCTTTATATACGGAAAAGTCGGGTTGGGAAAAACTCATCTACTTCAGTCAATAGGTAATGAGGTTAAAAAATCATCAAAAAAAGTTAAATATATTCCTGCACAAAAATTTATAACCGGAGTAGTTAACGGAATAAGAAATGGAAAGATGGAAGAGTTTAAATCAAGATATAAGGATATAGATGTTCTTATAATAGATGATATTCAATTTTTATCCGGAAAAGAAAAGACTCAAGAAGAATTTTTTCATACTTTTAATGAACTGTATGAAAAAAACAAACAAATTATACTATCTTCGGACAGACCTCCTAAATCAATTAGAGCTTTAACCGAAAGATTAAGATCAAGATTTGAAGGGGGAATGATTGCGGATATAAATTTTCCCGATCTGGAAACGAGATTAGCTATATTAAAAACTAAAGCTCAAGAACGAAAAATAAAGATTCCTGATGAGGTTTGTGAATATATAGCAAAAAATATACAAAAAAATATTCGTGAATTGGAAGGAGCTCTCAATAAATTGATTGCCCATCATAAATTAACCGGAAAAAAGGTAACTATAGAAACAACTAAAAAAGTATTGAAAAATCTACTTGAATCTCCCACAAAAAACGTATCTCCGGATCAAATAATAAAAGCCGTTACTAAATTTTATGATATTTCCGAAAGTGATTTAAAAGGTAATTCTAGAAAAAAAGAGATAGTAAAGCCGAGACAAGTGGTTATGTACCTACTTAGAGAAGAGTTGGAATATTCATTTCCTTTTATAGGAAAAAAGATAGGAGGTAAAGATCACACTACGGTCATGTATTCACATAAAAAAATAAAGAAAAAATTAGAAAAAGAAGATGAAGATATGAAAGAAGATATAACACTGATAAAACAGATGATGCTTTCAGTTTAGTTTATTTACCGGCTGTTAATAAGTTGTTAAAAACGAATGGAAAAGATAGTGGAAAAAAAGTTAATAAAAAAAGTTAAATTTTAGTTAGAGAAGTTATTAACAATTTATTAACTGTTTAAAATAACCTTTTCCACGACTTTTCATTCAACTTAATCCAAGTTCAAAAAAATAGTTTTCCAAACCTTTAATAAATATAATAAAAGGAAAATAAATAAAATAAATAATTAAAAAATCATGAAATTAAAAATTCTTCAAGATAATTTAAAAGAAGGAGTTTCAATAACTTCCAGGATAGCAACCAAGTCGGTTTCTTTACCTATTTTAAAAAATATTCATATAAAAACTGAAGATTCTTTTTTATGTCTTTCTTCCACCGATTTGGAAGTAGCAGTCAAGTGGTGGTCTCTTACCAAAACGGAAAAAGAAGGAGAAACGACTGTTCCATTGGATCTTTTTTCCAGTTTTATAAATTTGTTACCGAAAGAAGAAAAAGTTAATATAAGTTCTGAAGATAATAATATATCGGTTGAATGTAAAGATTATAAAACTAAAATAAAAGGATTGGATCCGGAAGATTTTCCGATAATTCCCACAGTAGAAGAGGAAGAATCCATAACTATAAAAACAGATAATTTTTTAGAAGGTTTAAAACAGGTTGTTGATATTCCTTCCAATACTAAAGTAAAACCGGAAATATCGGGAGTTTACTTTTATTTTTCGGGTAAAACACTTAAATTGGTAGCGACTGACAGTTATAGGTTAGCTGAGAAGATAATATTTTTAGATAAAAAGGTATCCAGTGAATTTTCTTTTATTCTTCCTCAAAAAGCCGCTAAAGAGCTTTTAAATATATTTATTAATGAAGATGAGATAGATATTAAATTCGATTCGAATCAAGTTCTCTTTGAATCTACAATGAAAGAGACCGATCATCCCAAAGTGCAACTTACTTCCAAATTGATAGAAGGTGAATATCCCAACTATCAAGCAATTATACCGGAAGAATCAAATACTCAAATTTTACTTGATAAAGAAGAATTTTTAAACAAAATAAAAGCCGCCAGTTTATTTAGCGGAAAAGTTAATGAAGTCACTCTGAGTATAAAAGAAAAGGAAGATGAGGTAAAAATCTTAAGTGAAGATAATGATTTGGGAAATTATGAAACGGCTATAAAAGGAAAAACCGATGGAGAGGATGTCGATATATCTTTTAATCACAGATTTTTAAAGGACGGATTGTCGGAGATTAAATCTTCGGAGATAGTTTTATCGGTCAATGATGAATCGAGTCCGGGAAAGATAACTCCGGTCGGTAATGATGATTTTTTGTATGTCGTAATGCCTATTAAAAATAATTAATTATTAATAGACTCTTCCATTAATACTCGCCAAGTCGGGCCGGCCACCGAAAGACCGGGAGCGTTAACCATTGATTGGTTATTATTATTTCCGGTCCATACCCCGACTACTATATCGGATGTATAACCCATAGCCCAGCCGTCACGAAAATTTTGTGTGGATCCGGTTTTTACCGCTACTTCATTATCCGGGAAATGAAGTAATGAATTTGATCCGAACATTGGTGCTCTTGCATCATTATCACTTAATATACTGGTAATCTCTCTCGCTACCGAAGATTCCAAAACTCTTCTCGGAGTAGAGTTGCTTCTCATAATAGTATTTCCCGAAGAATCTTCTATCTTTGAAATATATGAAATCGGATATTTTATTCCTTCGGTTGCAAAAACTCCGTAAGCGGAAGTTAATTCCGTAAGTTTTACTTCACCACCACCTAAAACCAATGGTAGACCATAATGGTAAGGATCTTCCGTAAAAGTGGTTATTCCGAATCTTTCAGATAGTCTTATACTTTGAGGAAGACCGGCCATGTCGGCCAATACTTTTACCGAAGGAACATTCAAAGATTGAGCTAAAGAATCTCTTAAAGTTACTTCTCCTCTAAATCTTCCATCATAATTTCTCGGAATATAAGGATCAGCTTCCGTTCCGAAATTTGTTCTTTCATCTATAACGGTAGTGTTTCCACTGTATCCGTTTCTGAAAGCTTCCGCATAAACAAAAGGTTTAAAAGCTGATCCCGGCTGTCTTCCTCTTAAAGCTACATTGGTATAAGGATCAAAAAGACACGATTTTCCGGGAACACAATCTTCGGGATATCTTTCACCATAATAATCAGCCGAACCCACCATTGCTAAAATTTCTCCACTATTGGGATCGGTAATGACAATTGAAATATTGTGAGCATTATGTTGTTCTTTATTTCTTTCCGCCATCAATCTTGCCACCCCTTCAGCTTTTCTTTGAAGTTCAAAATCTATGGTCGTATATATTTTTAAACCTCTCTCGCTTAAAAATTCGCTACCGTAAGTATCTTCGAGTTGTTCTTTTACATTTAAAACGAAGTGTGGTGCTCTGAGATAATTTCTGAATCTTGAAAATTCAGGCTCTTCATCTATTGCTTTTTGTCTTTCCTTTTCATCTATAAAATCCAAAGAAGCCATTCTATTTATTACATAATTTCTTCTTCCCATAAGAGCATCCAGATTATCACCGTACGGAGAAAGAGCGGAAGGTGATCTGATCATGGCGACGAGAGTAGCTGATTCCTCCACTGTTAGTTCCGAAACCGATTTATCGAAAAAGGATTGAGCGGCGGTTTCTATCCCGTAAACATTATGACCAAAAGGAATTTGATTAAAATAAAATTCCAAGATTTCATCCTTTGAATATCTTCTTTCCAATTCAACAGTTAAAATCATTTCTCTTACTTTTCTCATAAAAGTCCTTTCTTGAGTAAGAAGTGCTGATCTGGTTAACTGTTGAGATATGGTTGACCCACCGGCAGCCAACCTTCTTTCCCTCAAATTGATTAAAATTGATCTTCCTATTCCCTCCATGTCAATTCCGTAATGTTCATAAAACCGAGAATCTTCGGCGGCTAAAAGAGCATCTATCAGATGGTCCGGAACTTGATCTATATCAATTAAATCTCTTCTTTCTTCTCCGTGGACAGTATAGAGTAAATGTTCACCGGTTCGGTCGTAAATTCTTGTCGGTCTGCTTATCGTTCTGCTGACAAAGTCCTCCGGTCTGGGTAAATCTCTACCAAAATATATAAAAGCCACGGAGCCGAAAAACAAACCTAAAAACAGCAAAGCTATCACTCCGTAGAATAAAATTGCAAAGGCTTCTTTTATTTTTTTAAGTATTTTCATTTCAGTTAACATTATACCACATTAAGTTTCCGATTTAAAATAAAAATTATTTATGCTAAAATTAAACTAAAAATTAGAAAATTATGAATAAAAGTAAAGAAGAATTAATAAACAGAATACTGGAAAAGGGAACCGAAGACATAGTCGGTAAAAAAGAGCTAAGAAAAAAGTTGGAAGAAGATGAAAAGTTAACGGTAAAATTGGGACTCGACCCTACCGGAAAAGATTTCCACTTGGGGCATGCATCGATGCTGTGGAGACTCAGATTTTTTCAAGAATTGGGTAATAAAGTTGTTTTTATAATTGGTGATTTTACCGCTAAAATAGGTGATGCTTCGGACAAGCAAGAGATGAGGGATAGAGTTACCGATAAAGAGATTAAAGAAAATATGAAAGACTATGAAGAGCAATTGGAGAAGATATTGGATATGGACAAGGTTGAAGTTAGATACAACAGTGAGTGGTTTAATGATTTCAGGCTGGAAGAATTGATTCCTTTAGCTATGGAATTTACCGCTCAGCAAATGATAAGGAGAAGAAATTTTAAAAAAAGATGGGAAGAAGAAAAGCCGATAGGTCTTCATGAAATTTTATATCCCCTGTTGCAAGGATATGATTCGGTAGCCATTGAGGCCGATGTTGAAATAGGAGGTTTCGATCAACTTTTTAATTTAAAAACGGGTAGAAAAATTCAAAAATTTTACGGACAAAACCCACAAATAATAATTACTTCCGAAATGCTTTACGGTCTTGACGGACGAGAGATGTCCACCAGTTGGGGTAATACGGTAAACATAACCGACAATCCCAAAGAGATGTACGGAAAAATTCTTTCCTTGAAAGATGACCTGATTATGAATTATTTTAATTTGTGTGCCTTTTACAGTGAAAAAGAATTAGAGAGAATTAAAAAGGATTTGAAAAAGAAGAATCCGAAAGAAGTTAAAAAAGAATTGGCCAGAGCCATAGTTAGTCTTTATCACGGAGAGGAGGATGCTGAGAAAGCGGAAAAGGAATTTGAGAAGATATTTGAAGAAGGTGGAGTTCCCGACGATATGCCTGAGATTAATATTGAAAAAGAAAAAATAGGAGCCTTGAATCTTGTTCATGCCACGGGATTGGTTGATTCTAAGTCTCAGTCAAAGCGATTAATAAAACAAGGCGCCGTTAAAATTAACGGCGAAAAAATAAAAGATTGGAAAAAAGATATCGAAGTGGTGGATGGAATGGTTATTAAAATAGGGAAAAAGAGATTTGCAAAAATAGTTAAGAAATAAGAGAATCTCTCTGTATTTTTTGAGAACCGCATATAGCTGCTCCCAGTGCATCGGCTGCGTCATTCGGACGTGGCCTTTCTTTTAGATTTAATTGAGATTTAATCATCCTTTGAACTTGCATCTTTTTAGCATTACCATGACCGGCCACTGTAGATTTAATTTGAGATGGAGTAAATTCGTAAATTTTCAAACCTTTTTTAGCTGCCTTAAGCATTGCAATTCCCTTTGCTTGGCTTACGGTCATCGCCGTTTTTACATTTTTACTGAAATAAACTTTTTCTATAGCCAAAACCGATGGTGAAAAATCATCCAATATCTTCTCCAAGTCCCGGTCTATTTTTTTAAGACGATCGGCATCGGATAAATTTTTATCGGTTTCTATTAAACCGTATTCCAGACAGGTCAAGTTCATCCCGTCTTTTTTTATAACCCCGTAACCCATCGTGGCGGTTCCGGGATCTATTCCCAATATATTCATCAGTTTTTAGTGGTAAAATATAATTGATCCACTTCGTCGTGTTCCTCAAGTTTTTCCAAGAAATTTTCATACTGATCGCTCAACTCCGTTTTTCTTTTGGGTTTGTATCCCAAAGCTGAAGATTCCATCTCAATTCCTTCTTCTTTTATATTTTTTTTAACCTCTCCGAGTTTATCCGGGGCAGTATAAATTATTAAAATATCGTCTTTATAATCGATATCTTCGGCCCCCGCTTCGATTGCTTTTAATTCATTTTTCTCCGTATTTTTTATCTCTATAACTCCTTTCCGATCAAAAAGCCAACTGACGGAACCCGGTTTGGCCGGTTTTCCTCCGGCCCTCTTTAAAATTTGATTTATTTCGGCAACTGTTCTGTTTTTGTTGTCCGTGGCTCCTTGTATAATTACCGCTAATCCGTCGGGACCGTATATTTCAAGGGTAAAGTCATTTAAAGAGCCCTCTTCTCCTTCTCCGGCTCCTTTTTTAATTGCTTTTTCAATATTCTCTTTGGGCATATCTTCCGCTTTTGCCTTCTCTATTGCAGTACTTAAAGCCGGATTCATGTCCGGATCTTTTTCTCCGTCATTCTCTCTGACGGCCGTAGCTATCATCTTGGAAATCCTGGAGAACTTTTTTGATCTCTTTTTATCTTTTTTCTCTTTTTTTCTTTTTATATTGCTCCAATGACTGTGTCCTGCCATATTTTTAATTTTACACTTCCTTTTTTTCTTTATTTAAATGTTCGTAAGCCTTTTTTGTTGCCACTCTTCCTCTGGAAGTTCTTTTTATAAAGTCTATTTGAACCAGGTAAGGTTCGTATATTTCCAGGATCGTATCTTTATTTTCATTTGCCGCTGCCGCTATCGCCTTTATTCCCGCCGGTCCGCCGTTGAATTTTTCAATTATGGTTTCCAATATATTTATATCTCCCGACTCCAACCCTTTCTCGTCGATATTCAGGTTTTTGAATGTTTTTTCCGTTATTTCGGGAGTAATAATGCCATCTTTTTTAACTTCTGCAAAGTCCCTGACTCTTTTTAAGAGTCTGTTTGCCACTCTGGGGGTAAATCTACTCCTGGCGGCAATCTTTTCGACTGAGTCTCCTTTGATTTCGACACCCAGCAGACCGGCGGACCTTCTGATTATTTTTTGTATCTCTTTTTGACTGTAAGGTTCAAGCCTGAAGGTGGCTCCGAATCTGTTTCGAAGCGGTCCGGAAAGCAGTGCCAGTTGGGTGGTTGCTCCGATAAGAGTAAATTGAGGGATATTGAGATCCACCGTTCTGGCCATAGGGCCATTTCCGACGACTAAATTCAAGTTAAATTCCTCTAAAACCGGATATATCATCTCTTCACAAACCTTATTCAGCCTGTGAATCTCGTCGATGAAAAGTATGTCTCCTTCTGAAAGATTGGTCAGTATGGCAGCCAATTCTCCGGTCTTTTTTATTGCCGGGCCGGAAGTGACTCTTATGCCCGCCCCCGTCTCTTTTGCCAAAAGATAAGCAAGAGTCGTTTTACCCAAACCGGAATTACCGTGAAAAAGCATATGCTCGGGAGCCTTGTCTCCTCTTTTTTGAGCCGCCTCTATTATAATTTGAATATTTTTCTTAACCTTTTTTTGACCGATATAATCTTCCCATTTCTTCGGTCTCAGAGCCAAATCCAAAGTTTTATCGTATTCGGTCTGTTCGGGAGTTGTTTTTTTATTGTTTTTTTCAGTCATAAACCTACTACGCGGTCAACTTCCTCCAGATCGGTCTTTCCGTTTAAAAATTTAATTATTCCGTCTTGAAGAAGTGTAATCATTCCGTTTTCTATAGCTTTTTTTCGTATATCGGTTGTTGAAGGGTTGGAAAAGATAAGATTTTCCAAATCTTCGTTCACTACCAGAGCTTCAAAAACTCCCAACCTTCCCTTATAACCTGTAAAATTACAACTCTTACATCCTTTTGCTTTAAAGACCTTGGTTTCTTCTGAAAAAGTTACGGTTTTCTCGGAAACATTTTCCAGAATTTCTTTTATTTTTTCAAAGTGGCCCGTTTCTTCCAATTTTATATCTTCTTTACATCTGTCACAGAGAGCTCTTAACAATCTTTGAGCTATTATTACATTTATCGCCGGTGCTATATTAACCGGTTTTTCTCCCAAAGCCTGAAGTCTGGGAATAGCTCCGGCCGCATCGTTGGTATGCAGGGTAGAAAAGACGGTATGGCCCGTCAGAGCGGCCTGCAGACCGATGGTAGCCGTTTCCAAGTCTCTTATCTCACCTACTAAAATTGCATCCGGGTCTTGGCGTACAATTGCTCTTAATCCGTTTGCAAAATCATAACCTTCTTCCGGATTAACTTCGGTTTGAGATATTCCGTCCAGATGATATTCTATCGGATCTTCTATGGTTATAATTTTAATGCCGGGACTATTTATATGCTTTAAAAAGGCGTACAAGCTGGTAGTTTTACCAGATCCGGTCGGACCGGTGACTATAATCATTCCGTTCGGCTTTTTAATTTCTCTTTTAAAGATATCCAAGAGATCGTCACTCAAACCCAATTTGTCTATGGTTATTAAATTTCTCGGGTCCAAAATTCTCATTACGACTGCACCACCGTATTCGGAAGGAAGTATTGACATTCTTATCTCTATTGAATGCTCTTCTTTTTTTCCGGGATAAAGGATAGTGAATCGGCCATCCTGAGGTTTATTTTCTATATTTAATTTTACACCTGAAATCAGCTTTATTCTTGATATGATATCCTGATATCTTTTCTTTTCGAAAGTTATTACATCTTGAAGAACTCCGTCGATTCTTATCCTTATCTTTGCATTTTCCTCGGTGGGTTCTATGTGAATGTCCGAAGTTCCCAGAGCTATTCCGCCGGCCATTATCATATTCAAAAACTCTGATGTGCTTCTGGACAGATTTTTCTCTATCTCTCTTTCAAGCGAAGGGAGGTCGGTAACTTTTCTTTCTATATCTTTAGCCAACGTATTCGGTATTGTTATTTCGTCGGTTATTTTCTCTCTTTTTTTATTCATGATAATATTAATATTACTATGTTAAACTTTAACCTAAAAACACTCTAAAGTCAATTATATGAAGATAAAGACTCAAAAAGAAAAAGAGACTAAAAAACTTGCAAAAAAGATTGCAAAAAGCTTAACTCCACAAGAAGAAAAAGCTACTGTTTTGGCTCTAAGTGGTGAACTGGGGTCCGGAAAAACAACTTTTACCAAGGGATTTGCAGAGGAGTTCGGGATTAAAGAGATTACCAGCCCCACTTTTGTAATAATGAAAAAATATCAATTGAAAAATAAAGAGTTTAACAGACTTTATCATATAGACTGTTATAGAATTGAAGAAAAAACCGACCTGAAAGAGATAAAATTTGAAGAGATATTAAAAAGTCCTCGAAACCTGATTTTAATCGAATGGCCAGAAAGACTTATAAATTTACCCGAGGGAAATCTAATGCTTAATTTTGAAGTAGTGGGCGAAAATGAAAGAGTTATAAAAACTCACGATTTACCGGGGTTGAAAAAGCAACTTAATTAATTTATAATATATGACATGCTTTGGGCCCGTAGCTCAGCGGCTAGAGCGCATGCGTGGCACGCATGAGGTCGAGAGTTCGATCCTCTCCGGGTCCACCACGAAAAGGGGTGGGGTGGCCGAGTGGTTTAAGGCGGCGGTTTCGAAAACCGTTAATCCTCACGGATTCGTGGGTTCGAATCCCTCTCCCACCGCATAAAGATCAAGATCAGAATATAAAAAAAGGATTGGTGGAGTTGATAATTAGGATTCGAACCGTTTTTCCCCGTATTGGAAAATATTAAAAACCGAGGGTTTTTAAAGTCAGGGGGACGGGGAAAAACAGGTGTTTATTTCGAATCCCTCTCCCACCGCATAAAGATCAAGAGCAGAATATAAAAAAAAGATTAGTGGAGTTGATAATTAGGATTTAAGTTTCATATCCACCGCTATTAAGATAAGATAGAAAATAATATGAATAAAGAAATAAAAAAAAGACCTCCGGTAGTTGCAGTTTTAGGTCATGTGGATCATGGCAAAAGTTCTCTATTGGAAGCGATTAAGGATTTAAAAATAACCGAAAAAGAGTCCGGTGGAATAACTCAGCATATGGGGGCTTATATGGTTGATCATAAAGATAGAAAGATAACCTTTATAGATACACCCGGACATGAAGCTTTCAGTGCAATGAGATCAAGAGGAGCGGAAGTGGCCGATATAGGTATTTTGGTTATAGCTGCTGACGAAGGAGTTAAAAAACAGACCAAAGAAGCTATAAACCATCTCAAGGATGCGGATATTCCCTTTTTGGTGGCCTTTAATAAAATGGATAAAAGCGGTACCAATGTGGAAAAAGTCAAAAAAGAATTATCCTTGGAAGGAGTTATGGTGGAGTCATACGGAGGTGATATACCTTGCGTAGAAGTTTCCGCCAAAGAGAAAAGAGGAATGAATGAGCTTTTGGAGATGGTAACTCTTCTTGCTGAAATGGAAGAGATTAAAACGGATTACAAAAAAAGTGCGGAAGGAGTTGTTATTGAAACTCATGTTCATCCCAAAAAAGGAGTCAATGCCACATTATTAGTGAAAGAAGGAGTTTTGAAAAAGGGAGACATTATCGGTACGGATTGCTGTTTCGGAACCGTCAGAAAGATGAAGAATTTTAGAGAAGAAGTCATCAAAGAAGCTCCACCTTCCACACCCGCAAGAACTTCCGGTTTAAAAATGAATCCTCATGTCGGTGAAAAATTCAAAGTTTTCGAATCGAAAAAAGAGGCTAAAGAA
>PWGJ01000031.1 GCA_003554445.1 Candidatus Nealsoniibacteriota bacterium
GATTACATTATACCAGCTATCCCAATCGGGAGTACTTAAATCCAAAGCGGCATTTCCCGTGCTGATGGTGTTTCCGGCTACTTCCGCGTCATCGGTAAAAAGAGCGAAAGTCGCTCCGGCGGCAACACCGGCAACGAGAGCGATGATACCTAAACTAAGTAATACTTTTTTCATAATTTTTAATAATTAACTAGTAATTTAAGTTCGACCTTTGATTTTTTGCTTTTTAAAAGCGTCAAAAATTGGTGACAAAAACCCGGAGTGAATCCGAGCAAAATAAAAAATCCGCCAATCAAAAGGCGGGCTTATTGGACTAGTCTTTAATTGTTCTGCTGATTTTCACTGTCTATTTGCAGTTGGTTTAGCACCTCCTTTCATAGACTGCGTCAGCGCATGTACATGAATTATAATTAGTTTATATTCTTTGTCAAATATTTTTAGAATTTTTAGTCTTTGTTTTAATCTCTTTTAAGAAATCGGAGATATAATCCCGATATTTTTTTTCAACGAGATTTCCGTTTTCATCAAATGCATTGCCTATACTTTTAAAAGTTACCATTTGGCTTATCGGACTCATCCCTAAATTGGTGAGGATCGGTCTTAATTTTTCAATCATTCTTATCCCTCCGAAACTGCCGGCGGAGACACCTATTATTCCAACCGGCTTGCCGTCATACTCATCCAAAAAGGTGTCGAGTAAAATCTTCAGCTCTCCGGGATAGCCACTGTTGTACTCCGGAGAAACTATTATAAAGCCGTCTGCTTTTTCCATTTTTTTTCTGAGTTTTTCTTGATTTTTTGGATATCTTTCGGTAGCCGGTTTGGCCCAATCTCTTACATCTATTATTTCCGACTCAAAAGAAGTGATCTCTTCCAGTAAAAAATCAGCAACCTTTGCAGATTGCCTTCCTTCACGAGCAGTTGCTAAAATGATAGGTATATACATTATCTTATCTTGCAGTTTTTAACATATTCTTCGGCTTTTTCTTTGGCTTTTTTTAAAAATTCTTCTTCAAAACCTTCCTTTCCCTGAAATGAATTATCGACGGTAACCTTTCCTCTGAAATTTTGAAGGTAATAATTTTGAACCCCCTCTATCTCTTTTGCAATCTTGGAAACCGATTCAAGGTCATGAACTCCCGGTATCAAAGTAGTTCTGAATTCATAATTTTCAATCTTTTTTATGATCGATATTGACTCTCTTAAAATTTTAGGATTCACGCTGACTCCGGTAACTTTTTCATATTCTTCCAGGGGACCCTTTATGTCCATCGCTACATAATCAAGAAGATCTTTTTCAATCAACTCTTTTAGCATTTTTGGATTGGTCCCGTTGGTGTCAAGCTTTACTTTGTAGCCCAGATCAATAATCTCAATTATAAACTCGGGGAGCTCTTTATTTACCGTCGGTTCACCGCCACAAATTACCACACCTTCCAAAACATTTTTTCTCTGTTTTAAAAATTCAAAAAAATCCTTTTTTTCTATTTTTGGAGTCGTCTTTATTTTTTCATCAACTACCAAATCCGGGCTATGACACCAAGGACAGCTTAAATTGCAACCCGCCAAAAAGACGGTACAAGCCGGCTTTTCCGGGTAGTCGATAAGAGTCAATTTTTGCAAACCGCCGATTTTCATCGAGCAAAAGTTTTTCTTTCTTTAAACTCTTGCGTTTTACCGTCGTTCCAGTCTTGGACCGGTCTCAAATAGCCCACTATTCTAGAGTAGACCTCACACTTTTTATAATTTTTTAAAGAAGGATCCTTTTCGTAACATTCGTCACATTTTAAGACCGATGCCTTCTCGTCACCGTCTTCATATATTAATAAAGCGCCATCCTCTATCTCACCGTCATTTATTTCCAAATCGGTTCCGCAATCATAGCAGGTGCTGTACTTGAGAGCCTCTTTTTCCTTTTTGAAGATCTTTTTTTTAGTGTTACCCATAAGATTAATTTAGATTTTTTATGACCTTTTTTGGTTTTTTGATTTTACAATTTGGACAGGTGAACTTTTCTCCGTGAATATATCCGCAAGTGGGACAAACCGAAAAGCTGGGAGTCAAAGATATGTATGGCAGTTCGTAATTTTTAAATATATTTTTAATCAACTTTTTGGCTGCGCCCGGGCTTGATATCTTTTCACCTAAAAATAGATGAATTACCGTTCCTCCGGTAAATTTGGTTTGTAAGCTGTCTTGATGGTCGATGATTTCAAGCGGGTCGTTGCTGTGCTTTACCGGTAGATGGACTGAGTTGGTATAGTAAGGAACTTCATCGGTGCCGGCGGTAATTATATCGGGATATTTTTCTTTATCTATTTTGGCTTGCTTGTAGGCGGTTCCCTCTCCCGGCGTTGCTTCGAGGTTGTAAAGATTATCGGTTTCTTTTTGGTATTCCAAGAGTTTTTCATTCATGAAGTCAAGCACATCTTCGGAAAACTTCTTTCCTTCTTCCGAGCCGATTCCCTTGTCGAGAAAGTTGAGGCAGGTCTCATTCATTCCGATAAGTCCTATCGTTGAGAAGTGATTTCCGTAATAAGTTCCACGCATCTCCTTTACTCCTTTGAGGTAATAACGACTGTAAGGATAAAGTCCTTTTTCCATGAAGTCGTTTATTACTTTTCTCTTTATTTCCAGAGATTCTTTGGCCAAATCCATCTGCTTTTCAAGTCTGTTGTAAAACTCTTTTCTGGTTTTGGACAAGTATCCGATTCTGGGCATATTTACAGTTACAACACCAATCGATCCGGTTAAGGGTTGGCTTCCAAATAGACCTCCTCCTCTTTTTATCAGTTCTTTATTATCAAGGCGAAGCCTGCAACACATGGATCGGAAGTCTTCCGGATCCATATCGGAATTCATATAATTTGAAAAGTAGTTTATGCCGTATTTGGTAGTCGCTTCCCACATGGGGTCAAGAGTCTCATTGTCCCAGTCAAAGTCATCGGTAATGGAAATGGTCGGAATCGGAAAAGTGAAAACTCTCCCCTTGGCATCACCCTCCATAATAACTTCATAAAAGGCTCTGTTAAACATATCCATCTCTTTTTGAAATTCTCCGTAAGTCTGATCCTGGGGCTCTCCTCCTATTATTACCGGCTGATCTTCCAGATGTTTAGGAACTTTTATATCAAGTGAAACATTTATAAACGGAGTTTGAAATCCTACTCTGGTCGGAACCATGCAATTGAATAAAAATTCCTGCATGGCCTGCTTTACTTCTTTGTATTCTAAATTGTCATAAGCTATGAAAGGTGCTAAAAAAGTATCAAAATTACTCATCGCTTGCGCCCCGGCTGACTCTCCTTGGAGCGTAAAAAAGAAATTAACGACTTGTCCCAGAGCCGGTCTTAAGTGCTTGGGTGGTGCCGATTCTATTTTTGAAGGAACTCCACCGAATCCTTTTATAAGTAAATCTTGTAGATCCCATCCGCAACAATAAGTAGCAAGTAAATTTAAGTCGTGAATATGTATATCTTCATTTTTGGCGGCTTTTCTTATATTTTCCGGATATATTTTGTTGAGCCAATACTCCTTTGATACATGAGAGGTGACATACTGATTAAGACCCTGAAGCGAATAGGTCATATTGGCATTTTCTTTGACCTCCCAGTCCATCTCATCGATATAATCTTCAACTAAGTTTGCGGATTCATCGAGCTCTCCTTTCATTTCTCTTATTTCACGCCGCTTTTCCCTGTAAAGAATATAATTTTTTGCCGCTTCGTGAAAGCCTTCCATTATGAGGACTTCTTCCACGATGTCTTGAATTTGTTCTACATGAGGAATTTCATCCCGGCTGAATCTTCTAAGAAGCAGATTAAATGTTCTGTCCGATACTTCTTTAGCTTCTTTTTCTCCACCGTCGTCGGAAGAGGTTAAGGCCTTATAGACCGCCTTTTCAATTTTTGTTTTGTCAAAATCTACCTTCTCTCCGCTTCTTTTTTCAACTTTAGATATCATGTCTAACTGAAAAATTAAATTTTAAGAATTTTTAAACAACCCGCTCTGGGTTGTGTTTCCATTTCATTTATTATTAATAACTATTACTATTAATAGTCTATTATTTTTTCAAAAAAATGTCAAAGATTAAAAGCCGGTGGCAATGACCGTCACTTTTATCTGTCCTTCTTCAAGACTGTCGTCTTCAACCGCCCCGAATATGACTTGAGCATCGGGAGAAACTCTTTCTTTTATTACTTTTGCAATATCATTAACTTCCGCCAAAGAGAGGTCGTCTCCTCCCCCGACATTGAAAAGCACTCCTTGTGCATTTTCACAAGAGAGGTCAACCAAGGGTAAATCAAGCGCTTTATTGGCAGCTTCTTCTCCGCGTCTTTTTCCTTCGGCTATTCCTTTGCCGAAAAGAGCCGATCCGGAGTTACTCATTATCGCCTTTACATCCGCAAAGTCTATGCTTATTATTCCGGGCAAGACTATAAGGTCGGATATTCCTTGAACCGCTTGTCTTAAAATTTCGTCACAGTGCCAAAAGGCCTCTTTTAAAGTGACATTGGAATCCATACTGGTTAAAAGTTTGTCATTTGCAATCGGAATCAATGTATCCACTTTTCCTTTTACTTCTTCAAGTCCTTCTTTAGCTACTTTTTGCCTTTCTTTTCCTTCAAAAGAAAACGGCATTGTTACTACCGCTATGGTTAACGCTCCCGACTCTTTGGCAATTTCGGAAATCACCGGAAGGGCTCCCGTTCCGGTTCCTCCTCCCAGACCGCAAGTAAGAAAAATCATTTCCGATCCCTTTAAGGCTTCTTCAATTTCTTTTTTATTTTCCTGGGCCGCTTTTTTACCTATTTCCGGGTTCATTCCCGCACCCAATCCTTCAGTTAGCTTTTTACCTATTCTTATCTTTTTGTGTGCCTCCGTCTTTTCCAAATCTTGAAAATCAGCGTTCATGGCGATGAGCTCTATTCCTTTAATATCACAGCTCATCATTCTGGTGATGGCATTCCCTCCGGACCCTCCAATGCCTACAACTTTTATTTTCGGCAATTGTTTTTTCATAAATTAGGGTATAAAAATTCTAAATATTTTTTTAATTTTTTTGACCATCCCCGTATTAAAATCAAAATTTATAAATCCTCTTCCTTTGGTGCTGTCGATTCCCAACTTTACCAACCCACAAACTGTGGAAAGAGAAGGATCTTCTTGGGATGGGTAAAAGTCATCCGGTGCTCCCAGTCTAACCGGAAGCTGACTCTTCTTTTTTACAAAATCTTTTAAATGTTTCATTTTAGCTCCTCCCCCGGTAAGAACTATTCCCGCCGGCAGTAATCCGGATCTTTCTATATCTTCCAGTTCTTGGTCTACCAATTCAAAAATCTCATCAACTCTGGCTTTAGCGATATTCTTTAAATCGGTTTCTTTGAAAACAACCTCTTCCCCACCGGGAATGTCAACCGCTTTTTTTCTTCCGGTCGCTTCCCCGAGTATATGCGAGCCCAACTCTTCCAGAATCTTTTCTGCAGCTTCTATACTCACTCGTAAACCGATGGCAATATCGTTTCTAACGTTTTGCATTCCTATAGGAATAACTGCGGTATGAATCATTTCACCTTCTTCAAAAACCGAAACCGATGTCGTTGCCGCTCCCAAATCAACTACGGCAACTCCGAGCTCTTTTTCTTGAGAGTTCAAAACAGCCCTTGCGCTGGCAGCGGACCCCAAAAACATATCCCTGACTTCCAGGCCCGATTCAACAACTACTTCCGATGTATTATCTATATAAGGAGTAAATCCTCCGACTGCGAGGATTTTAGCTTCCAACCTTATTCCCTTCAACCCCAAAGGTTCTCTTATTCCGTCTTGATCGTCAACTACATACTCCTGGGGTATTACTTCTATTATTTCTTTATTAGAAGGAATCGAAAAAGTTTTTGCCGCATCAATTACTCTTTCCAAATCCTGTTCCGATATTTTTTGATCCGCCCTGGAGACCGAGACCAATCCTTCGGATGAAATACAAAATATATGACTTCCGTTTATATTCACATACGCTCCGTCAATCTCTCTTCCGGCTTCCGTTTCGGCCTGCTTGAGGGCTTTTGAGATTACCTTTATGGCTTTGCTTCTTTTATTTATAACTCCCTTTCTTACTCCTTGTGAAAAACTGATTCCTCTGCCTAAAACTTCAAAACCCCTACCGTCGGGTCTCTCTTTAGCAACCAAAATTTTTGTGGTATACGAACCTATATCAAGTCCGGCAATTATGGGGTTTTTACTCATTTTGGACTAGCAGTTTATAAATTAAAAAATGTAACTTACTGCAATTATTCTAACTTTTTTATGAAAAACTTTCAACCTGAAAGAAGCTCTTTTTCTTTCTTTTTCATCGCTTTTTTGCCGTCTTCGGTTTTGTGCTCATAACCGATCAGATGCAAAATTCCATGAACTAAAACTCTCTCTATCTCCTTTTTAAAAGACAAGCCGTGCTTATCGGCTTGCTTTTCTACAACCTCGGGAGAAATTAGAACTTCTCCCAAGAAATCATCTTCGCCTTCAAAAGATAAGACATCAGTCGGACCCTTTGAATCCCGATAACGTTCATTCAGTTTCTTTATTTCAGGTGCTTCTAAAAAAGCGACAGAGAGCTTTGCCTTTTCGGTCGCAGCTCTCTCAGCCAAAGATTTTAAATTTTTTAAATCCAGATCGTAATCGGTTCGGTTGTTGATTTCAACCATCTTACAACTCCCCTAATTTTCTTTTTCTTTGATACTCTTTCTTCAATTCTTTCTTTCTCAGTGCTCTCTTCTTTTTAGCCGTCTGATTCAACGGTTTTTGATAAAATCTTCTGCTCCTGGCTTCGTTGATAATTCCGGATTTTCTAATTTCCCTGTTAAATCTATGAACCAGTCTGGAATTATTTTCTTTTGATCTTCTTTTTACTACTAATGGCATGTTAATAATTAATGATAATTTGTAATTCTCAAACGCAATGTCATCGAAATTTATCTTTGAGGTGTGCTGAATTATGAGCTAATTTTTAAAAGCTGTCAAATTTAGGGCATTCCGGGAGCATTCATCTCTTCTTGAGACTCCCATCCTCCCAACAAATGATAATGAAGATGGAATATCTCCTGCCCGCCTCCTTCACCCACATTCACGGCAACCTTGTAACCTTCTTCCTTAACGTTTTTATTGGCGGCAACCTCTTTCATAACAGCCCACATATGACCCAAAAGCTCTTTATCCTCTTTGTTGATGTCATTAACGGTTGATATATGTTTCTTGGGAACCACCAAAACATGAACGGGAGCAAGCGGTCTTATATTCTCAAAAGCTAAAACCTTATCATCTTCATAGACAATTTCGGAATCCTCTTTTTTATTGACTATTTTACAAAATAAGCAATCTTTCATATCCGTTTTTTTATTTCTTCTACTATATTTTCCAGTGGAACGGTCTCTTGTTTGCCCGTTTTCATCTCTCTTATTATGATTTGATCTTTAATGCATTCTTGTTTTCCCAATATCAGTGTATATTTGGCGCCGAGTTTGTCCGCTCTGGACATTTGTGCCTTTAATGAATCTCTTCCCATAGATTCATAAACCGGAATTCCCGCTTCTCTGAAGTCTTCAAAGATTTCAAAGGCCTTCTTTTTTGCAGAGCTTCCCAATTGAGCTAAAAATACTTTTTTGGAGCGATCATCAAGCTCTATTTCATTTTCTTCCATGAATTCGGCAACTCGTTCAACTCCTACGGCCCCACCCAAAGCGGGAGTCTCTCTACCTCCCATAAGTTCAACTAATTTGTCATATCTGCCTCCCCCGCCCAAAGCCAATTCTCCATCTTCGGCGAAAAACTCAAAAACGGTATTGGTGTAATAATCAAGCCCTCTAACCAAGAAAGGGTCGAGTTCGTAGGGTATATCCATTTCATCCAAATATTCCAACACGGATTGAAATTTCTTTTTACAGGACTTACACAGATTATCCACCATTTGCGGTGCATTTTGAACTATCTCTTTGCAAGTTTCATTTTTGCAATCCAAAATTCTCAGAGGATTGTCATTATATCTTTTTTGGCAGTGCTCGCAAAGATCATCTTTATCTTTTTTAAGAGCTTTTTTGAGATCCTTTATATAATCAGGTCGACAATTGTCGTCTCCCAAACTATTAACTTTGGCAACAACTTCAAGATCCAGCCTTTTGAATATTTGGTAAAAAACCTGAATTAACTGACTGTCCAAGGCGGGAGAATTTTTCCCCAAAACCTCCAAGCCAAATTGATGAAACTGTCTGTATCTTCCTTTTTGAGGTCTTTCGTACCTGAAAAAGGGACCGAAGTAAAAAAACTTTACCGGTTGAGGTTTTTTATAAAAATCATTTTCAATATAGCTTCTAACTATCGAGGCCGTTCCTTCCGGCCTTAAGGCAAGTTTATCTCCTCCTTTGGTTTCAAAAACATACATCTCTTTTTGAACGATGTCGGTTTGATCACCGACTGAACGCTCAAAAAGCTCCTTTTCTTCTATAATGGGAGTTTGAATGCGTTCGAAATTGTATTCTTGAGAAACTTCCCACGAAACTTTTTCAATTTTTTCAAAATATCTCTGTTTTTTACCGTATATGTCTTGCGTACCGGTCGGCTTTTGATATTCTTTTTTAGCCATGTTTTATTTATTAAATTGAAAGGCGGTTAAATTTGCTAAAGTTGAAAAAGGAGAAAGTTGTAGTGATACGCGACCTATTATGCTTTCTCTGGGAAGAGTACCCCAACTTCTGGAGTCGAGTGAAGCCTCTCTATTGTCTCCAAGAACAAAATATTCATTATCTTCCAAGGTTTGACTGAATTCTCCGGGAGTTTCCGTCGGTAAATAATCCTCCTCATTTAATGTTCTCTTTATCCCGTTTTCTACATAAATAACACCATCTTCAAGGGTAATTGTTTCACCGGGAAGGCCGATTACTCTTTTGATGAATCTTCTCTCCGGAGGTCTAGGAGAATTAAATACGATAACCTCACCACGTTCCGGCTCCCTGAAGCGATAAGAAAGTTGATCAACTATGAGATAATCTCCCTGATGATAGTTGGGTTCCATAGAAGATCCTCTGACCAGAAAAGGCTGAAATATAAAAGTTCTAATAGGGATCACTATCAGTGCTGCTAAAATAATCGTTTTTATTATTTCTGATGTAGTTGATAACCATTTCATACTTTTATATTGTAGCAAATTAAAGGGCCTTTTTCAAGTAAAAAAGCCGACTTTTTACAGCCGGTTATAACTCTTACTCTTCAAAAAGAAGATAACCCTCCTCTTCTAAATTTTGAACTATTATTTCCGCCTTATCAAATCCGGTTTCATTTGCAATTATCTCTTTGACTTTCTTTCTTTCAGGAAAATCTTTATCATTTTTTTTATAATTTTTATCCTCGTACATTCTTTGGTCAGCAAAAGAAATCGCTTTTGAAATATCATCTTCAATTTTAGAAAATCCTCCACTAACACCGAATTCTTTCGCTCTCTTCTTGATCTCTTCCTCGGGAAAATATTTTACGCTCTCTTTAAGTGAGATGTAATCCTTTCTTCTGGTTATGTCAATCTGATCAGTCTTTAATTTAATTCTGCTTATAAAGCTCTTTGCCTCCTTATCGGAAGCATTAAAAAGTATAACGATAAATTCATCCCCGCCCCACCTGATAAGTATATCTCTATTCCTGACTTCTCTTTTAAGTAAGTCGGCAAATTCTTTTAAGAATATATCTCCGAACTGATGTCCCAGGGAGTCATTTATCTTCTTAAAGTTATCCAAATCAAGAAAAACTACGGAAGCAACTTCACCGTTAACCTTTATAGCTTTAAATTTTTTGAGTCCGGATCTATCAGATAAATTGGTTAATGGATCCTTGGTCGTTAAAAAGAAAGCGGATAAACGATAATAAAGTTCTTTTATTTTTTTAATGATCACTTTGATCACCTCCTTTAGTCTTATTATTATACCATATTATAAAGTATTTGTCACCTTTTAAATAATATACTATTATAAAAGAAATGAGATTAATTGTCGGATTAGGAAATCCGGGTAAAAAATATATAAAAACTCGTCACAATATAGGTTTTAGAATTTTGGATAAAATCAGGATAGAGAATAACTTTCCCGATTTTAAATTGGATAAAAAATTCAACGCCCTTTTATCCAAAAAAAATGGGGTTTTTTTACTAAAGCCGCAAACTTTTATGAATAAATCCGGAATTTCGGTGTCCAACTTTATTCGTTATTATAATGTAGAGCCAAGCAAATTAATCGTAATTCACGACGATGCCGATTTTAAACTGGGAAAAGTAAAAATAGATAAAAACAGAAGTTCCGGGGGACACAAAGGGGTTCAGTCGGTAATAAACCATTTATCCACGAAAGAGTTTTGGAGATTAAGGTTCGGAATCGGAAAAGAAGAAAAGAAAGCTGGCGATATAGCACTTGAAAAGTTCAGTAAAAAAGAAGATGAAAAAGTTGAAAGATTAATACAAAAGGTAATAAATGAAATTGATCGAGGATTGGAAAAGGGTTTTACAAAAAAAGGACTGAGTATTTAACTCAGTCAAAAGACTATCTCCAACTTTTGGTACCTCCGTAAAGGAAGTACTCGATTACAATATTTTTCAAAAAACTTATAATCTTTTTCACTTTTTTAACCCCCTCTCCTTAAGTTTATCTACGAATCTCCGTCCGAAAACCCGAAATCGAGCTCCGAGCGGAGTACTTACCCAAAGGGCAAGCAGGTTCCAGAACAAAAATTAAATGAAAGGAGGGATATAAGGAGGATTCTTGTTCTTTTTTTCTTCCCCGTATTCTCAAAGAGAATTCGGTGAAGTGAACCCTTCGTAGATAAACTTAAAGATCAAGGTGATTGTATTATATTATATATTTTTTATTTGTCAAGGGCGGTAAAGAACCGGTAAAGTAAGTTGATTTACCGCTTTACCGGAAAAACAAGGGTTTCTCGAATCTTAGTTTACAACAACTGATTTTAATGATAGCATTTTTAAGCTAACTTGATTTTTAACAGCAAAAAAAAAGATATGAAATTAATTCTAGTCGAGTCGCCTACCAAATCCAAGACACTAACCAGATTTTTGGGAAAAGATTATAAGGTTCTTTCTACCAAAGGTCATATCAGAGATCTTCCTCAAAAAAAATTGGGGGTGGATACCGATAACAATTTTAAACCCAAATACGTAACTCCTAAAAGACAAAAGAAAACGATTAAAAAATTAAAGGAGGAGCTTTCCGATGCGGAAAAAGTGATTTTAAGTACTGACCCGGACAGAGAAGGAGAAGCTATCTCTTGGCATCTCAAAGAAGCTTTAAGCATTGAAGACTATGAGAGAGTTTCTTTTCACGAAATAACTAAGGAGGCAATACTTAACGCTTTGGATAATCCCAGAAAAATAGACCAAAACCTGGTAAATGCTCAACAAGCCAGAAGAGTTCTGGACAGATTGGTTGGATATAAGTTATCCCCTCTTTTATGGAAAAAAATATACAGAGATTTTTCATTGTCCGCCG
Organism: Candidatus Nealsoniibacteriota bacterium; assembly: GCA_003554445.1. Lineage (GTDB taxonomy): Bacteria > Patescibacteriota > Minisyncoccia > Minisyncoccales > PWPS01 > PWPS01. The sequence continues at coordinate 11,526 of PWGJ01000031.1, forward strand.
GAAGAGTGCAATCGGTAGCCCTCAGACTGGTAGCTGAAAGAGAAAAAGAAATAAGAGCCTTTGATCCGGTAACTTATTGGCTGATTTACGCGCATCTTAAAAAAGAAGATCCCTTCCGGGCAAGGCTCATAAAAATTGACGGAGAAAAAATTTCCAAACCCGGAATTACCGAAAAAGAAATATTTGAAAATATTAAAAAAGATCTAGAAAATGATGTCGCTTATAAAATAGACGACATAAGAAAATCAGAGAAAAAGAGAAGTCCTTATCCGCCATACACTACCAGTAGTCTTCAGCAAGGCGCTTCAATAAGACTGAATTATTCTTCCAAATATACGATGAGGTTGGCTCAAACCCTTTACGAAAAAGGTCTTATCACCTATCACAGAACCGATTCTTTTAATTTATCCAAATCATCCAAAGCGACAGCTAAAAAGATAATAACGGACAAGTGGGGTGATAAGTATTACAAGTCGAGAAACTTCAAGTCGAAGGGAAGAACTCAAGAAGCACACGAAGCAATTCGACCGACCAACCCTCAAAAAGAATCGATAAAAGGAAAAAAACAGGAAAAGAAGATTTATGATTTAATTAGAAGAAGATTTTTAGCTTCACAAATGTCCTCGGCAGTAATCGAAAGAAAAAAAGTGGATGTTAAAGCCGGTAAATATCTACTTAGAGCATCAGGTCAAAAGATTGTTTTTGACGGATTTATGAAAGCTTACCCGATAAAGATGAAGGAGCAATCTCTTCCCGAATTATCTACCGGAGATTCTTTGGATCTGGAAAAGCTGGAAACTCAAGAAAAAGAAACCTCTCCCCCGGCAAGATACAGTGAAGCTTCATTAATTAAAGAGTTGGAAAAAAATGATATCGGAAGACCTTCAACTTACGCACCTACATTAGCAACAATTCAGAGCAGAAATTATGTTGAAAAAATAAAGAAAAAGTTGCATGCGACCGACATAGGTATAGTGGTGAGCAATTTACTGATAAATCACTTTCCGGACATCGTCGATATGGATTTCACCGCCAAAATGGAAAAAAAGCTGGATAAAGTAGCTGAAGGAAAAGAGGATTGGCAAAAAATGATAAAGGATTTTTACGAACCTTTCATTGAAAAAGTAAAAGAAAAGGAAGAATCTCTCGACAAGCAGAATGTATTAAAAGAGACGGACGAAGATTGTCCGGATTGTAAAAAAGGTAAACTGGTTATAAAGCTGGGAAGAAACGGAAAGTTCAAAGCTTGCAGCAACTTTCCCGATTGTGAATATACCGAACCGATGGAAGAAGAAAAAGAGGAAGTTAAAAAGATGAAAAAAGAATTCGGTCCGAAAACCTGTAGTGAATGCGGCTCGGATATGAACTTAAAACAAGGAAGGTACGGAATGTTTTGGGGCTGTAGTAATTACCCGGATTGTAAAAATACGGAAAGACTTGAAAAAGAAACGGGAATAAAATGTCCAAAGTGCGACGAGGGTATCATAGTTAAAAAGGCGACCAGAAAAGGAAAGATATTTTGGGGGTGCAACAATTATCCAAAGTGTAAATTTGGAACCAATTACAAACCGACGGGTGAAAGATGTCCCGAGTGCGACTCTATAGTTATAGAAAAGAAAGGAGAGAAAGTGTGTCTGGATAAAAAATGTGAGTATAAAAAATAGCAACTCCCAACCTTAAATAACTGAATTTTAAACCGCCCTCCGGGGCGGTTTTTAAGCATTACATAAATTCATTTTTATGTTATAATCACAGAAGTTAGAAAATAAATTGATAAACTTCATGACGGACATCGATAAAAAGCTTGCCGAATTTCAAAAGGAAATCGACCAAGATCTTAAAAAACAAGCGGAGGAGCTGCTAAAAGCTCTGGAGTTCGGCCAAAAGGCCGGTTTTTGGGATAATATTTCAAAAAGCAAAAGAATGAGCATGGTTGATAAGCTAAATCAACTGTGTCCCGACGAATATCTTTCAAAAAAAGATCGAGATAAATGGAACGATCTTTTAGTAAGTCTATTGAGAAATAATTAAAATAAAATTTTATGCCATTTAACCCAGAAAAGCCTAACAATTTAAACAGAGAAAGGGAGGGTAAACGAGAGGATGAAAAACAAGTTACAGATTTTGAAAAAAGAGAAGAAAATCTTGGCAAGATAAAGGAGTTGCTGGTGCAAAAAAAAGAGGCATTCGATCACCTGAACGATTCAGCCGAAATAATTGAGGAGAATATGATTTTGGGAATTAATAACACATTGGAAGATTTAAGTTGGGAAGATGTTTCGGAAGAAAAAAGAGAGTTAATAGAAGAATTTTTAGAGCTAAAATCATTTTCAAATGAAAATAAAGAAGGGAAAGAGCAGCTATCAAAAAAGATTAAAAGAAGCCAAGTTATAGATAAAGTTAAAGGTGTTTTTTCCGGATTGAGAGGAAAAATAAATGGATCACGAGAAAAAATAGATAATGAAATTGATAGAGAGATAGATCAAATTCTAGAAGAAACTAAAAATATAGAAATTGAGGATAATATTCCAGAATATGAACTAGAAAAACTGAAAGCGCTTCATTATAAAAAGATAGAGATGGCAAAAGAATTAAACGAAATAGCTATTCTTGCTGAAAGTGAAGCTAGGAAATTAGAAATTGAAGGGTATAAAAGAGAGTTGGAAAAACTTTACGAAAGGGTTGGTAAAACAGCTGAGGGTAGAGAGCAATAAAGGACAAGTATCATATTTTTGCAAGTTTAAAGAGGGTCTGTTGGACCCTCTTTTACAAATTAAATTTTATTAAAAAATAGACTATCAGTCCGGAAACCAGAATTACGGAAAAACCGATAAAGAAAGAAAATAAAACATCAAAAACGATATTTTTCGGAGCAAAGACAACAAATCCGCAGCCGGCTAAAAAAAATAATTTGTTCAAAATATCCCCCCTCTCCTTTCTTAAAGATACTAACTAAATGTTGTGATGTCAAAAAAAAGAGAGCCGGTTGGCCTGGCCCTCAAATATGTTTTTTAATTTAGTTTACTTGCTTTGAGTTGTTAATAATGTGAGTGTAGATTCTTGCTATCATCCAAAGCCCAACAATTACAATTGCCGATACCAGTATGACGAAAAAGAGAGTTTCCGCAATTTCGGACCGGCTCAAAATTTGAGCCACAGCTCTCGAACTATAACCCGATATGAAGCCGGCTACAGTCACAACGATCCAACTTATGGACAAAATTCCGTTCAACAAGCTTTTTCTTCTGATAAATCTAATGAATCTTAAAAGAAAAAATATGTGCAGTAGGATTATCAATCCGTAAAAAATATTCTCTGCTCTCCCCGATCGTGAGGCGGCTTCAGCGATACTTTTAGCATCATGTCCCAGAATGGTAAAACCAATTATCAGCACAAAAAGCACCAACAAAACTATATCTTTTATAGGTAGTTTTAAAAGAGCTTTCACTTTTATCCCTCCTTTTGATACTTAACTATACAATAATATAAATATTTTGTCAAGAATAAACGATAGCCGAAACGGCTGCCAAAAGTAACATTACCCAAATAAATATTGCCAAGCCGGTTAAAAATTGTGCTTTTAGTCTCTCCCAGCCGGTTCTGGGAGATATTTTCTGGATTAAAAAGGTTACTACACCGGCCAAATTGACCGAAACCAAATTTATCACAAAAAGAAGCAGAGCACCGAACATTAAATCGATAAATCCGGAACCCAGCAATAATCCAACGACAACCAGAGGCGGTAAAAGAGAGATCGCTACCATGACTCCGGCTAAAGATGTTAAAGTTCCGGTGGTAAAGGACAATGCTCCAACAACTCCGGTTGCTAAAGAAACCAATACATCACCCATTCCGGCACCGGTTCGCAAAGCGATTTCCGGCGCGTGCGGATTAACTTGAAAAACAAAACCGATCAGCACCGAAAAAACAAAACCTGCAGATATTCCCACTATAAGTGTTTTAGCGGATTTAAAAGTTAATTCAAAATCTCCCAGGACGGTGCCTAAAGATAATCCTGCAGACGGGCCAAGCAAAGGAGCAATAATCATCGCTCCTACTACCATGGGAACATTGCCCTTAATAAGACCTATGGCAGCAACCAGAGAGGCTAATATTATGAGAACCAGATAAGTCCAGGTTAATTTTGTGTTAGCTGAAATATTGGAATAAAGTTCTTCTCGGCTTACTCTTTCCGGACCAATTTTTTCTTTAGTGTTTTTTAATTTCTCTTCTTGTTCAACTTGAAATCTGGGAATTGAAGCCTCTACGGGCATAATCACCGTTCTAAAGCCTTCAACTTCTGAAAATTCGTCTTCAAGTTCATCTAAAAACCCTTCTATATTTTCAGCTAAAACCAAAGCTCTAATCAATACCTTTTTATCCGAAATTCGATCATGCCAAAATTCATCAATTAAGGACTTTCTTAAAATCTCATCGGCCTTGGTTTTTTTGTCCAAGGGTAGAAATATGCTTACGAGACGTAAATTCATTGAATTTATTTAAAGTTAACACTTATCATATGATAGCAAAAATAAGAAGCAGTGGCTAATATTTACTTATATCAAATTCTGCTATATAATTAGCTAATAAATCCACTTAAGTTTATTATGCAAAAAGGAGCGGAAACTTTTATAGAAGACAAAACGGAAGAAATTTTATCGTCTCCTTCATATAAAGATCTGGATGAAAGTGATAAGGATGAATTGAGGGAAGAAATAAAAGCTCATTTAGAAAGAATGGTGATCGAAATTTTTATAAACAGACTCTCAAGTGATCAAGCTGAAGAACTCAATAAATTGGCCAGAAAAGACGGGAAAAGAGCTCTTAGAAAATTAAGAGAGTTTTCTTTTTCATCACCGGATCTGGCTAAAGATTTGGAAGAAACATTGAATAAGGAGGTTGAAAAGTTTAAATCACTCAAATCATGAAAGAGGAAAATTTAAATCATAAAGAAATCCAAAGCAAAAGAGAGAAAGTTGAGAAAAAACTCAAAGAGGATGGAGCGAGACGAGTTACGAACCGTGGAGAAGACGGTTCTTTTGTAGAAGGATCTCATTTGAGAGTGACTGCAGAGCAAATTGAAAATGCGAGAAAAGAGATGCAAGAATCATTGAAACCAATTTCCGCTAAAATAGAAGAAAACAAAGAAAAGATAGAAGAATTAGAGAGGAAATACATTGAAAAAGGTTACCCCGATGAAATAGAAAGGAGAATTTTAGAACTCGAAAAATCAATAAAAAATAAAGAAAAGAAGAAGCGAATACAAGACATTGAAAAGAGGAGAAAGAAATTAATTGAAGACTTGGAAGATCTGGAGAAAGAGGCGGACCCCAAAGGAATCAGATTAAGAAGTAACGAGGCAATAGAAAATGAAGCCGTTCAGAAAGAGGGTGAAATTAAAGATATTGAAAAGGAAAAAGAGAAATTAATAAATGAGTTGGAAGAAAAATTGAGCGAAAAAACTGAAAACAAAAAAGCGAGGCTTAAAAAAGCGAGAGAGATTGATCTTGAAGATTTAGAAAAAATTGGAGAGGGCGATGAAATTGATAGCGAACAATCTCCGGAGATGAAAAGAAGAAGAGAAAGAATGAAGGAATACGAGAAGGAGACGGAGAAAGTATTAAATCAAGAAACGAAAAAAAGAGAAGGAGAGACAGCTAATCCGGAAAAGGAAACTGATAAAAAAGAAAGAGAGGAGGAAGAAAAAGAGGAAAATTTGGATAATTTCGGAGAAAACCTACCCGTGGATATGAGTGCCGAAGAAGCTGAAGATCCGGAAAAAGAAGAAGAGCAAGAGAAAGAGGAAGGTTTGGATAATTTCGGAGAAAACCTACCCGTGGATATGAGTGCCGAAGAAGCTGAAGAGACCGTTTTGGATTTGGCTGAACACTTGGAGAAAAAAGTTTATGGAGAAACAAATAAAAGTATACTCAAAAAATCATGGAAAAAAGCTCGCAACCTAATGGGTGCCGTCGGTGGTGCGGTCGGTCTTAAAAAATTGGTAAGTACCGTTCCCGGCGTTTCCGAAGCTTTGAAATCAGCGGGCATCAGAGGAACTATGGCCAGTGGTGCAATAGCCGGTGTCGGTTTAAAATTAGGATCTTACGGACTTGAAGCATGGGATGAAACTAAAAAATATGAAGGCTTTAAGGAAAGCCTGGATGAAGAAATTGAATCGATAGAAGGTTCCTCAGAAGAGTACATCAAAGAAAAGATGGCTGATTTGAATACAAATATATCCATTGTTGAAGAAAGAGTTAAAGAGTTACAAAGAGAATTCGATCATCAAAAGGAGAAATATAAAGAAGAAAAAGATTGGTTTTTTCAAAAAGCGGGCTGGCTCTTTCAAGAAGAAAGAAGTGCTTTGCTTGCAGATATTAAAAAACATAAAAAAGTTCTCGAAGTCGCAAAAAACGAGTTTAGATATTTATCAGTCGAGTTAAAAGAAAGAGAGCCCGGAACGGATATTAAGAATTTAGCTAAAGAGATGGTCAACGGTAAAAAAGAGCAGCTCAGAGAGATGCAAGGAGAAGATAATCCTCACGGAAGTCTTGCAAACTACCTGCTTGTCACTATGGAAGGAACAGAAAGTAAAATGGGAGATGAAACCAAACAGCAAGCCGAATTAATGAAGAAGATTGAATATTCGGAAACGGGATTAAAGGCAAAGCTTGAACAAGAAAATAGAAGCGTAGCCAAAGAAATACTTATTTCTGCAGGACTGGTTGCCGCCCTGGCTCCCGTTGCCGAAAGTATAATTCAATCGGAAGCTGTTCAAGAGCAATTTGAAAAAATCGGTGATTGGGTAACCGAAAGAATCGGAGATATTAGAGGTAGCTCAACCGCAGAAGTAAACGAATTCAAAGAGATGATCGAAGGAGTTACCGAATTTACCGAGAAAAGAGTTTTGGAAACCATTGATGAGATTACCGAAAAAGAGATAAATTATATGATAGAATCCGGAGATAGTGTTTGGTCGGTTACAGAGGAGTTTTTAACCGAGGGGATGGGAGAAGAATTCACCTCATTGGATGAGGCGAAAAAAACTTATGTAATCGATCACATCACCACGGCGATTGAAAGTAGTCCGGAAGAATTCGGTTTGGAGCTTGGAGAGGGAGAGACAATAGATCTTTTGTTTGCCGATAGTAATCACACTATTGATTTTTCTCCCCTACTCGACGGTGAATTGGAAATCGCCCTACAGAGAGCAGAGTCCTTATCCACCGAAGAGGTTGCGAATATATTGGAAAATAATGAAAAAATAGGAGAATTCATAAGCGACCACCAGCAGATTGATTTATCCGGTGAAACGATTATCGAGCTCGAGACGGTCGCTGAAGATCTCACTGAAGAAAAAATAGCGGAAGAACTGATAGTTGACGAATTAAGAAGTGAAAGCCTCAGTGCTACGGAGCAATTAACAAGTATTGAAAACTGGTTGGAAGACATGCAAGATGGAAAACTAAATGAGGCTCACTTTGATTTTATGGCCGACACTTCCGAAGGTGGTCAAAGAGAATTATGGGTAGAGCAACTCAGTCGCCTAAAAGGAGTTACTTACGAGGAGATGGAAGTCATCCTTGAAGAATCTTTTGCAGAGATAAGTGCTGGAGCAGAAGCTCCCGGTGCAGAATCGGTGGCAAGTGAAGCAGTTGAAAGCTCTCCGGAAAGTTTTTCGGAAGAGGTTGCCGAATGGAAAAATTCCATAGAAAACAATAGCCTTACCGCAGCAGAGTATGAAACATTATTGGAGTCGGGAAATGAAGAGCTTATTGAAGAAATTGCGGAAAAAAGAGATTCTACACCCGAAGAAACTCGTCAACTGATAAATGAAAGGATAGAAGAGATTAAACAAGCAGAAGGAGAAGCAATGACTTCTTCATCGGAAATGGCGGCCGAAGAGTCAGCAATGTCAGCAGCGGAAACTGTTGAAGAAGAGGCAGAAGAAATAGTGGAAAGTAGTGTAGAAAAAGAAATATATCAAATGGAAGGATATATATCTCCGGAAGACAGAATGTTATTTTTTGAAAACTTCAGAAATCACTTCGGTAATGAAAATGTAAATTCAATATACGAAATCGTCGAAGCTTTAATGGAAGATGAAGTTTCTCCTCAGGAATTTATCGATTGGGTTGAGGACGGCGCATTTGATAAAACCGTAGCTTTCGGAACTGAACATCCTCCGAAAGAAGTTCTTGTTAACGACTTGGAGAATTCAATTAATCTACTCAACGAAGCTGAACGAGAAGCCGTATACAAAGGAAGGCTCAGAGCAATGAGAATGAAAATAAGAAAATATATACTTTACGGCAAATAAAAAATCCCCGCATAAGAGCAAGGGATTAATTTTATAAATTAAAATCTATTTCAAGAAGTCTTTGAGCTTCATCAGGACGGTTCTTTCGAACCGTTCTTTTTCTTCCAGCTTTTGTGTAATGTATTTTTGAGCCTCTTCTATTTCCGGAATATAAACATGTTCTAGTGAGTTGACTCTTCTTCTGGTATTCTCAATCTCTTTTGCTAGAAGTTTTATCTTTTGCTCCAAAGTTGCGTATTCAATAATTGAATCCAGTATCTCAAAAGCTTTTCTTTGCGACTTCTCCAAGTTATAGTCTCCGGCTTTATTACTGAAGGGAGTTTCCTGTATTTCTTTTTTATTTTTAAATTCATACTCCTCTACTCTGACTCCCATGATATTTTGATCATATTTTTCCAATTCGGCTTCGGGAATATGAGCTACCAATGCATCAATTTCATTTTTCCCCAAATTATTTTCCGCCTTCAAGTAATCCATCAACATCTCCGGAGTTTTGGTTTCAATCTCTTTTCTTATCTTTTGAAGTTCTTTTACATGAGAAAGAAATTCCTGTATTAAGCTGTCCAGCTTATTTTTCAACAAATCATGGCCCGACTGAGCAACTTTATGTTGCTTTTTAAGCCTTAAAAGCTCCTGTCTTGTTGGGTTAATTTTCTTTTTCATCTAAGTATTTCTCTATTTTATCATCTTTAATTCTCTTCAGCTCTTTTCTGGGCAATACTTTCAAAATCTCCCACCCGATATCGAGTGTCTTCTCAATCTCCCTATTTTCGGTCTCATCTTGTGATAAAAATTGCTCTTCAAATAGATCAGAAAATTTTAAATAAGATTTATCCGTGTCGGACAAAGCTGATTCTCCCAAAATGGTTGCCAATTCTTTTACTTCTTGCCCTTTTGCGTAAGCAGCAAAAAGCTGATTAGCCAAACCGTCGTGATCGTCTCTGGTCTTTTCTTCTCCGATTCCTTCATCTCTAAGTCTGGAAAGACTGGGCAATACATCAATTGGTGGATAGATTCCCGATTGATGTAAATTTCTGGAAACCATTATCTGACCCTCGGTTATATATCCGGTAAGGTCGGGGATCGGATGAGTCTTGTCGTCTTCCGGCATCGTTAATATTGGAATTTGAGTAATCGAGCCCGGCTTGTCTTTTATCATTCCGGCTCTCTCATATATGCTGGCTAAATCGGTATAGAGATATCCCGGATAACCTCTTCTTCCCGGAACTTCTTTTCTTGCTGCCGAAATTTCTCTAAGTGCTTCACAGTAATTAGTCATATCGGTTAAAATCACCAATACGTCCCTTCCTTTTTCAAAAGCAAGATATTCTGCAGCAGTAAGTGCCATTCTTGGCAAAGTTACACGCTCAATAACCGGGTCATCGGCCGTGTTAAGAAATAAAATCGATCTATCGAGCGCTCCTGTCTTTTCAAGTTCATTTACAAAAAATTGTGACTCTTCAAAGGTAATTCCCATCGCTCCGAAAACAACTGAGAAATCTCCTTCCATTTTTGCCTGCCTGGCAATCTGTGTAGCAATTTTGGAATGCGGAAGTCCGGCACCCGAAAAAATAGGAAGTTTTTGTCCTCTTACTAAAGTGTTCAATCCGTCAATTGCAGAAACTCCGGTCTGCAAAAAATCATCCGGAAATTCTCTGGAAAACGGATTCATTGGATTACCGTTTATATCCAACGATTTATCGGCAATCGGTTTGGGGTGTCCGTCAAGAGGCTCGGCAGCGCCATCGAAAACTCTTCCCATCATATCCATGCTGACATCCAATTTCATCGTTTCACCTAAAAATACGGCTTCGGCTTCTTCGAGTTCCATTCCTCTGGTTTCTTCAAACATTTGAATAAGTGCCCTTCCTTCCGAAGCTTCCAGTACTCTTCCCATTCTCTCCTCTCCGTCAGCGGTCTTTATTTTTACCAACTCCTCATAGCTGACTTTCTTTACTCCGTCAACCAAAACCAAGGAGCCGACAATTTCTTTTAATCCTTTGTATTTCACTGACATAATTTTATTCTTCTTTAAATTTTAACTTAGAAATTAAATCTTTTTCTTCCATTTCCAATACTTCGTTAACATTTTCTCCTTCTTCGAGCATCTCTTCTCCCTTTCTGTAATAGCTCATTACGGCATCCAACATCTCGGCTTGCTTTTTCAAAGTTGAAAATGTATCAATCTTGTCAAAAGCATTCTGCATTAAAAAGTCTTCTCTGAGTAACTTTGCGGTTTCCATAACCAACTTATCACTTCCGGATAAAGCTTCAAAACCTACCAGTCTCACTATCTCTTCAAGTTCGGCTTCTTTTGATAAGATTCTCATTGCTTCAGTTCTGTTTTCTCGAAAACTTTTTCCTACTTCTTCATCAAGATATTCCGACAAATCTTCAGTATAAAGTGAATAACTATTAAGCCAATCAATTGCGGGAAAGTGTCTCGCATTAGCTAATTCATCATCAAGACTCCAAAAAACTTTGGTCGTTCTGAGTGTGTTTTGAGTAACCGGTTCAGATAAATCACCTCCGGGAGGAGAAACTGCACCGATTACCGTCAGTGATCCTTCTTGGTTTTTTCCCAGACATTTTACTTGCCCGGCTCTTTCATAAAAAGCTGCTATTCTGGATCCAAGGTAAGCGGGATACCCTTCTTCACCCGGCATCTCTTCAAGTCTGGCCGACATTTCTCTTAAAGCTTCCGCCCATCTACTGGTCGAATCCGCCATAAGGGCAACATCGAAACCCATGTCTCTAAAGTACTCCGCAATCGTAATTCCGGTATAAACACTGGCTTCTCTAGCTGCAACCGGCATATTTGAAGTGTTCGCAATGAGCACGGTTCTTTCCATTAACGGGTTGCCGGTTTTGGGGTCTTCCAATTCGGGAAATTCTTGAAGAACTTCGGTCATTTCGTTTCCACGCTCTCCGCATCCGATAAAAATTATAACATCGGCATCGGACCATTTAGCAAGCTGGTGCTGAATAACCGTCTTTCCGGATCCGAATGGACCGGGAACGCTAGCCGCACCACCTTTGGCAACCGGGAAAAAGGTATCTATTACTCTTTGTCCGGTAATCAACGGTTTGGACGGTAGTAATTTTTCTTTGGTCGGACGAGGACTCCTTATCGGCCATTTGTGAGCCATCTTTATCGATTCTTTTCCATTTTCAGTTTTGATTTGGGCAACTTCTTGAGTAACAGTGAAGTTTCCGCTTTCAATTGAGACTATCGTTCCTTCGGAAATATGTGGTGGAACCATTACCTTGTGTGTAATTGTTTCCGTTTCTTCAACCTCTCCCAAAACTTGTCCCGAAACTACACTGTCACCTTCGGAAACACTAGCTTCAAATTTCCATTTTTTATCTTCATCCAGAGCGGGAACTTCAATTCCTCTCGGTATAAAATCACCGGCTTTTGAAGCAATTTCATCAAGAGGTCTTTGAATTCCGTCATAAATTGAAGTTAAAAGTCCGGGCCCGAGGGTTACCGAAAGTTGTTTACCCGTTCTTTCCACCGGTTCGCCGGGACCTACTCCCGCAGTTTCTTCATAAACCTGGATAGAAGCCTCCCCTTCTCTCATTTCAATTATCTCTCCGGCCAACCCTTCATCACCTACTTTGACAACTTCATAAATCGAAGCGCCTTCCATATTTTTGGCGACAACCAGCGGACCGGAAACTTTTGTTATTATACCTGTTTTACTTTTACTCATATTTATTTCTTATTTATTAGTTCGAATCCAAAAATGAAGCAGAAACCGAACCACCCAAAGCTTTTTCAACTTGTTCTTTAAGAGCGGTCCTGTCATCACTCTCTTTTAGTCCGGGTAAAACGACTACTCCCAGACCACCTGAAGAAATTAAATCTTCAGTTGTAAAAATAAGGTCATGCGTCTTCTTCAGCTCTTTTATGAGCTCTCTTGTTTCTTTCTCACTTTTAGATTCAAAACAATTGAATCCTAAAAGTTTAAAAACTCGATAATAATTTTTGGGACCGATAAAGGCTATATTGCTACTCATAGACTTCTTAAATCTTTAACTAAATCTTTTATTTCTCGTGGACTGAACTCCATTCTTTTTCCGGTTATTATGGTTCTGATTTTTTTCTCCGCCCTCCATTTTTTCATAAAAAAGGCGAATATCGGAGCCAACCCCTCATTCTTTTTCGTATTTTCAGAAATGAAATTATCTTCCAGCTCTTTTATCTTTTTATCTTTTATTTCACCCGTATATTCACTTAAAACTTCTTTACAATCCTCAACAAAAGACTTAACGATTTTGCTTTTTTCAGCAAAATCCCCAAGCCTGTCAAAATAAACCTCGGTGAGGTAGTCATCCAACTTGTCCGGACTCTCCATCTTTTTCGCTTTCTCGATCTCTTCACTGAATTCTTCAATCAATTCTTTTTCATCTTTACCCCACTCCAACAATTCTCCGGAATCCAAATCAAAAATCTCTCTTTTCAAAAAAATGCGCAAATTAACTATGTCGGCTTTTAAAGAGTAAAGATTCTTTAAAGACTCTACTCCCATACGGGAAAGATCATTTTGAAAGAAGCTTTTTTCTTTCTCAAATACTTCTTCCAGATCGTCAGTCTCAAGCGCCCAACGTCCATAATCGGTATCCTGAAGTATTTCATAAGCCTTGGCCTCATTTTCCGCATTTATCATTCGATCAAAATCAACATCATCAGCAATGTGCTTTTCAATCGCATTGAGGTAAGAATTTAGAAACAGATATTTCATAAGTCTTCAAAAAGAAGATTAACGAACTCTTTTTTGCTCTTTTCTATCTCTCTTTCCAAGATTTCTTCAAGAGTAACCTCAAACTGCCATCTTTCTCCCTGAAACAAAAAACCCTCTTTAAAATCAAGGTCTTTTTCAACCGGATCCATCTTTATCCCCGCCTCTTTCAAAACCGGTTTCAGTTTTTCTTTTTTACCTTTGGGAACAACTACTTCTCGCGCTTCTTTGAGTAGCTCTTTCTCCCTTTCCAGATTTTGAGAATAAATCCTTTTCTTTTTAGAGGTGGGGAGATTTTCAATTTCACTCAAAACTTCTTGCTTAGCTTTTTGCAAAAGCTCTTTTTTTAGTTGCAATCTTTCCATTTTCAATTCAAAAAAGATTTCTCTTTCTTTTTTAGTCAGCAAGTTTTCTTTTTTTTCTTCAAATTCTCTTTCAAGGCTCTCTTTCAATTCTTCCATTTCGGCTTTTTTCTCTTCTTTGATTTCTTGCACGGCCTTCTCGTGCTGTTCGGTTAAAGACAGTTCTTTTTCACGCTTTTCATCTTTTACTTTTGCTAGTAAATCTTCAAGTGGCATATGTTTATACGGTTATTCCATTTAGAATAAGAATGGTTAAAAGAAGTGCAATAACGGCGTAAGTCTCAACCATTGCAGAAAGGATAATCGCTTTACCTGCCTCTTCCGGTTTTTTAGCCAAAGTGGAAATACCGGAAACGGATACCTTTCCTTGAAATATTCCCGAAATAAGTCCTGCAAAAGTTATCGGAATGCAAGCTAAAAGAATTTGCCAACCGGCACCGGTAGAAACTTCAACTGCTTCGTCTCCAAAAAGTCCTATCTCTTGAAGAACTAAAACTGCAGCTAAAAATCCGTAAATTCCCTGTGTTCCGGGTAAAACTTGTAAAAGAAGTGCTTTACCGAATTTTTCGGGTTCTTCCGAAATAAGTCCGGCTGCAGATCTACCTACTTCGGAAAGTGCGACTGCTGAACCGATCGAGGGCAGAGTTACCGCCAAGCCGGCTCCGAGTATACCAAGAATAAGTCCTAATTCCATAATATTAATTGGTTATTTTTTAATAATTTCAATAAATCGACCTTGCTTCGAAAACGGTTTAAATCTTCTTCCGCCGCCCTCCATAAATTTGGAGAAAAACTCCACAAATTGAAGCCTTGCAGCATGAATAAAGCTACTAAGAGCGTTTATAAGAAGATTAGCAATGTGTCCGAAGACTAAAATAAGTCCGGCAACGATGACATTCAGTCCCGCAACCGGAATCATTTCCATAAAAATGCC
>PWGJ01000010.1 GCA_003554445.1 Candidatus Nealsoniibacteriota bacterium
CCTCATAACGCTCTATATTTATTGTCGGTACTCGTGGTATATTGAGTTGATCTTGCTGTAATCTGGCTACGGAATCGGCCTGAGTAAATACGGTTGCCTTTAATCCCATATCTATAAACCTGACTACTCCGATTATAAGTAGAATAAGTCCGATTCCGGCAAAAAGATAAAGGTAAATTGTTCTTATTATGGATTTTTTATTCATGTTTTTTGGATTACTTTTTTATATTCTATGTCTTTATTTTAATTTACACAAACTTTAATTGACATAATTATTAATTATTGTATAATATAGTTAGAACATTAAAAAAGGAGGAGAAATAAAATGAAAAGGAAAATAATTTTGATCGCTTTTATCGTTTTTACTCTATTGGTGAGCACAAACACATTCGCCTCTTCTCCAAGGATAGCGATCGGGGAGTTTGAGGCAGAGAGAAATCTCCAGGAGTTAACTGGAGATATGGATAATCTCTTTTTGGACGGAGTATTAAAGTATTGGGACGGTTCCGTTCAAATGAAAGAGAGAATCAGATTCAAAGATTTAATCAAAGATAAACAGATCTCATCTTCTGATACCAGAAAATTGAGAAGATCTTTGGAAGCGGATTTTTTAGTACTTCCGAGGATAAACTTTTTTGAGGTTGAAGAGGTTGGAAGTTTATCATTGTGGGCAATTATCAGCGGTGATAGTACACAAGGAAAGGGTGAGTTTAAAGTTGACAAAAACAGAGTAAAAATCTCGCTATCAGCGAGAATTGTATGTCTTCATACCGGAGACATACACTCGGGAACATCAGTCAAAAAAACAAGTGGTCTGACTACTTCAAAAATCTCAATAAACAGAAGAGATTTTGGAAGTAAAGATATAAAATTGAGAAAGGTAATGGAAGAAGCAGCCGATAAATTAGCTATGAAGACGACAGCAGAATTCCAAATGCTCAAGCCGGAAAAAATAGAAAGAAAAGAAGATGCTGACTTGTCAAAAGGAAAGGCAACGGTGATTGAATATCAACCGCTTAACATAAAAAACATGGCGGTTGCTGAAGTCGAAGACCGCAGTTTCAGTAAAGCGGATGAAGTTAAAATCTATCGTAGACACGGAGAAGCAAAAATCCCGATAGGAGTCGCAACAGTTACCGAAACTCAAAAAGGAGACCAAATTATGTTAATTGAAGTTAGGAGACTGGAAGTGGAAAAACTAAAGAAAGGAGACATAATAAAATAGAAGACAAAAAGCCCGTCAATTAAGTTCGACGGGCTCTTTTTTATAAATTAATCTTGTTTTAAGGGTAGTTCTATAAAAAAGCAGGTTCCCTCGCCTTTCCCTTCCGACTCTATCCAAATCGATCCATTATGCATGTCTACAAATTTTCTGGCGATGTAAAGACCCAGCCCGGCACCTTCGGCATGCATTAAATCTCCCGCACTACCTCTTGAGAAGCTTTCAAAGATGTTTTCTATATCTTTTCCGGTCATACCCTCTCCGGTATCCTCTATCTCTATTATAAGCGAGTCTTTGCCCGTTTTAACCTTTTGTTTTTTAAGTCTCACGGTTATACCTCCTTCAGATGTATATTTTACAGCATTATCTATTATATTAAGTACAACCTGCCTAATTCTGGCCTCATCGATTTCTACTTTTAGATCTTCATCAAATCTTTTATCAAGATTAAGATAAAGACCCTTGTTTTCAGCTACAATTTTTAATTCTTTAATTGTTTCATTGATAAACTCAACTATATCCACCTTTTTAAAGTTCATTTTTATTTTACCACTTTCAATTCTTGATAAGTTCAGAAGGTCATTAACCAAATTAATCAACCTCTCACTACTTCCCAATATCTCCTCCATTTTTTCTTTGGCTTCACCGGAAACTTCTCCATACCCGCCCTCTATAATCATTGATAGATAGCCCTTTATAGCGGTAAGAGGGGTTCTTAGTTGATGAGATGCAATGGATATAAATTCTGATTTAGCTTTATCTAGTCTTTTTAACTTTTTATTTGCCTCTTTTAATTCGATATTCGCTTCAACTAATTCATCACTAAGACGCTCAAGTTCTTCTTTACGTTTTATTTCCCGTATAACACTTTTAACCAAAACATAACCGAACGAAAGAAAAATAAGTAAAATAACCACCTTTGCACCCTGAATCCATGGCTCTTTGGTAAAGACTAAAAGATCAACCCCGAGAAGAATAGCAATTAAAACTACCATCAAAGTCGTCAGCACAACTTTAATCCCAAACAATTCTTCCTTAACAATTGCATAAGCAGTAAATGCTAAAAAGAATAAGGCCGCATAGTTTGCAATATAAGCCCAAGGAACCATCCCATAAATTGGCGATAGAAACACATTAAAAACAAGATTAAAAACAAGGAAAATAACCAAACCCAGCAAAAGATATTGAATTCTCTTTTTTTCTGAAGAGCTTAATGAAAAGTACTTTTTGTATATACTTCTAAAAAGCAAAATAAAAAATAAGAAAATTACTGCATAAATAAAAGGTGCACCACTTCCCAGCCTTGGATGGGGGTACAGTTCTTGAAGTTGAGCTCCTTCAACTAACAAATCAGTAAACATTGTAACGACGGACAAAATAATTCCAGTCGCAATTACGAAAATATCAAGAAAATTATTTTCTTCATTAATTTTTCTCGGAAAATACTTTAGGAAAAAGTAAACTCCTACCAGCCACCCGTAAACCCCCATATATGCTATTTTAGTTCTTATAATTACACTTGCTTCAGTTTGACCCGGAACGGTTATAAGATAACCGAATAATATCCAGATCAACAGAAAAAAAGAGGATAATAAAAATATTTTATTTGTTTTAGCTTTTCTATCTTGTAGATATATCCATAACGACAAGAAAACAGCTATAGAGATTATTACAAATAAAAGAATTTGGCTTATTAAAAACATATTATTTAAAGCCTTTACTGCATAAATGATTTATTAACAACTCCTTTGTTCCATCCAAAACTTCATCTACATTAAAGAAGCTTATTTTTTCTTTATACTTTTTTGTGCTTTCAAATATATCATTCCATTCAATCAACATACTCTTCTTTACATTACTTTTCTCAATTTTATTAATAATAAACTCTTTTCTTTCTGGCTTTAAATCATTAACACTTAAAACACCCTCGGAAAGCATATAAGCAAAAACCTCACTGCTAAAATCACCTTCGTCTATTTCTCGCTCAAGAGTTGTTAATGAGTTCCCTATTCTCCCCATTCTCTGTATCTTCCAAAAGAGTTCTCTGGTCGCTCCGATTTCCACATCTTTTACAGACTTTGAAGCCATTAAATCAATAGTTAAAAGCACCATTATTTGCATATTTGCAGAAGAGTAATTCCTCTCTTCCTCTAAGTTTGTGATTTCTAAATTTTTATTAGTTAAATAACCGTACAACGTAGCATTAAAAAATTGTCGATAATCATAATTAAAAACTTCTTCAAACCGATTGTAATTTGGATATTGGTTGACGCTGTTATATAAAAACTCTTTAAGGTTTTTAATAACTTCTAGATAGTCAGCCTTTTCTTTTGTGAATTTTTTAAGGCTTTTAATATCTTTTTTTTGGTCAAAAAAAATCTTGAAAGATGACATCCACATCTCCTTGTCTTTTTTTTCATCTGCTATATCATCCACTAAAGCATTTATTATAATAGTGGAAAGTTTAGTTGTAAGCACCTCTTTTTTAATTTTTGGCGGTACGCTTGATAGGGTTAATTTGCTGTTTAGTAAATAAGTCCATTTCCAAATAAAATCACTTCTCCTGCCAACTCGTTCATATTTGGATACCAGTCTTTTTGATTCTTTAGGCAGCTTCAGTTGTTTTACTTGATCAACTCTCTTTTTAATTTCCTCTTCGGTTAGAGATTGTAAAATAGTGCTAACATTCGAGTATTTTTCTATTTCACGTCCGGTAAAATTATAATAACTAAAAAGAGATTTTTCTTGGCTCATTTACTTAAATATTTATTTTTTCCGCTTTTTTAAAAATTTTGTAATTTCTTTTAATAGACTTCTATTTTTGTTTGAGGGTAGTAGATCAAGATTTTCTTCCGCTTTTTTAATATAATTATTTTTAATCTCGGTTGCCTTTTTTTTGCTATCGGTCTCTTCAATAATTTCTATGGCTCGATTTATATCTTTTTCAGATATTTTTTCTTTTTTCATTATCTCTAAAAGCTCTTGTTTCTTTTTACTTTCATTAAGAGTGAATACAATTACAAGATTGCCCCTCTTTTTTTCTTTAATGTCTTTACCTATTTCTTTACCGAATTTTTCTTCATCTCCAAAAATATCAAGTATGTCATCTTGCACTTGGTATGCCAATCCTAAAAAATGTCCATATGAAGAAAGTGCTTCTATTTCTTTAGTGCTACCTTTTCCGATAATTCCTCCCACCTTACAAGAGGCTTGAATTAAAGAAGCAGTCTTTTTCTGAATCATCTCAAAATAGTCACTTTCCTCCACCTTTTCATAATAATTTTCTTTTAGATAAGGTTCGTCTTTAGAATTCAGCTCTTGCATCACATCGATAATCTCTCCCTCAATAACCGATTTCATAGCCTCGACTAATTCTCTGCCGATACTGCTGTCTAGATCAATTAATGCATCCGATAAACTTACTCCATAAAGCATTCCGATGCACTCTGTAACCGACTGACCGTACTTTTCAATCGTTGTCTTCTCGCCTCTTCGTACTCTTCCGCAATCAATTATATCGTCAATAATAAGAGAATAATTATGAAAAATTTCGATTACGGCTGCCGCCTCAATTGCTTTTTCTTTTTTTCCTCCGACAGCCATACATGAAAGTAGTGTTAAGGCCGGACGAACTCTTTTACCACCCGTTTTTATCTGATAATAAACCAGATCTCTAAATTTTTCAGAGGTAGATCTGCTTAAAATTTCAAATATTACAGGATCTACTTCCTTTTTAGTTTCCTTTAAAAAAGCTTTAAAATCATCATACATAACTGAAATAAACAATAAAATTCAATAACTTCGTTTTCAAATTATACTAAAAATTACAACTTATAGCAAAGCGTTTTTGCAAATAAATTCCATTGAATGTAAAATAAAATTAGAACCTTTAAAAAATCTTTTTACCGGGAGGGGTGAAAAATGCAAGCAAAAAAATCAGAAATTTTAAAGATGAACGATCGACTTCAACGGATAATTGAGAAAGATCATTTGAGTAAAGAAGAAATTGCAATTATCGACTATGCGCTCTCCTTTATCACTCTGCGAATAAAGATTTTGGCCGATGACAAATTCCCCGATAAAGAATTTGGTAAAATTGAAAAGAAGGGAAGTATGCTTTTGAAATATCTTTCCGAGGCCGAGATCAAAGCATTAAATCTGTCAATACTTTATTTGGATATAGATAAAAATCAAATCAGAAAAAGAGCTGGGCTTAAAAAATTAAAAAAAGAAATAACCGATGGTAAAAAAATAAAGGCGCCGTAAACTTGATACGGCGCCTATTTTCTTTTTTAAGGTTGGAGTAATAGATCTTTTGCAACTCCCGACCAAACATAGCGTGGAATATCTTCAATTTCCATATATCCATTGAATCCATTCAGTCTTGATAGAATAAAGTGTTGCATGGCGATGCAATCGAATTCCATATCTCGATGCTTTTCGGGGTTTTCAATGTAAGAGCAACTGCACTTATTGTGCTCGGCACTACTTTTAATTTTTCTAACTATCTCATTGAGTAAATAATTATTTGAAACAATGCCTGGTGTAATTAGGTTTACTCTGTTTTCAATTTGCAACCGATGACGTATTTTGTGGCTTGCTATAAATATTATCTTCTTTTTTTCGTTCATTACCTTTCTTTTCTCGGGATAGAGAGTAAAAACATTTTTTAATGAATTTGAAAGATGCGGAATATAAATATCATACTCCATATCCTTTGAATGATAACTAGCCTCAACCCCCCAACTGTTTGGCTCTTCAATGTAGTTAACCGGTGTTTTCTTAGAGAATAATCTCTCCTCAATTAAGTGAATCGCCTTCACTAATTCAACAGCTTTTCTTCTATCATTACGACTTGACTTGGCTGCCAAAGACCTGTCTGCCAACTCCATAACCTGATTCAATTTTGAAAGTGCTCCTTTTTGCAATTTCAACCCCTCCTCTTTTTTAGTTGACAATTATACGATTTATTTTTAAAAAAGTAAAGCTTGACATAATCGGTTAAAAACAATAAACTATTATCAGTAATTGTTATTACTTAAAAATATGAGTAAACCAGAGAGACAAACAAAACAAAAAAAAGTTGTTGAGAAATATCTTGCTTCAACTTGCTGCCATCCTTCAGCCGATAAGATTTACAAGAATGTAAAAAAAGAGCTCCCGAATATCTCTAAGGCAACCGTTTACAGAATTCTTAGAAATTTTAAAGACAAAGGAAAGATTCAAGAAATACCGACTAATGTTTCAAGGTGGGATTACAAACACGAACCACACCCCCATTTTATATGCACCGAATGTGATAAAATAATTGATATTGCAGACGAATTTGATATTCCCGACGCTGACGAACTTAATGTTTGTAAAATTGACCACTGCAGAATAGTATTTAGCGGTCAATGTAAAGGGTGTACAAATTAAAAGGTCGGTAACAAAATAAAAAAATTAAATTAAATAATCATGGATCAGACACTTAAAAATTTAGCAAAAGCCTTTATTGGCGAAAGTCAAGCGAGAAATAGATATAACATGTATGCTTCGATTGCTAAAAAAGAGGGATATGTGCAAATTTATCAGATCTTCAACGAAACTGCTGAACACGAAAAACAACATGCCAAATGGATGATGAGAATGTTTAATCAAATTAAAGACGATGAAAACTTGGATATCACCGATATAGAGGTAAGTGCAGAATTTAATTCGATTTTGGGAGACACTATGGAAAATCTGCAATCCGCAATTGATGGAGAAAATTATGAAAACAGTGAAATGTATCCCGAGTTTGCAAAAACAGCTGAAAAGGAAGGTTATCCGGAAGTAGCATCCAGGCTCAGAGCCGTAGCCGAATCCGAAGAATATCATGAAGAGAGATACACAAAACTGCTCGAGCAAGTAAAAAATGGGGCCTTTTTCAAAAAAGAGAAAGAGGTAGAATGGGTTTGTCTTGAGTGCGGAAGAGTTCATAAGGGAAAAACCCCTCCCAGTCTTTGCCCTTCTTGCGATCATCCAAAAAGCTATTATAAATTAAAGTGTGAAGAATATTGATAAGTATTGATAAATTTATAAAGCACCGGGTTTTCACTCGGTGCTTTTTAATTATGTTTGCTTTTTTAAAAAATAATTGTATAATAGAAAAGAAAGGAGGAGTTTAGATGAAACTTCTTGAAGATAGATGTTATAAATACCTAGTAAGAGAAAATCCAACCTCTCCCAGATTGGAAAAGCTTAAAGAAAAATTCAGGAAAAATTTACAGAGATGGCAGGAAGCCAAAGATAAGCTAGAATCTCCGAACCTGAAAAATACAAAATCGGCAATAAAAGAGTTAAATGATGCCAACAAGAAGATAGTCGAATTGAAAAATGAAATAAATGAAGAAAGAGCGGCTCTTAATTGAGCCGTTTTATTTTATGTTGAAAATTGATTTTATAACTCCCCTATCCATTCTTGAGCCATAAGAATTGCTCTCTTCTTTTCCCGGATAAATAAGTAGAAAAAATATCATCAGTATATTTAAAATCGGTAAGACAAAAACAAAAACCCAGAACCCGGATTTATCAATATCGTGCAATCTTCTCACCATCAAGGAGATCAGAAAGAAAAGACATATTGTAAATAAGGCCCATAAATACAAATACAAATCAAATCTTAAATTTCCATAGTAATAAAATAAAAATAACCCGAAGATTGAATTTGCAAAAAAACTACCTATAGCAAAAGGTATTCTCTTTATTCTTCCCGTAAATAGATTTTTAGGAGTCCATTTCATCTTTGTAATAATTTTTATCTCTTATTTTTTCAGGTAAAAAGCTTTTATCCGAATACATTTTATACCCTTTCCCGTATCCTTTTTCCTTCATTAAGTCAGTCTGTGCGTTTCTAATTTTTAAAGGAATTTCCAAATTTCCATATTTGTCCACATCTTTTAATGCCTTCTTGTAGCCCCTGTAAGCCCTTCTATCTTTACTGCAGGTTGAAAGATAAACAGCCCCGTGTGCTAAATTAATTCCCGCCTCCGGGAGTCCTACCGTCTCAACCGCCCTAAAAACCTCATTAGCTACTACCAAAGCAGTCGGTTTGGCCATGCCTACATCTTCGGAAGCAAATATAACCATTCTCCTAGCAATATATTTCGGATCCTCGCCTGCCTTTATCATTCTTGCTAGATAATAGAGTGCGGCATCGGGTTGGCTTGCTCGCATAGATTTTATAAAAGCGGAAATCGTATCATAATGACCGGAACCCTTTTTGTCATGTCGGATATGAGCTTTTTGCAAGCTCGAGCGTAAATTTTTTAAATTTATATCACCATAAAGTTTTTGTGTATTTTCTAAAATACTTAAGGCTTGCCTACCATCGCCATTCGAAACCGAAGCCAACCAATTTTTTTCCTTTTCGGATAAATTAAAGTCGGTCCTTTCTAAAATCTTTTTAATATTATTTTCACTTAGAGGCTTAAATTGAAAAACTCTACATCTCGAAAGAAGTGCGGAAATGACTTCAAAGCTCGGATTTTCGGTTGTTGCCCCTATTAAGGTAACTTCTCCGGATTCTACATATGGTAAAAGAAAGTCTTGTTGAGCTTTGTTTAGCCTGTGAATTTCATCCAGAAAAATTATCTTTGGATGGTTGCCGAAGTCAAGCTCAACTATTTCTCTCATCTCATCTTTTTTGGCAGAAACTCCGGATAATTTGAATATTTCCCCATCTTGAGCTTCTGCGTAAATATAAGCATATGTAGTCTTTCCCGTTCCGGGAGGCCCCCAAAGTATAAAGGAGAAAAGATGCTTTTTTTCAATAGCTTCTCTTAGAGGCTTTCCCTTTCCCATTAGATGATCCTGCCCTACAAATTCGTCTAAATTTTTAGGCCTTATTTTGTGTGCTAAAGGCTTCATTCAATTTTATTTAAAAATTTAACTACCCTGGAATCGATAATTATATCACTGGATCTGATCGGTCTTTTTAACGAAAGTCCGTCAAGTCCCGTACATCGACTGAGAGCTACATAGGCTTGCCCGTGAGAAAATGTTCCCTGCTGAAAGTCAATCATTGCTTTTTTAAAAGTTTTTCCTTGTGATTTGTGTATGGTTACCGCCCATGACAGCCTGATTGGTAATTGGTGAAAAGAACCGACTTCTTTTGACTTTATTTCATCATTTTTTTTATCGTAACTGAACTTGATTCTCTCCCACTTATTTTCCGTAACTTTTACTACTCTACCTTCGTCCAGTTTAACCCTTATTATCGGATCACCGCTCTTTTCAATTTCAACTACCTCGCCGACATCTCCATTTATCCATCTGCCTTCCGGATCATTATTTAAAAGCATAACTCTGGCTCCTTTCTTAAGAGTTAGTTTTTCACTGGTTGGCAAGTGTGACTTTGGAAAGCTGCCCTTAACCTTCCCCGAAAACTGATATTTATCGCTATTTAACTTCTTAAGTTGAGTGGAATTGATCTTATCCGCTTTTCTGTTTGTGGTTGTTAAAAATACTCCGTCCTCATTAAAATCGAATTTTGATTGAACATTTTGATTTATCTTTTTCAAATCATTTTCTCTGAATTTTCCACTCCTTATCCTGTTCAAGATTGATATGAAATTCGGATCATTCTGTCTGTGTACGGTTCTTAATTTTATAAAGTCAAGATCAATCTTTTTGAATTGTTTTGATGAAAAAAAGTATGGACTATCGTATCTCATTCGATAAAATTCTTTTTCATGATTGGGTAAAACCGGAGGTAGTTGAAAAAGGTCTCCCACCATAATAATCTGCACTCCTCCGAACATGCCATCTCCCGGACCGTTAATTTGCAAAAATCTTCCTACACAATCCAAAAGGTCGGCACGAACCATTGAAATTTCATCTATAACCAGAGCATCTAGATTTTTATAGAGCATCTTTCTTCTGTACGTTCGCCCTACATTGTCCGGATTTATTCCGGGCTTAAACCCAAAAAAAGAATGGATTGTCTGTCCGCCTACATTAACTGCCGCTACGCCGGTAGGTGCTAATACTGCTATATTTTTAGTGGTTCTTTCTTTAAATTCTTTCACTAATGTTGATTTACCGGTTCCGGCTTTTCCGGTAATAAAAAGATTCTTGTTCGATTTCTCCATTAAATCCAATGCCTCTTTAATTTCTGCACTTAAATTCATTTTAGTTTTTGTAGTAAACACTATTACCGTATCTAAGCTCTATATATTCAAGGGTCTCAACATCGTCTATCTCTTCTTCTAATAAAATTTCTAATCTTTCAATTTGGTCCTCCAATTCATCTTCGAAATCCACTCTTATCTCAAAGCCTATTGCGGTTTTTATAAAAAGGCTTCTCTCATGAGGTATCACCATCTTTTTCAGCTCAAAACTTTCTTCCATCTTTTCTTTTGCTTCAAATATAAAATCAATTTTTCTAAATGGCAATACTCTGCTACCCAGTTCTATATTTCCGGGTAATTGGTAAAAAATATTAAAATTTTCACTTTTATTTATCTTTTCAAAAGCAATTCCTTGAGAATCAATCTTAAAACAGTCGTTAACCGATTCCGGTCCCATACACCAAATTGCCTCTTTCTCTCTTTCGGTAATTTTAACATGGATCGTTTCCGGAAAGATCTTCTTTAAATCAACTTTTTCTATATGTGGATAAGCATCCAAAATTTCTTTTTCCAAATTTTTTATCGATGTAAAGACCAAACTATCACTCTCTACGATAAAATTAATCTTTGACTTATTTCTTACAAAGTTACGAAGACTTCCCGAGGAAGTTAAGTTCGCCCCCTCTATTTCCACCACTTCTAGTTCATAAAAAGAATCAACCAGAAGAATACTTCCAAAAAATAAGGAGGAAATCAGAGAGATTAAAAAAATTAAAAAGTATCTCGACTTTATTATCGATTTTCTTTTTTTCTTTCGATATTTTTTCTTAACTCTCGTCATTATTTTTCCAGGGGTAGTATTGTCTTACTAGATGATTTTCGGGATTTTCCTTCATTAATTTCTCTACGACTTTTTCGGTTCTGATCGATTGAGATCCTTTCACCAATATTAAGTCACCCTCCTCAACAATCTCTTCCAGCTTGTTCGCTGCTTCTTTTGAGTCTTTAAAATGATATATCTTACCTTCAAAATTGTTACCCTCGGCGACTTTACCTATTAATTCTGAATCTTCACCGACCGTAATCAATACCGACAAAAAATCTACCATCTCCCCTATTTTTTCATGAGCTTCTTTGGACACTTCACCCAGTTCCAGCATATCACCCAGAACGGCAACTTTTCTTTTGGCCGGAATTTTTTCCAATGTTTTGACAGCGAGCTTCGTTGATTCGGGGGCAGCGTTGTAACTGCTGTCGATTATATTAAATCCCTCTCCTTCTATTAGCCTCATTCTACCCTTCGGCGGTTTGAAGGATTTACAAGACTCAACAAGACGATATACCGGAATACC
The DNA here is from genome assembly GCA_003554445.1 of Candidatus Nealsoniibacteriota bacterium. Taxonomy (GTDB): domain Bacteria; phylum Patescibacteriota; class Minisyncoccia; order Minisyncoccales; family PWPS01; genus PWPS01. The sequence goes on from PWGJ01000010.1 coordinate 11,667, forward strand.
GACAGAGATACCGACCCCTATTGCAGCCAACACGGAATAGACCGAACCTTTATCAAAAACATGCGGAAGCTCTATTTTGTGCTCTTCCGTATCGTGGTTTATGTAAAACTCAACTCCCATCGGTTTATCTTCAGTGCCGGTAAAGCTTAATTTTTTTGCCCTAATTTGAGCTCTGTCGGAAAATCCATAGGTCTTTACTTTTGTTTTCGCTCTGCCTTTCATCTGAAAAACTCTTCCGTCATCACCGTTAAGTAAAACTGTTCCTCCTTTTTTGGTGTGTTTAACAAGAAGTGATTTTTCTTTTACCACTTGATTTACGTCTTTGAAAAACTCCAAATGGACCGGCGTCTCTCCTATAGCGGTAACCACCCCTATGTGCGGCTTTATGAAATCAGTTAAATATTCGATATCTCCCGGTTTGTCCGCAGCCATCTCCATCACAATTATCTTTGGATAATTTTTATCTCTTTTAATTATCAACTTAAAGCCTTTAATTAAAATTAAAAACCATTCTTTGAAATTATGACCCGGATTCTCAACACCTAAAAAAACCAACGGAGCACCAATTTCGGTATTTAAGTTTCTGCTACTTTTTCTACTGCTTCTATATCTGCTCAAAGTAGTATGAATTGCGTCCTTCGTTGAGGTTTTTCCCACACTGCCGGTAACGGCAATAATTAACGGATTATACTTGGCAATAATCTTTTTTGTAATTTTTCTTAAGATTTTTTTTAATATTTCAGATTTCATTTTTACGGATTTACTTTATAATCTTCCCGGCAGTTTTATAAACTTTATACTTTATCGTCCTAATTGAAACATCCACAGCTTCCGGATAAACCACTTCTTCGCCGCCGAATCCTTTTTTAAATTTGGTTACCCCGGGCATCTCCTGCTCATCTATTCCCCACGCGTCGAACTTCTCACAACCCTCTTTTTTAGCTTTTAACATCGCTTCATATCGTATAAGAGAGGTAGCTCTTAGTTTTCTTTTTTCATAATCAAATGCTGAGTGAAGTGAGGTCGCTACATTTCCAAAATAGCCGAATATAGTGCTGGCGACCACATCCCCTTCTTCTGAAATCGCAAGAAATAGATCTGAATCTATCGTCGATAACATTTTTTCGAAATAATCTTCGGAAAAACTTTGGAAATTCTGTCTATCTTCTGTCTTATTTAGAAGTTCAAAAAATTGATCCAAATCTTTTTTAGACTTTCCACATCTAATTTCAACACCTTTTCTTCTTGAATATCTAACACTGTATCTTGTTCCCTTTTTAAAGCTTTGTAAAATATCCTCCGGACTCTCTTTTATGCTTCTCACCAGCGTCTTCTTTGGCTGGATCCTGTGTGGAGTTGGCTCACCAATGCTAACCTTTTTTCTTGGCTCCGATTTTACAAAAATCTTACCTTCTTGCTCTCCTATTTTAGCCACCTCTTTCAACAATTCATTTCTAATTTTTGTAGATTTACCTACCGGTCCATAGGGAATATAAAAATATTCCCCGAAAGGATTTTTTTCTTCTAAAAACTGGCAAACTCCGACTAGTTCTCCTTCATCCATAGCTTCCAGCCTGCCGATTGATTGACTTTTTGACTTTAGTTCTCCCCAATTTATTGACTGAGTAAAAGAAGCTTCGTTTTCAATCAAAAACTGATCCCATCTGTTTTTATCCGTTAACTTCTTAATCTTCATAGATTGCTTTTAATTTGATGAGCTTTTTTATACATTTCGTATTTTAAATTAAGTTCAACATCAATGGCGATCGGATAATTGACCACTCTACCACCGAATCCTTTCTTGAACTTGGTTACCCCGGGCATCTTCTTTTTGTCTATTCCCCAAAAATCATACTCCTTAAATCCACTCTCGTATGCAAAATTCATTATCTCAAAATTAAGGAGTGTCGATCCACAAAAATTGCGCTTTTTTTCGGATGAACCGGCATGAAGATAAGTTACCCTATCACCAAAAAGAATAATGAATGCAGAAGCTAAAACATCTCCGTCATGACTTGCTTCAAAAAGCTGAACCATCTCCAAATCAATGAGGTCTTCATAATAGCTTTTGGGATAAATTCCAAAACCGTGTCGTTTTGAAGCTTTGTTCAGAAGTCGATAAAAATTATTAACTTCTCCCGTTTTGTTTATCTTTACCCCCTCTCTTCTTGCCCTTCTAATTGAATATCTTGTATTTTTGTTGAACTCGGTCAAGAGATTAATCTCTTTTTTAAGATCAATTATTAAAGTTTTATCCGGTTGATGTCTACTAAAAGCTTTTTTTCCGATGGTTATATTTTCAATCGGTTCAATTCGTAAAAAGTCAGCTCGGCTTTTAAGTTCTTTTCTTACCTCCTCAATAAACCGTATGCCATCAATGCCTTTATCAGCTACTGGCCCATAAGGAATGTAAAAATAACTTCCAAGGGGTAGTTTTTCCTCAAAAAGCTGGCAGACCCCCAAAAGTCTGCCATCTTTAAAGGCTCCCAACCTTAAAACTTTTTGCCTTTTTTCCTTAAAGTCACCCCATTGCCAGGACTGTAGAAAGCTTCCTCGCTTTTCTTTTAAAAAGCTATTCCAGATCTGCTTTTCTTTAACCTTTTTAACTTCCATTTTCTATTTTTGTAAACGGTAGATATTTGTGAAGCGCTTCAGGCATATCTATTGAACCGTCCTCATTTTGATTATTTTCCAAGATGGCAATAAGAATTCTGCCGATAGCAAAAAGAGTTCCATTGAGCATATGAACATGCTCCAGACTACCATCATCTTTTCTGTACCTGGTATTTAATCTTCTGGCTTGAAAGTCGGTACAATTTGAAGTTGAATGAGTTTCTCTGTACCTTTGTTGACCTGGCATCCAAGCTTCTATATCATATTTTTTTGCAGCCGGATCTCCCAGATCAGCAGTGCAGATATCAATAAGTTGATGAGGAATTTCCAGCTTTTCCATCATCTCTCTTTCAATTTCAAATAACAATTCATGCTCTTCCGGAGATTTATCGGGTGTAGTAAAAGAAAACATCTCTACCTTATCAAATTGATGTAGTCTCAATATTCCCCTGGTATCTTTTCCGTAAGAGCCGGCCTCTCTTCTAAAGCAAGAAGAGTATCCGACATATCTCTTGGGCAAATCTTCTTTTTCAAATATCTCATCGGCATGCATCGGACCAATGACTTGCTCCGATGTTCCGGCCATAAAAAGATTATCCTTTTCAATATAAAAGATTTCATCTCTACCTCTCTCGGTATACCCCATCGCTTCCATCATCTCCGGCCTTATCATTTCCGGAGTAACTATTGGAGTAAATCCTTTTTCCGTTAATTCGTTAAGTGCTAAATTAACCAAAGCAAACTGAATTTGTACAGCTTGCCCCTTTAAAAATCCGAAGCGTGCTCCTGAAGTTTTGCTTGCTCTTTTGGTATCAATTATATCGTGCATCTCCCCCAACTCTAAATGATCTTTGGGTTCAAAATCAAAGTCGGGCCTCTCTCCTATCTGCTTTATGACTTTGTTGTCTTCATCCGTTTCTCCGTAAGGTACGTCATCCAAAGGTGGATTTGGGATTTTTTTCATTAAGCTTTCAAACTCCTGCTCAACCTCTTTCAGCTCTTCCTCCTTGCCTTCGTTTTCTTTATCCAACTCTTGCATCTCCTCTATAATCTCCTTCTTTTCATCCTCGTCGGCGGCAGCTATTTTTTTACTGGCCTTGTTCTTTTTTGCTCTTATATCTTCTACTTCTTGGATGAGCTCTCTTCTTTTTTTATCCACCTTTAAAAGCTTGTCGATATCGACATCAACCTGCTTTTTGTCCGCCCCTTCTTGTACTTTTTTTGGATTTTCTCTTATGTATTGTATATCTAACATTTTATCGAGTAGTTAACTTTTAATCTCTTCCTATTTTGCAGCTCCCGGCGCTACAAAATTCCCGGGATCTCATTCATTTCGGGATGAAAATCCGTCAAAAAGAAGAGCAGTTACTTTTCTTATTTTTCCGATAATAGTTGTCCTTTTTGTAGTTTTCATGTAGTAATTATTTTATCACTGATAAGTTCTATTGTCTATGATCTACCCTCCCTCCAATCACTCATTTTTCACAGGCAGGAAAACTCTCGGGAGAGGTCCAACCTCTCCCGAATTGGAGAGAGTTTTATCTTTTATAAAAAAAGCCGCCTGATTCTACTCAAAGGCGGTTCTCGCGTTGCCACTTTGGTTTGTGCTTGTCTTGAGCTATTACGGGCTCGTCCCGAGACCGGTTTTTTACCCCGATCCAGCTCCAAGGCGGAAAGACCTTTTCATCGCTTTTATAAATTGTAAGTAGTTACATTATAGCTTATTTTTAGATTTGTTCAAGAAGCAATAATCCACTTTTTACTTAAAAAAAAGTTAAAAAAACTAACAAGTGCATTTTTCGGCTTCCTCTATTATTTTGCGCATATATCTGACCGCTTCTACCGGATGATTTCCTATCGCCGTTTCTTCAGAAAGCATTACCGAGCAGGCGCCGCTGAAGACGGCATTGGCTACGTCGGAAGCCTCCGCTCTGGTTGGTTGAGGATTTCTTTCCATCGAAAGAAGCATCTCGGTAGCGATAATTAAAAACTTACCCTTTTCAAGCACCATTTTTGAAAATTTCTTCTGCACACAAGGGACTCTTTGCAGGCTGATCGCCACACCCAAATCACCCCGAGCGATCATTACCCCCCAAGAAAATTCAAGGATTTCTTCAAAATTTTTAACTCCCCTATTCGATTCGATTTTGGCGATTATTTTACAACCCCCGAACTTGTCTTTTATCGCTTTTAATTGTTTTGCCGATTCGGAAAAAGATACAGCGACCATCTCGGGATTGTAATCCGTTATCTTATCAACCGCTTCTATCGACCTGATATCGAATATCACTTTCGGCTTATTACTGTCGGGAAGCTTTTCCATATTATCCTCAATTTTTTGAAGCTGCTCCTTGCTGCTGTAAGCCGTGTTTATTCTGATTATATCGACTCCTTCTTCGATCATTTTTAAAAACACACTCTCTTCCACAGAAGCGGGTCCGACGGTGGCGATAATTTTTGTTTTTCTCTTTTCCATTTGATTAGTCGCTTACTCTGAATATATCGGGATTAATCTTAATAATTTTATCATCATCCTCTCCCGGAGTTCCTCTGCCATCGGTGTTGTTTGTTAAGACATAAAACATTCCATCCGGACCTTCACTTACAGTTCTCATTCTTCCGAAATCTTCCTTAAAGTGAACTAAAAAGTCATCCACTTCTTCACCGTCAAGTCTGGCTTCATAAATTGCCGATCCGCGAAGTCCGGTAAAAAATAAGGATCCGTCCCAAAAGGTGGCTCCGCTCGGCGCCCAAGTATAATCTTCTCCTGATTGTAAAACGGCTGTCTCCATACCTTCCGCTTCCTGATCTCCCGTTATTTCCGGCCATCCGTAATTCTTTCCCGGTTCTATCAGATTAAGCTCATCTCTAGCGGTTGGACCGTGCTCAGTTGACCAGAGCCTACCTTCTTCGTCCCAAGTTATTCCTTGTGGATTTCTGTGACCATAAGAGTAAATCTCGCTATCAAAAGGATTATCTTCGGGAATCTCTCCCTCATCGGTAATTCTCAAAATTTTACCGGCTAAAGAGTCTCTTTCCTGTGAGAGAGCGGTGTCTTGAGCATCTCCGGTCGTTATATAAAGATATCCATCGGGTCCGAACTTTATCCTTCCTCCATTGTGAAATCTAGCTACGGGAATGTTGTCAATTATAGTTTGATCTCTGGTAAACTCGCCATTTTCAAATTGATATCTATCAACTCTATTATCATCATCGGTTGTCATATATATGTAGAGATAGCCGTTTTCCTCAAAGTCGGGATGTTTATCCATTCCCAAAAGACCGCCTTCTCCGATATGATCAACTTCATCTATTACATATTCCTGCATATCTTCACCGATAAACAAAACTCTTCCCGGCCTTTCAGTAACAAGCATTTCTTCATCAGACAAAAAGACTATTTCCCAGGGAATTTCCAAGTTGTCGGCAATAATTTCCGGCTCCTCAATATCTTCCAAACTCAGACCTTCTTCAACACCTACCGGTTCTTGAGGGCTAAAAAAGAGAGGAAATATCAAATCACGCATGGAATAACCTCCCCATAAAACTATTGCAAGGATTAATATTGTAAGTCCTATTTTTTTAGACATTTGTTAATTAATTGATTCTAATTTATTATAACATTAAAAGTTAATCTTGTAATTGTTGAATTTGTTAATCAAAATCCCGGCTCTAAAGCCGGGATTTAAAATTCGATTACAGGCACTTATTACTCAATTGTAAACTGATTCATTGTTCCGTGATTTCTTCCAGCCTCATTTTCTGCTACTGCTCGATAATAATATGTTTCTCCTCTTTCAAGATCCTCAATTGTTTCTCTAAAAATAGTGGGCCATCTTTCTTCTGACATTGATTCGTTAGTAAAAGATCCTCGGTGTGCCGCTATTGCATTAGTTGTCCACTCAAATCCAACTTTTACTCTATTGGAGCCACCATCATCTTGCAGTTCACCTTCCAGCATCACGCCGGTGCCCGAAGTACCATGATCATCACTTGTTCTTACAATTGGGAGATCAATATCTCCTACATCCTCTTCATCCTCTTCTTCATCTTCATCATCCTCATCTTCTTCATGTACGTCATCACGACAACTGTAAAGATCAATCATTTTTCTCCTGGAAGAACTTCTGAAATTGAGCCCCAAGTCATGCATTAAATCACCCGTGGACAAATTGTGAGACTCAATAAATTGCTGCATTGCCCTAATTGTATCAACCCAATAATGATATTCGCCATCCCGCTTTTCATAATTATCCAAAAATCCCTCTCTCTGTAATGCAGTTTGAAGGTTTCTGACATCTTCCCCGGTGCTGTTAAAAAGGATATTTCTTCTGAAATCATAACAAAAATCAACTTCTATACCGAGTGCCGTAAAAAGAACTTCGGGATCTATCCCGAATCTTTGAGCAAGTTCTTCAAGTTGTTGGATTTGAGACTCTGTTACTTCGTCAACTTCTGCCTAAACTTCATGAAAGTTAACACTCAGTGCAAGAAAAACTACTAACAATATTACAGAAAAAAGTTTTAAGTATTTCATAATTTATTATTTATATTATATTTTATATAATTTTAAATCAATAAATATTAAAGTCAAGAATTTTACCGTTCAATATCTGTTTGACAAAAGTTAAAATAAATACTAAAGTATAAAACTAATCAAAAAATTATGAAAAAAATAATCTTTTTAAAAACATTGCTCGTAATTTTTATTTTATTTCCTTTATTTACTTCCGGATATCAACCTGCTCCCGTCGACTTTGAGTTTAATTCGGAGGGGGAAGTTTTTGGAACGCTCGAAGACGGATCCGAGTTTTCACAAACCAATATCTATTCAAGTCCGAGAATACAGAAATTCACTTGGCGAGGTGGTTCTTGGTACGTAAGCGATAAAGGAATTATTGAGGCAAGCAGTGACTTTGAAGCTTTGTTGATTCATATAAATTCTTAAAAATTTTACCAACAAAAAAACGGGCACTAACCCGTTTTTTTATTTTATTAAGGTAGATTATTCCAATCCCAGCTCACCACTTACTGACTGCATTGCTTCCAAGCTGAGTTCTATAAATTTTTCAAGACTCATATCAAAATTTTTGCAAGTCCTAATAATATCTCTATTTGCCCCGGTGGCAAATCTCTTTTCTTCAAATCTTCTCATTACAAAATCAGTATCGATTTTGTTAATATCTTTATCCGGTGAAATAAGTGTAGCGGCTACAATAAGACCCGTAAGTGGATCAACGGCTCTTATCACCTTTTCCATTAAGGAGTCGGCTTCTTTTCCCGCATCGGGATTATGTGCCAATACCGCATCCAAAATCTTTTTGTTTTCGACGCCTTCTTCTTTTAATATTTCAACCGATCTGGGACCGTGCTTTTTGGGTTTATTTTCATAATCGACCTCCTCCATGTCTATATCGTGAAGAAGTCCGGCAATTCCCCATAAATCCTCATCCTCATCAAAGTAATCGGCCATTTTCCGCATCACTGCTTCGGTAGCTATCATGTGCTTTACCGAATTTTGAGTATCGACATATTTTTTAACCAATTTTAAAGCCTCGTCTCTTTCTATCATAATTAATTTTGATTATCTTGATTATTCTTTTTTTTCATAGCCGGGAAGAGGAGAATTTCTCTTAAACTGTGAGAGTTGGTAAGAACTGCAACCAATCTATCGACCCCCATACCGAATCCGGCTGTGGGAGGCATTCCGTGCTCTAATGCTTCAATAAAGTCCTTATCCATAGGTTGAGCTTCTTCAAATCCTTCTTTTCTCATCTCTTCCTGCTCTTCAAATCTTTTTCTTTGAATTTGTGGGTCATTCAGTTCCGAAAAGGCATTTATAAACTCCCAACCGGCTATATAACCTTGAAAAGTAGCTAATTTGGAATCGTCTCCCTCCAAGGGTTTGGCCAGGGGTTGATATCCTTCCGGGTGATGAATTACAAAAGTCGGTTGAATAATTTTTTCTCTACATTCTTTTTTGAATATTTCATCACAAATTTCAGCTTTTCTGGCTCCGGGCTCGATTTTTATTTTTCTTTTTTCCGCTTCCTTTTTTAAAGCATCAGCGTTCATTTCTTCAATGTCCAGGCCGGTTTCCTTTCTGATAATTTCCGTAAACTCAACTCTTTCGAAAGGTGTCGAAAAATTTATCTTTTGATCTTTGTATGCAATTTCAGTAGTATCAAAAACTTTTTTTACAACGGTATTGATCATCTTCTCAGCAAGCTTCATCATATCCTTGTAATCCGCATATGCCCAATAAAATTCAAGCATCGTGAACTCCGGATTATGACTTCGATCTATTCCCTCATTTCTAAAACATTTGGCAAATTCAAAAACTTTTTCCCATCCACCGATAATAAGCCTCTTCAGATATAATTCGGGAGCTATTCTTAAAAATAATTCACTGTCTAAGGCGTTGTGATGAGTTTTGAAGGGTCTGGCGCTAGTTCCACCGTAGATTGGTTGAAGAACGGGAGTATCAACCTCTAAAAAGCCTTCGTCCTCCAAATATCTTCTCGTTTCTTTAATTATTTGAGATCTTCGCTCAAAGGTCTTTTTAACATCTTTATTAAAAATGAGATCAAGATATCTCCTCCTGTATCTTTCTTCCACCGATTGAAGACCGTGCCATTTTTCAGGAAGAGGTCTGATTGCTTTGGAAAGCATCTTATAATCAGCTGCTTTTATCGTTTTTTCACCTCTCTTAGTCTCAAAAAGTGTTCCTCGAACTTCAATAAAATCTCCGATATCAAAACTTTCAAGAAAAAGGTTATATGACTCCTCCCCCATTCTGTCCTCAGCAAAAAATCCTTGAATATCACCTGAGTCATCCTCAAAATTTATAAAACAAATTTTGCCGTGCTCTCTAATTGCTCTGATCCTTCCGACTAAAGTAATCTGTTTTTTTTCTTTGGATAATTTCGAGAAATCTTCAAGCGCTTTCTCAATTACATGAGTTCTGCCGGTATCTTGCGGATATCCGGATAACCCTCTTTTGCGCAAATAATCCAATTTTTCAATTCTATTTTGACGAAGTTCTTCTAGTCTATCCATGTTTTTATAAGATTAATTTATGAAATATCCAAAATTTTATATGTCTTTTCTCCTTTCGGAGTTTCTACTTTTGCCTTTGCACCTTTTGGTTTTTTAAGTAAAGCTTTTCCAATCGGTGACTGACAAGAAATCTTTCCCTCAAAAGGATCGGATTGAGTTCCACACACTATCTCAAATTCTTTCTCCTTTCCATCAACTTTTACTTTAACTTTTGAACCTACCTGAACCCAATCAGCATTTTCATCTCTTTCAACTATCTCTGCGTTTTTCAAAGTCTCTTTTAATTTGGATATCTTTGTCTCTACTGAAGATTGCTCATCTTTAGCGTCTTCGTAAGCTGCATTTTCGGAAAGATCTCCGTAAGCGGCTGCTTTTTTTAATTTTTCTGCCACTTCTCTCCTTTTATCTTTTTCCAGATATTTTAATTCCTTTTCAAGTTTTTTATAACCTTCTTTCGTTAATTTTAATTTTTCTTTACTCATTTTCTTGTTGATTATTGTCTTCTTTAAAATGCCACTCCAAAACGTCATGTGCTATTCTACTGGCCGAAGCTGTAATTCCTTCAACCTCTTCAACCAGAACAACTAAAACAATTTCAGGATCATCATACGGGGCAAAAGTTCCAATCCAGTTGTGATAGTGTCCTTCTTTGGGAATTTGAGCCGTTCCCGTTTTTGCCCCCGCATCAACCGGAAGCCAGCTAAGTCGTCTAGCCGTTCCTTCTTCTACCGTAAGACGCATGCCTTCCTTGACTACTTCAAGATTTTCCTGTGAAACAAAATCTTCTCGCATAACTTTCGGATTAAACGATTCAACCTTTCTTCCGTTATCTTTTATTGATTTTACAACTTGTGGTTGCATAACCTTACCTCCATTTACAAGTGCCGAATATGAAGTTGCGATTTGAATGGGGGTTATTGATACGTAACCTTGTCCGATTGAAGTATTATAGGTATCACCCAGGGTCCAGTTGGTTCCGATGTTTTCATCCTTCCATTCCGGGTCGGGAATTCTACCGGCTGTCTCATTAGGTAAATCTATTCCGGTTTTTGATCCCCATCCGAAAAGATTTAAATATTCTTTCATTCGTCTTATTCCTAAACCTTCCTGATCTTCCGATCCTCCTCCTATGGTGTAAAAATATACATTGCTAGAAACCGCCAAAGCTCTTCTCATATCAGTCCATCCGTGAGCCTGAAAGTCCATCATCCTGGTCGGATTGGTGGGATCCCAAGGGTTGGGAATGTCAAAATATCCGGGTGAAAATATCTCTTTCTGTGGGGAGATTATATCCTCTTCCAAAGCTCCAACGGCAAGAATCGGTTTTATTATTGAACCGGCGGGATAACCCATCTCTATCGATCTGTTATAAAATACCCCGTCCTCATTAGCCAAAAATTCTCTCAGAAGATTTTTATCACCGGTTCGGCTAAAAGCATTATTGTCGTAACTCGGAATTGACACCGAGGCCAAGACACCACCCGTATTCGGATCCATAGCAACAACCGAAGCCTTGGTAGATCCCACATCTTCCAAAACTTCTTCGGTGACCTCGATAATTTTTTTCTGTAAATCGGAATCTATCCATAAATTTAGATTGTTTCCCGGTTCAATCGGGTCAATTTCTTCTTCCTTTTTTATATTACCATCAGCATCGACTTCTATCTCAAAAACACCTCTATTTCTAGCCAACCTTTCTTCATACATTCTTTCCAATCCGGATTTTCCGGTATAATCATGAAGAGTGTATCTTTCAGGATTTTCACTTAGTTCCTGTCTGGTAACTTGACCCGTGTAGCCCAAAACATGAGCCAATGAATAGCCGTCCTCGTATCTTCTCTCAACTGATCTATCCAAAGAAACTCCTTCCAAATCCTCGTCTCGAACATTTGCTATTACTGCTGACTCATGATCTATATCTTCAACTAAAACCCCTTCATTTTCTACCTCTTCGAATCTATTTTCAATTTCTTCAATATCGATATCGAGAATTTGGGAAAGTTCTACAATTAAAGCCTCTTCATTTTCTATTTTACTTTTGTCAACTACGACATCGAAAGTAACACTGTTTTCCACCAATTGATTTCCATGTCGATCATAAATAACACCACGCAAGACCTCAGCCGGTTGTATTATGGACCTGTTTCTCGCTGCCAGTGCTTCATATGACTCTCCGTCGATTATCTGCATCTGAAAGCTTCTACCCAAAAGCAAGAAAAGCATTGAAAAAACCAAAAATGCAAACATTTTTAAAACCCACCCGGGCAAGGGAACTTCCAGCTTGCGCTCCGATATACCGAGATCCTCCTCTTTTTTTCTGGATAATTTATCCAAAAGAACCTCTTGAGGTTCAACTGAATTTCCGGAATTTTTATCAATTTTTCCTTTATATCCTCCAAATAGCTGAAGGTTGAACATATCGCTTTAATATAAGTTTTGTAAAATAAACCGTGACGAAAAAAATTATTATATAAAATCCAAAATAATGCGGACTCATTAAATCGTTCAAAGCTCCACAGATGATAGCCAAATAAAACGCTCCGTCATCATTTGGATCTTCTAAAATTGCATAAAATAAACTGAATATCATTAAAAGGTTCGGGAACGGAAAAAAGGGAGCTACAGCCGGTAAAAAGCTAAACTGCAAAAGGGATAAAGCGTAAGAAAAATATGTAAACAAAATTATCTTCATCGTTAAAAATCAGTTATCACAAAAAGAAGACTGAATTCATTAGGGCTAAATCCGGATTGAATAATTGCAGATTGAAAAGTTTCTGCATCATCTCGAACAACCTCTTCAATCTCTCCTATAAATAATCCACCGGGATAAATTCCACCACCGGGATAAGTAACAACTATATCACCTTTTTCAATATCGGCTGATCGGTCTATCATCTTTAAATTTAATTTATCATTACTTTCTATCAACCCTAAAGAATTTTCCTTATCTAAAACTTTGGCATCAAAGCTCGTCTCGGGATGGCTGATTAGTTTAACATGAGAAAACTTATCCAACGTAGAAACAACTTCACCGACTAGATTTCTTGAAGAAGTAATAACCGGCATTCCTTCAACAACTCCATCATTCGAGCCTCTTGCAATTATTAAATAATCTCCCTCAACTCCCTTCCCTACAACTCTGGAGTCTAAGAAATTAAATTCGTTTTCCAGCTCCAGATCAAGCGCCTCTCTCAATTCCTCCATCTCCGAAACTTTCCGTTCCAAATCAACAATCCTTGAAACCATTGCAGATCTTTCAAAATCAAAATCCTGATTTTGATTAGTTCTTATACTTACTCCTCTAGACCAAAAACTCGCCTGTAAAGGAGAGCTTATCGATAGATACAAATCCTTAACCGAATCACCTATCGGAGTAAAATTAAAGGCAATTATTAATACAACTAAAATTGGAATCAGGATTTTAACCCGACTTAAAGGTTTTGAAGATATATTCATGTATTTGAATTATATCAAATTTAGGCAATAAAAAAAATCGTAACCAGTTTACGGGGGCTACCTACTCTCACGGAGTCAAAGCTCCATTACCATCGGCCTTGACGTATTTCACTTCTGTGTTCGAAATGGGAACAGGTGGAACAACGTCAGCATAGCCCCCATAAACTAGTTACGATTATGGGAAGATTTTTAATTTACGAAAATATAACGAACACTAACTACTAGCCAAAATAAGCGATGATTAATTAGTACTGCTCGGCTGAACGTCTTACAACGCTTACACCTGCAGCCTATCAACCTTGTCATCTTCAAGGTATCTATGAATCCTAATCTTAGGGTTGGCTTCGCGCTTAGATGCTTTCAGCGCTTATCCGTTCCGAACTTAGCTACCCAGCTCTGCCCTTGGCAGGACAACTGGTAAACCAGAGGTTCGTTCATCCCGGTCCTCTCGTACTAGGGGCAGCTCCTCTCAAGTTTCCTACGCCCACGACAGATAGGGACCGAACTGTCTCACGACGTTCTGAACCCAGCTCACGTACCGCTTTAATGGGCGAACAGCCCAACCC
>PWGJ01000002.1 GCA_003554445.1 Candidatus Nealsoniibacteriota bacterium
AGCTGATCCAACCTTTTTTGATTAAAGACTATATACCTTTCTATCTCGATTAAATCATTGTCCAGTAAAAGAGCAGTATTGTTATCAATGCCGGTTATCCTGTGCGGTAAGTTAAATTTCTTGTCGCTCATTCACTCACCGCCATCCTTCTTTTCGGCTTAAATGGTATCGTTATCCCCCTGATCTCGCATTTGCCTTTGCGCTTGTGCGATATTTTAGGCGATAAATACTGCCACCTGTTTGAAACTACATCCATATTATACTCCCTGGTTAAACCCTTGCTGCGGTAGTATTGCAGGTTGTTGTAATTAAGCTCGTTAAACCGCTTGTTGTAATCAACGCATACTGCTACTTCCGCTACCTCTTCGGTGTCCGGGGAATCTTGCATAAATAGCTTGCGTGACTTCTTCTCTATTTCAGGCATCCCCATATCGAAGAACTTGCCTTTCCAGTAAGCTTCAATCGGTTCGCCAAAATCTTCTTCCCCCTGGTCTTGCACGTTTACAAACCCTTTAGTAGTATCACCGGCGTAAAATCCTACCCCGGCAGCCTGTCCTTCGTTGTAGAAGCAGTAACAGGAGCCTGCATTACCCGTCATCGGGAAAAAGGCATTGTTCTGGTGGTCATATACCAGCACTAAATTATTAACCCTGCTATCTTCATACGGCAGGGAAAAATAAAGCAAATCATTATGTGCTGTTACTGCAGCCTTGTATAAGTATTCATGGTTCACCTTCGCCCAGGTATCGGGAATTATCTGATCGGATATATTTTGCACATCAGACCCGTTAGTTACGAATATCCCGTATTCAGAAACAAAGAAAACATTCAACCTGTAGGTGGTTGCTGCTAAAGGCCCCACGCAGCCAATGGTAGAAGATGCCTGGAGCATGCTAAAATCCTCCATTGCTGTACCTTTAAGCACATAAATTGCCCTGTTTTTAAAGATCATTAAATCATCCATGAACTTTTGAAGGTTAGTTATTTTATCACCATCTGCCTTGTTCACGTCCCAATAATATATAGCCGGCCACACTTCCGGCTGAAAAGTTTCCGACCATCTTAAGGTTGAGGGTTCCCTGCTGTCCACACAGAAGATTTTTTCTTTATGCAAAACAGGGTATTTCCCTCTCATCGGGGCACCGTGCAGAAAACTAAGCCTGTTGCCGTCCCACTTAAACGGCCTGTCTTTACCGTTCATACCAACCACAAAATGCACTGCATCATCAAAGACAACTATTTCTGATGGATCCAAGGGAAATACATCATCGGGGTAAGCATTGAAGATGCACTGGTTAAATAAAGACTTGTTCGGCATGGCCCTGGGGTTGTCTACTATCACAAAATGCTCTACGTTGTCTTCTGTGTCTTTTCTGTCATCGTTGAATAAAATCAGGTTGAATAAGGCTGCGTTGAATAAAGAATGTTCTTTGCCGGCCACGACTGTAATTTCTTTGTTGTAAGCATAATCTATCTCTTCAAACTTATTATCTTCCCACAAATACCCCAGGCCACCGGACATGGCAATTAAGCTGCTGTCATTAGATTCCCTTGCGTAAAAAGGATGCAGGCCCTGAATATGCGCCGGCAGCTCCCCGGTTATATTGAGCTTAACCTGCCCCTTTCTTTTCGCCAAGCTGCCAATACGTGTTGCGATAAAATTGCAGCACTCGTACGCTGCACCATCGGGGATTACATTGTTATTTGCTTTTTCCACCTGGCCCTTGCTAAAGCTTCTGATTTCCCAAGCTTGATAATTTTCTAAGGACAAAAGAACACTTCCTCGCTATAGCGTACTATCAGCAGCTAACCTGCCTGCGCTATCAGTATGACCAAGCTTATCAACATGATCATCTTTACGCTCACCCATGACCACCCACACGATATCATCACTGCAGCTTTCTTCTGCAGTAATCGTAAACTCAGCACCGCTAATATCGCCTGCTTTTACTCTTGTAAAGCCGTTCTTGTTCTGCAGGGAAGTAACCTCTGCATTTTGCACCAGCTCTTCAAAAGTGCCGGCAGCTAAATGCGAACTGCTGCCGATATTAACCGTCTTTGTTTCCCCGTCCATCGTCACCTTGCCCCTGAAAACAACTTCATACCGGGGGGCACTGGTTGTGCCGAGCCTTATCACTTCCGAGCCGTGGATTGGATGTTCTATTTCGCAAAAACTGGATTTTTTGGTTAAATGCCCTCTTGAGTCTACTTCTGCTATAAGCTTGGCTTGATTGATTACCTTGAAAGCAACATCGTTCTGAAACAGGTATGTTTCGTTGTTAAACTTCCACCGGGCTGCCATGCTTCCGTCAGGGCCTCCACGGTTGATAATCCCATCCCAGGGGCTGTTCTCAATCTGTTCGGGGATATAAACACCGCCGAAGTCGTCATTAACCTTATCTTCATCTTCTTCATCCACCGGGGCCTCGTCATTGTGTGCTACCAGGGTCTCGCCGGTAACATTCAATGAGCCGTTGGCACGTATTTCACCATCAACAACCATACTGCCACCGATAGTGCCGCCTGATTCACCGATACCGGAAACGTCTTTGACAATATCGGCTAAGCGATTCAAGTAAACAGCAGTAATCCGGTTTGCTACTTCGGCCCCGGCAGAATGTGCTTCGGCAGAAGTGCCATCGTAACCACGCTCTAAATCGGTAAAGGTGTTGCTTTCTCTTTTCCCTACCAGGATAATTTCATTGTCGATAGAGACCGTAAAGGGGCCGTCTGGAGGGAACGAATTACCGTTGCTTACGATGATAGATTCCGATATCTCACTAACGCTATCAGCCAGGGTTGATATGCCCCGGTTAGATGCTCTTAATGGCTTCATTTATCGCACCTCTTTCTTATGCCTGCAATAGCCTTTTTTGCCTTTTTGTTCTTGCTCTAAATTAATTTCTTTATCATAAGACAGATCGGGAGCTTCCTCTTTTTCCACTTCAGGAATTAACTGACCCTGATCATCAGTGCGCTTTGAGTCCATGATAAAGTCATCTGCCCTTTCTGCCATTACTGCCCAGGCAACTTCGTTATTGCTCTCTGAGTTCTCGCAGATTATTTTAAACTTGCCCTTTTCAATCGGTTTTGATTTAACCCTATCGAAGCTGTCTAAGTTATTTAAAAACATTACTTCTGCGTTTTGAGTCAGCTTATCAAAGGTGCCTTTACTCATGTTGCTTGCTTCGTCTATATCTACCTCTGCTTCGCCGTTTTGCAAAGCGATCTTGCCCCTGTAAATAAGGTCGTACCGGGGAGCCTCCACGAAACCGTGGTAAAGATCCTTTTCTTCAGGCTCTAAGGGGTGATCGATAAGAAAGTTGCCGCTACTCTTGAACAGCTCGCCGTCTACCTGTAAATCATCGTAAACCCGGCAATAACCGCCATCCTCTGCAATAAATGCAGTGCCACCACTAAATGTAACACGGAAAACACTTGAATCTTGGCGCAAATAACAATGATTATCGAATTTCCACCTTGCACCTACGCTGCCAGACGGGCCACCCCGATTAATAATCCCGTCCCATGGACTTGAGTCCATCTGATCAGGAATAAATACACCACCAAAACTGCTGTTTACCGAAGAACCGCTTCTTGGGCTGTTGAAGTTATGGCCCAGCACTGTATCGCAAGAAACATCTAAGCTGCTGGTAAATGAACAGTTGGCAATCATTAAGTCAGTATCTAGCAGGTCTGAATAAATTGAGCCTGCCTTGATTAAACCTGTCCTGATATAACCATCGTCAATGATCGTCCCGTAACTCGTCACCTGGCTCATCATATCGCTGTAATTGTCATAACCTAATCTATTTGCTAGGTCGTTTCTTGCTTCATTCCTGGCCGAAGTAGCCTTGCTTGAAGCACCAGCAGGGGTTTCTTTCTCGGAAGGGTCGTAACCCGAATCAAAATTAACATCACTGCCAATATGGATCATACTGGTTTTAATAAAACCGCCGACAATGATAGTCTCATCTTTCATAGCCTGCTCTACGCTTTCATAGTAGGCCACCTGCCCGACATCATCTTGATCCACCTTTTCTAATGGGCTAAACCCTTCGGCAAATTCAGTCATGCCGTCAATGCGGATCATGTTGGTATTGATAAAACCACCGCTAATGATCGTTTCGCCAAGCTGCGCTGCCTCAATTAAATCAGCATACGCTACATCACCTAAATCATCTTTGAGGCCATCTATTTCTTCTGTTACCTTGTATTCTAAGTAATCATTGATATTGTTAATATAACCGGCCACTATCTTGTTGGCTACCTGGGATTCAGCTTCATGGGTTGCTGTTTCAGTATTGTCTGCTCCCCGGCCATTTGCTGCGATATGAAACGTATTGCCATCACGACCGCTTAATAGAATTATCTCATTGTCTATCGATACAAAAAAATTCCCCTCTGCGGGGAAAGCACTACCGTCAACCACATCAAAGCTGCCCGTTTCTGAATCAGGCAATTCATGGATTAGCTTGGTAATTGCCCGGTTTGCTGCAAATATTCTCATGTTTTATTTCACCTACCACCTTAAATTTACTGTAAAACTGCCCTGGTAATGCTGATCCTCGTTATCCACAAACAGGTGCAACAGCCTCATTTTTTCCTGCTGCCACATTTCAAACAAGGGGCTGTTTAGCTCCATGTAAATCTGCCTTAATGCATAAGCAACCATGTATTCTGCTGCACCCTCTATGCTCGGCTCATCATCATCTTCAGTTAACTTCTCAGGATGAGGGATGTATTCGATTATCGCCGTATCTTCTACTCTCGGTATCGGCCATAGATATAATTTACCCTGCCTTACGTAATAAGAACGCGGTTCTCCGTATTCTTTTCGCTTCATTTCCCGGTTTAAATCTTTGAGTTCGATGCCCCTTTCGCCTATATAAGCATTAACCAGCTTTAATAAATCTTCGGGAAAAGGTATATTTTCCTGTTCCGGTTCTATTTCTACCTCTACTGTTTCTTTTTTGTGCGAATACCCGGTCAATTCTTTTTGCCCGTTGTTGAGAAGCTCGATAATATCATAGTCCCCGTACCGGTCGGGAGGCACATCTACCAGGGCCCTCCTGACCCTGCCGATCATATCTTTTAGCTGCATTAATCATCACCCCCGGCAGCCTGGGCTACTGCTTCCCTCCAGGGTTCTACTGCATGGATCCTTTTCATTGCCATCTGTTCTTTGGCCTGCTCGTACTCCCGTGAAAAATCCCTTTTCCTTTGAATGTCCTCTTCTTTTTGCGCTACCAGTGTTAACAAGCCTTTCAAGATAACCTCGTGATGTTCTTCCGGTAGGTTGAACACTTTTTCGCCCTGGTGTTTCCTGATAGTTAGGTAAGCATAGTAATCAACACGTATTTTCCCGTAAGGCTCAGGCAGGTTTTTAACATGAAGCTCGTTTTTATCCTTCGACCAGCCAATCGAGTAATTGTCATGCACCGGTATTTGTCTCAAGGTTCTCTTGCTCCCCCTGGGGCCGATATAGGTAACGCTTACAATATCGTAAGCTTCTCCGGTTAAATCTAAGGTGCAATCATTACCGTCTCTTACCGTAAGCTCTACTTCTTCTGGCACGCATGTTTTTTTAAAGACAGGCTCATGGATTACCGGTTCTTCAGGCTCTTCTTCTTCCGGCTCCTCTTCCTCTTCCTCTTCTTCTTCTTCCTCCGGTTCTTCTTCCGGTTCAAATAGTTCCGGCAGCTCTTCCATGAGTTCCAGCAGGTTTGAAGGATGGTCAAATACAGGCTCGCCAAATACACCGGTTCCGGTCAAGGGATAAAACATGTCATAAGTTAAGCTTTCAGTGATTAATCTTCTGGTCTGAAAGCTAACTTCAAAGGGTTCTGTTTGCTCGATAGTTAATAAATGCCTTACAGCCTGCCAGTAAGAAGTTATCGGTTTAAGATGAAACTCTACTTCTCTTTGGGCCTGATAGCTTTGTTCTACCGCTATCCTGATATCTCGCTTTGCCTGGTGCAAGTTAACAATTTCGCCGATTCTTTCTCCGACAATATATACCTCTTTTGAATCAAGAAGCTTGGCTATAGGGTTTAAGTCCGACAATACGCTGGTGATCATGTTTTCCCAGGTCTGGTAGTCGTACGATTCCTCAGCGATTGCTTCGGCCTTCTCGATTACCTCAGATACGTACATTGTTTATCCCCCTACGTTTCGGAGTAAAGAATCGCTATTACACTGCATTCACTTGAATCTGTTTTGCCCTGTATTTTCGCCCTAAACCAGTAAAACCCTAAAAGCGGTACCCTGAATACCCCGTCATCACTGTGCGTGGTTTCTGTTGCACCTGTTTTTAAGTTGTGTGCTCCTATTTCTTGAAAGGTATCAAGATTGCCTACCGTTCCTTCAAAGACAACTTCACCGTTGCCGATGCCCTCAACCTCGACTATCGCTGTTTTAAAGCGGCCATAAAGATCCAGTGAAGTGCCATTGCTGTTACCTGTTTCGTCTAAATGCAAGACCCTGCTATACGGCTCTAGTCTCACCTCGCAACCTCCTTGGGTTAAATAACCCCGGCATAAGCCGGGGCCTTAACCTATACTGATGTATAATAAATATACACATTACCCTCAAGATCGTTGGCATTTGCAGCTAGAATCTTGCCGGTAATATAATCGTTTGTTCCGCCTCTTTGATCTACCTTGTGGACACCGCCCTGGCCGGCACCTGCTGTCCGCAGGTGATCTTCTACCTTTACTGAGTTAATATTCATGTCGTCAAAGAAACAGTCATCAGTGCCATCGTTTGCGTTGGTTACTCCCACATCCATGACCGAGCTGGCCGTTCCACCGGCTGCGGTAATATCGACAATTACCCTGTGCACCAATATATCGGCATCTACGGGGTTCTGCCAGGCAAAGGCAATGTCATCTGAATCCCCTGCTTGCAAAGGCACCTTGGCAACGTGCATATAACTTGGCGGGATCAGGTTAGCATTAAGCACTCCGGTTGAATTGACCACATTGATGAAGTGATCACCAACCTTAACCTCGAAACCGTTGGAAGTTGCCCAGGGGCCCAGGATATATGTTCTACCGTGCATCGTCATTCCTCCTTATCATAAGCAGGGGGCTATTAAAAACCCCCTGCTGTACGTATTTACTGCTTGCAGGCATAGAAGAAGGAAGTCTCAGACGGGCCGAGTGACCAGCGACCGACTACCTTGTACTTGCCAACCTCAGTATCGAAGTCCTCTTTATCCTGCGCTAAAGTAGGTTTACGCCGTTCAAACCAGTACAGGAATCGTTTCATGCGGTTCATGTCAACGAAAAACCACATATCGGAATCATCTAAGAAGTCCCACTCAATAACGTTTACAGCACCTTTCCAGATGTTGACGTTATTCATTGCGGTATCGGGTTCTTGATCGGTATCTGCTATGATTTTAGCCTGCTTGCGCAGCTTGGACGGAACAATCAGGGTGTCCATCTGAATCAGCAGCTTATTGCCCTTATCGTCTGTCCAGGTCTTTGCTTCGTTCCTGATCTCCTCAACGTTATCAGCGTTCAAGGGGCAATTTTCTGCGAAGTTAGACCATGTTTTGTTGTTCTGCGGACTGACCGGGTGGTTGGTTGCTGCCAACGGTACCCCATCGGGGCCGATTGCAGAACGGCACTCGTTAAACGGAGCAACTGCATGCGCCTGCCTGGTGTGATAAATACTATCAGCCAGGGTCTTAGTCCTGGCTTTAACTTCCTGATACATGGTGTCCTCAAGAAGTTCACGTTCAATAGTTAGACCGATACTCCATTTATCGTGTGTCCAGGTAGACTTATACCCTTTATAGATATCTTCATAGTAAACCTGGTTTCCCGATTCGCCCCACTTTTTCATCTGCCCTACGCTGCCGATTTGATGCATAAACTCCTGGGCTTTATTGGAGCTCTCGACAGTGTACATCACGGGGACAAAATCTTTTAATTGCCCCACATGCTTATCTACGATTTTCCTAAGAGTTGGCAATAAAAACTCTTGCCAATTAGCACTCTTCATCATTGTTTACTTCACCTCGTTTCAGTATTTAACTATTATCAGTTTGACCCATTCCATGCAGGGTTTTAGTCAAAGAAATCATTACGTTCATGGTTAAGCGATCAGGATTGATCCGCAAAACGTTCAGATAGCCGTCTTTAAAGTCTTTCTGATCCACGTCAATCTTGCCGTTATCGGTCATCCCGTTTAAACTGCCTACTTTAGAGATATCAAAGTCATTGTTGCCATCATGGTCGGCCACCAAAATAACCTTGCTGTCTCCGGTAGGTGCCTGCGAGAAGTTTTCGTTGACGGTCACTACGGTAGGATCAGCATCAGTATTGCCGGTAACTGTCCTGATGTCACCTTTGCCGGGCCCTGCATAGATATACAGGATTGCCCCTTTTAAGCTGTCATCATTGGTAGCCGAGCTCAAAGGAAGGGTGATCTGCTTCAGGTTAGCGGTATTACCATCAACGTCCTCTTTGATATCCTCATGGTTCTCAAAGGTGCATTCATAGACACTGTAAGGGCTGTCATAAACAGCAATCCAGGTGCCATCATCTACACTTTCTTCGGTATGGGCGCATACCCCGACAATAGGTTCGTCTTCATCGGGACTGTCTGTATGAGCCATCGGTTCTAACAAACCGTCCTTTAGTTTTACCAACTGGCCCTTCTCAAAGTCTTCCCCGCCTTTAGCAAGATAGGGGACAGCATTAGTTATAAAGCCAGCTTTGTTGTAACGCATTTCTAAACCAATAGTTTCCCTAGGTTCATAACTCATCTTTTAGTGTCACCTCTTTCAATTTTAAGCAAATGGTTTTTGCTTTTCTTTTTGAATCTTTTGGTATTCCTGGTATGCTTCTTTGGGATCTACGTCTAATTGATCTGCAAAAAACTGCAGCTCTTTGGGGATAGACGGTTCAGCGTACCCTGTTCCTGAGCTTGATTCAGGAGACATCTGAGGCTTCTTAGAGTGCGCCATTTTCCGTTGTGCAGTGTCCTGGATGTTTTGCATCAAATCCCCGCTAACTGCCTTTTCACCAAGGATATAGTTCATTGCTGCCGTCCAGCCTAACTGCTGGCCGTACTGCGATAACTCATCGATCTCTTTTTCGTATTTTTTAACTGTCGGATTGTTAATATACTGGTCTTTTTCCCGGTTGTATTCCATCATACGCTGTTGCTGTTGCTGCTGTGCATTAATCTCAACAATTTGGTTTGACAGCTTTTTATTGGTTTCTTCTAAATCAAAGTATTTCTGCGCCTCTTCGGTTTCGATGCCCTTTTCCTCAGCAAAATCTTCGACCATCTGTTTGCGCAGTTCTGCAGCAACGTCTTTTAAAGACATCCCGGTTTGCTGCTCGATCATCTTAGCGGTTTCCTCTAAATCCCTGCCCTTGATCCGGGCATTGCCCACGATATCGTTTACCTTGGTTTGCGGTAACAGCTTTTCACCGTTGGGGTCATACCAAACCCCTTCTTTTTCATCGAAGTATGGTGCCTGTGCTGCTGTCTCAGCTTCTTCAGTCTCTTCAGCTTCTTCTTCGGTTTCGTGGGCCTCTTCCTCTTGCTCCTGTTGTTCTTCACCTTCGTCTTCTTCGGCACCGAAAAGGGTTTCAAAGTCTAAGTTACTCAGATCATCAATTTCCCCTTCGATCTCTTCTTCTTCAACTTCTCCCTGCTCTTCTTCAGTACCTTCTTCATAAAGCTCGTCTGTCATGTGTTTCCTCCCGGTTTATAGCCCCGTATGGCTGTAGATTTTCCGCAGAGTTTAATGACATCGGCGTATTGGTCAAAGTTTGATTTTTACCGTCCGAGGACGTAAGAAAGCATAAAAAATACCCGGCTTTTGCCGGGCACTTAGATTAACCTTATTTAATTAAATTTAAGGTGATGGGGAGATCATATCCTGACTACCGGTCATCACCTGCATGGCTACCCTTTCCCTTGCTTCAGGGGGCAGCCGGTTGAACTTCTCGGCCAAATCCGGCCTTTCTGCGAAGATTCTTTCTAAGTATTGACTAACGTCTATGTCGCCCTGCTCTCGTGGCGAAGCCGGCATCCCTGCCCCTGGAGCCTGTTCGACTCCTGCCGGGGGCATGCCTTCTGCCGGGGGAGGCATTTGTTCAGGTGGCATGCCCCCTTCTGGAGCCATAGGGGGAACCTCTTGTGCTTTTGCTTCTGCTTCCATTTGTGCCATATCCTGCTCTATTTGTGCATGGCTGGCCTCTTCTTCTTTTTGCTTTTTCATCAACCCTCTAATCGGCGGGAACTTGCCGTGCTCCATCACGTAGAAGAAGGTTTCAATGTCGATCAATTCTCCCATCAACAGCTCTTTTGCGGTCTCCATGTGGAAGGCCCTGTCTGTTGGCTGTGCGGTTGAAACCCTGCTCTTGGTGTCTAGTTCAGGGCAGTAAACTTCGTATTCTACTGTCATTTCCTGCTCGTATTCAGGGTCTTCTTTTAGCATATCGATTAAATCAATCTCTCTGGCTACATCATCATCGTAATCCCTCACTTCTGAAGTGCCGACTTTAAGATCGAATATATGGACTTTCCTGATATCTTCCGGTTGGAATATCTTATGCTCCAGCCCGGATGACCGTTTGGTTTCTAATACATACCCAGGCGGTATTTGTCCTGGGAAGGGGTGTTCTTCGCCGGTTTCCTCGTTTATTATCACGTATTCAGTGGTTTCTGCATTATCGCCTAAAATGCGGTAAGCTCTTCTTTCGGTATAAAATCTGGTGATTAAATGATTCATATAGTTGCCGATTTCTTCGTATGCAGTTATCATGGCATTTTCTGCTGACCGCAGCCTGATGCGGGCCCTGGCAGAAAGTAAGTCCAATGCCCTAAACGCAACCACACTGCCGGGGGTTCTTCCCTGCGATATGTCGTGCCGGCCAATAATTGCTTCCATGGTCTTTTCTAATCTTTGCGTTTCCTGGCTTAAGGTTGGATCGACCCCCCGGCCATGGATTCTTTTAATTTCTTCGATATTGTTTACCGCAAAATACATGTTTGGCAGGGTGCCGTACTGCCTTAAGAATTTTTCCTGTTTTGGACTGATTGCCCCCGGCTTGTAGAAGGTTTGCCCTAGTGCAAAGTGCATGTGCCCTTCTAAGATTAATTCTGCAGTTTTGTTGAGGGCAATCTGTGGTGACTTTAAAAACCATGCTTCACCGTAACCCCATACGCTGTTTTCCCTGGGGTATCTCTGCCTGAAAATAAAGGGAAAAGTAGGGTCTTCTTCGGGTTCAAAGTAAATAAAGTTCTCGTGATGCAGGTAAGTCGGGTTTCTTTCGCCACACCACCATACCACGTGCATGCCGTACTTATTGTTCATCTCACTGTCGTCATCACGATCAGTGATCATCGGCTTGCCCTTATACCAGGTTTCCACCAATAAAACTTCTTCATCTTCCCCGCTATAACGATGCACTTCATCTTCTGATATTTGCATCCTGGCAGTAGGTTCATCTGCCTGCACCTCTACACCAAACTTCTCTTCAATATATTCTTTAGAACGATAAAATGCTTTATGAATCCTTTGTCCTTCCTCGATATCTGCCCGGCACCTGGCATCGGGAAATACTGCCTGCGGGTGCAGCGACTGTAACCTGATGTCGCCTTCCCACCGGTTTGGGCCCCTGCCACCTTTCCAGCCTGGATCCCAAAATGTATGCCATATCCCGGTGCCGTATAAAAAGAAATTCCTGGTGTATCTTTCTCTTTGATGCAAAGTTTTATTCTTATACATGACATGCTTTTTTAAGTCAGTCATGATATTGGCAATATCGTCTGCTCCCGGCTCAGTAGGATAGTCTATGATTTCCATATCCTCTGAAAACTCAGCCACCATGCCTTCAATCAAAGAAAAGATATAGTTTTCTACTGTATTCGGCCTGCTTTGTTTTTGCCGGTTAGTCCTTAAGGGCATCCCCAAAGGATCTTTTAAGCTCCAGTGATCGCCGTTATACATCTTGTAGCATTCTTCAAATTCTTCCTGTATCGGCATTTTCGCCAAACGGTCGGTATCAAACCACCGGTAGAGCTTTTTCATCTCATCGGGGTGCCTGGTTTCTTCATATTCTTTGACTTCACTATCAGCCATAATTGCCTCCTATTCCCCGTAACGCAGTTGATACTCTTTCTTCATTTCCTCTAATTCTTGCCTGGCCCTTCTAAATACGGCAATCGCTTCGTCTTTCCAGTCAGGGCCCTGTTTGTTGGGGTCTTGCAAGTTCTTTTCTTCAAGCACGTGCAGCCAGTAACCCTCTATTGGAGGCATTACGAAGCTGCCTTCTTCATCGAATGCCTGATCAATCATTTCTTCTGCTGGCGGTACATTAGCCGGTCTTTTAGGCTCAGGCATTCTGCCCTTGGGCTGTTTTCTTGGCTGCTTTTTGCCACCTGTTTGTGATGCTTTTTTTGCCAACTGCCGAATAGCGGTTTTTGCTTCATCACTGACAGGGTGCCTGGTTGCTCCACCTGCAGTAAGCGGTTCGCCGGGCTGTGCTTTTTTAGCCACATTCCTTAAGTAATCGACCATATTGTCTTCCCTGGCCTTCATTTTCCTGTTAGGAACGCTCTGCTGCTTATATGACATTGGGCTTCTATTCATTTACAGTCCTCCTACCTGGGGCGGACACTTTTACTTGTGGGCGGCCCGCCTTTTGCTACACGCCCCATTTCTTCTTCCCTTCGTTTCCGGTTAACTGCATAACTTTCTCTGGCAGCACTTCTTTTTTCAGCCAGCTTATCCTGGATTCTTCTGTGGGTATCTTGCCCGATATAATCCTGCTTTGCTGCCGGATCCTCTGCTAAGGGTTCTATTGCATGCCCCGTTACCCGGTCGTGATAGCCTGATTGATAATGCGGTGACATCGTGGGATCTGAATAATAGTGCGGTTGGTGCCAGTAAGTATCGGAATAACCTGCTTTTTCAGCTCTCCTGCGCTCCATCATCGGGCTTATGCCGTACTGCTGAAAGAAGGTTGGTGGCCCTCCGAAGGTTTGCGCTTGCTGTACCCAGCTTGGTGCCCCAGGTGATGCTTCCCTTCTACCGGCTGATCCGCCGAAGTCGAAGCCTGTCGGCCCCTCTCCCTGCTGCATTCTCTGGATCCACTCTTGCTCAGTATAGCGAGGCTCATCGTCTGTGGTGTCTGTTTCAGTTTTTGGATCTGTTTTAGCTGTTTCATCTTCAACTTCCTCACCTGCTTTTCTTAGTTGATTCATCAATGCTATTTGCACATTGATCGGCAGATGGCTGCCGTCACCTGTCCACATATAATATTCATCGGGATTATCAATATTCCTGATTAAATAGCTGCCATCTTCAAGCTCAATTATTTCATATTCCTTATCTTTTGCCCCGGCATCAGCTTTATCTACATCCCAGCTCTCAATGTCTGAACGTAGTCTTTCTACCATTTGCTTGCCCTCCAATCACGCTCTTAGCGTATATACTTGATCGTGTCTACTTCCAGGCCCTTGTCAGTCAATTCTCCATCAACCTGCAGCCGGGCATAACCGCTTGTGCCGAGATACTGAAACTCATCAACCAGCTCTTTTGGGATGACAAATCTTTTTGGCTTTTGCTTCGGCACGGTATGCTGGTAATATACATGGGTTGCCATTTCTTTTCGGGTCTCAAAAGTTGCCCCGCAGGTTTTACAGGTAAATTTTTTTTGTTTTTCAGCCGTAGTCATGTTTGCCTCCTAACTAAAATAACTCTTGTAATTGGTTTCTATGTTGCTTGAATCCTTGTCTTCAGGTGCCGGTTCCTCTTCATTCAAACCGAAGCCCGCCTTCCCCGCCTTCATGATTTTTTCCAATTCTTCATCTGACTCCTGTTCACCAAGCTTTTTCATGTTCCACATAAAAACTTTTTGCTGTAAGATGTCTTTACTTACCGATACAACAAACCCAATCCCAAAAGCTACTAAATGAAAAATATCCAGCTCCACCTATTCATCCCCCTTTAGATTCCAAAAAATGATACTGCTTCACCATCTTCAAGATCATGCAACTCGTCATCTTCTTCCATATCATAACCGCCAAACTGCTCCCTTGAGCCTGCGTAAAAGCTGCCCCCTTCATTCGGAGAGGGCCTGCTCATTAACCCGTACCTGGCTGCTTCCGGGGCATGATCTTCACAGTCCCCTGAAACATCCTCCACCTTTAGCTTGTCATGAATCATTTCCGGGATAGTCCTTAATAGATTCTCGCAACTGGTAAATATCTGCCACCAGGGTTGCTCATCCGGTGCCTCAGCCATAAACTCTCTCATTCTTTGCCAGCCGATTATCCTGCGGTTATCTGCCGGCTCCACGTTCATTCGCAGCTTTTGAAATTCATCGGCTACTGTTTCACCGGGAGAATCTTTTGCCCCCAACCCTGATTCCCTGAAAGCATCGGGGCTGGCCTTAATGTATTCTAACTGTTCATTGCCGGTTATATCCAACACGTATTGGGCAAGCTCCCCTGCCCTCATTTGGGTTATATAGAGCTCCCTGTAGGTGTATATCCTGCCCATGGTCGGCTCAATAGCATGCCACAAAAAACAGGCCGGTGCTGCAAATCCCCAATCAAAAGAGCCAAACCTGCGCCAATGATCAGGGATATCGAAGGGTTCAACACTGTGCGTGTCTCTTCTGAATTCCCTGAAATACTGGCCGGCAAATACATCCCAATCGCCTTCTAAGAGTGCCCTGCGCATATCATCGGGCATATTCTCCAGCGTATGCCGATACGAAGGGTCTCTTTGCTCTAATACCTGATTATCATCTAACCTGGCCGGTATATAGATATGCTTTTGGAATTTACCCGGCTGTATTTCTACATCTACCGGTTCGCTCGGTGCCCCCGCTTCTAAGAACATCTTGCGGTGATACCCGTGACTAACCCCACCAGGGTTGGTGGCAAGTACGCATAAAGCGGTACTCGGGCCTGTGACAGTTAACCTGTTTCTGGACATCAAGTATTCCAACTGCATCTCGGTAAACTGCGTTGACTCATCAAACATCAAGTAATCGAACTGTTGGGACTGATAATTGTGAATGTCAGCATCGGTCTTACAGTGAGCAAACTGAACAACACTGCCATTAAAGAATGTCCATCTTCTCATCCCGCCGTGCCATTTAGCAAACTTTACCTTGCCGGTGCCATCTAAATCCTGGTTAAATAGCTCCTGGCTTCTCATAATTAAACCGCCGGGGCCCTCTAATTGGGGGTACTCCCGGCGAAATATCGCTATATTGCATTTAGGATAAGTGATCGCTGCAATCATGGCCAGCATTAAGAGAGCATCAGATTTACCTCCCCCGGCTGATCCGCCGTACATGATTCTTCTTGCCAGTGGAGGCTTCGGCTCTCCTCCGTCAAAGGGATAGCTTAAACCGCATGCCCTTAAAAACTCTACCTGTCTTGGCTGCTGCTTCCATGGAATATCAATATTTATCGCCATTATCGCCCACTCCTGGGCACGTGGATGAATGCATCGGGGTAAAGGGGATCGCCTGGTGACAAATCTCTTAAGTTATAGCTTTGACTAGACCAGCCGGTATCTGACATTAATATAGAGCCATCATCAAAAACTTCCTCAACAACACCAACATGGCCTCTTCCTGACGGTGCCATAATAGGATGGTACCGGTCATAACTAGCGATTGCCCCTACTTCCGGAGTTCTTTCAACGTGCGCTCCCCTG
This sequence comes from Candidatus Nealsoniibacteriota bacterium, assembly GCA_003554445.1. GTDB lineage: Bacteria > Patescibacteriota > Minisyncoccia > Minisyncoccales > PWPS01 > PWPS01. The sequence continues at coordinate 15,713 of PWGJ01000002.1, forward strand.
CCAGCATTACCTTCCCACATCCATGCATCTCCCTGCAATGTATTTAATGCTTCAGGATCTGCCCCTAATTCTAATGCCCTTCCGTATGCATGATGGGTGCAGTTATGCTCACGATCCCATAAAGAAAACGGGTTATATTCGTTATAGTAGGGGCTGCCTTCACGATGATGCAGGTATTCTGCATTTGTTTCAGGAATTGCTTTTGTAGGCACTGATGGATCATAAGTCGTTTGCCCCGGAACTCTTGGTTCATATCCAGGATATATTGGATCTGTTGATGCAATATATTCTGGTAGCCCCTTTTTATCCTCTATGCCCCTATAAAAATCTCTTATTGAAGCAGCCCCCCTGTCTCTGGGTGCCTCATCTAGCCTGTACCCTTCCCTTGGAGTAAGCGTTCTTGTTTCCCTGGGGTCTATATCTAACCGATATTCTTCCCTTGGGGCTAGGGCCTCCTTATCCCGCAAACCCATAAATACCCTATGTATTATGTCTTCTCTGTCATCTACGGGAAATTGAAATAACCTGTGCGTTTCTTCTCCCCGTTCTCCGGGTTGCCTGCCCCAGGTGCGCTCAGGTTCTTCCTTTTGTCGTTCTGCTTCTTTTTTTCTTTTCTCATTGGCTTTAGCTGCACTATCAATAATATACTGCGCCTGGTTAAAATACGACCCAACCTTATTCATCCTGTCGGCTAAAGAGCTGGCTAATGCCTGCATGTCAGCTTCAGACATAACGCTGCGATCTGTTGCAGTGCTCGCAGCTCCTGTTGTGGTTGTCCTATGATCAACGGGGGCAGCTTTTGCATCCTGTCTCTTCCTGCGCATTGCTGAAGGCAAACCCCTGGTTGCTTTTTGCGCCCTTGCCCCCTTGCCCGGCTCAATATGGCTTGATTGCTTGCCGTGTAAAGGGCTGCGCTTGCCATGCGTAGCCACTTCCATATCTATCTGCCATTGTCTCGGCATAGCGTATGCTCCTTTCCGTACATAAAAACAGCCACCAAACGGAGAAATTAATCTCCCGGCGGTGGCCTATTGACATATATTGACAGTTCCCTTGCGTAATCCTTAGTGTAAATATACAGCAGATTTGTCAAATTGTCAAGGTTATTGCTATTTGAAACAACTATACCTGGTGCCAGTTATCTTGTGCAATCAATATATATTGTGGTACCCTGCCCTTAAGGAGGGCGGTGCCTTGCAAACTATCTTGATAGATGGGCCATTTGACGGGACTGTAGTAACCCTGGAAAGACCCTTGGTCGATGCACTGGCCATCATGCAGGCTGTCGATGACCCCTCGATCACAAAGACGTATTACTATTATCCCTGGAATGAAAGCTTCAGCATTTACGCTGGCCTGTTCAATAACATCAAAAGACTTATCGTTGAGCAGATGGTTCCTTACACGGGTAATGGTACGGTGCAAAAATTCGATGAGGGGATATTCTTCAGTGAAGCGGAAAAAAAGTTAAGAGAAAAGAGTAAAAAGGCCAAGCTCTTAAATTACCGGGTTAAAAATTCACGGGAGCACTGCTATATATCGAATACAGTTAAAATAGTCGGGGTATTTGATTATTATATCTACCCCTGATCTTCTGGCTCCTTAAAGGTAATGGTAATATCCTCACCGGCAATGCCGATATTGGTCTGGTGGCTGTCTTTGTAAGAGGGCTTAAGCTCTTTTAAGCGAAACATCAGCAAATTATCCGAATACTTCCTGACTTGCCCTCTTTGTTCGCCCTGGTAATATACCGGCTCAAGATAACCGTGCATGCCCCGCCTGATAACCTCTTCCTCCATCAGCTCCACCAGATCTTCTTTCGCCTTCTGGTATGCCTGGTTAAAAAGCTTATCATTATCGTTCCAGTAACGCACAGTAAACCTGCTTACATTGGCATTTTTGGCTGATTGCTGTACCATTCCCCCGCTATCCATGTAGGAATTAAGGAAAATTAGCTGTTTTTGCCTTTTTGCGTATTGTTCTAAGTCTATTTCTTCGGGCACATAGTCATCTGCTACCTCTTTGGGCATTCCAAGGCTGTAAACCTGGTAATAATTCTCATCTTCCTTTGGATTTACGTATTTTGCCGGCAAATTATCCCTGCTCATGCGATCACTCCCTGCTTTAAAGCTCCCAAATCGGCAAATTTTCGTATTCTGAATACAATAAATCCCGGTAATAGCGCACTGGATCGACTAAATCCGGGCAAGTTTCCAAATGCGGGCATAGCACAGGCCGAAAATACTTAAACCTTTCTTTTTTCAGCTCTGTTTCATACTCTTTTTGCAGCTTTAAATCTTCATTCTCCCTGAAACCATCTAAGAAGCCAAGCTCCCAGGCCTCATTTTTGCTAGAATGGTAACTGAACATATTGGTTGCCCTGCCTATGTTCATCATTTTCACCCTTTCCCGCCGGCATAACCGCAAATTTGCCCTCGTATAAATCTAATTTACACGGTCTATTCTCATATTTTTCTTTCACCGGGGCCGGATCATAGAGTTTGCACCTCGGACAATAAAACAAAAGCTTCCCACTCGGTGTTTTATAGTCTGATATTTTCCATTTATGCTGGTAAATTAAAAACCCCTCCTGCAAATTTCATCTAATATCGGCATCAGTTCTAATTCTAAGCCTTTGCAGTAAATATCCCTGCAAGGATGATTAACGCACTTAGCCTTTTCTTCATACATTCGGTTTGTGGTTCTCGCCCTACCATCAAGCTCCCCCAACCTGAGAACCTCTGTCGCTGCCGTAGTGATAATTATCCCCCCCTCCTATCATAATATACCTACCTTACCCCTAAAACGCCTTAGAATCGATCTCAGTAGCCTTCACGTTGATATTGTTCTTCTTCACACAAAGCTTCTGCTTCGCTTTTGGGAAGTTCTATGAGTTCACCGTTTCTTTTAATTTGTGATATTGCAATATCTTCGATTTGCTTCAATACAATACTTGCCGTGGTTTTCTGTCTATAAGGCCCGTAATATTCCCCTTCATACACAACAACCCACCTGACCTCATCAGACTCCTGGTTTTGTACAGGCATTCCTTCATAAAGGTCCTTAAACAAATAGGCTCCGCAGGGGTAAACATCCCCATTGGGAAAACGAATAATATAGTCCCCGTAATTGGCCCTTAAAGAACCTTCCCTGGTCGGTATTGTTACCGGCCCAAGATCCAGGTTGCATTTAATTGCCCCTGTAGCCACCATACCTGCAAACCAACCAGGAATATCTTCAAACCCCAGCCTGAAGGCATCTACTGTCGCTTCTTTTTTGCGGTATTGCATCATATCTACCTCCTGCTTATTATTATATAACTTCTAATAGACTTGAAAAAGATAAATAAAAAATCAACACGTGAATTATATCCTAAAAAAATATATAAACGCAAGGGAACCTGAAACTCTTTTACCCCTACCCCCTCAAGATTTTTTAGTGAGATGTTGATGTCGGGATATGCTATATATAGCTGACGCATCGTTTCCTTGCCCCCCCACTTTGGTTTTCGCTTCGCTTTGGATTCGCTGTCGCTCACCATTCGCTTCACCTTGCGTTACCTCCAGTATTGTTTCACCTGCCAAATAAACATAAGGCTTGGCAGGATGAAAGCAATCCTGTCAGTCACTACAAACAAATGGAGGTATCATCACAATGAGATTGTACGAATGCATCGAGAGCCTCGAGCTTGAGCAGGAACATTACAGCGCCATTGAGTCAATGGAGGCAGAGAAAGATAGCTGCGCTGACCTCGTTGAAGATTGCGAATACCTGGAAGAGGTAGTCGCTAATTGCGCTGAGAAGAATTGCATGCTCTGTGAAGTACCGTTTTAATCACCGGCACCCTCGCCCCGCCTATAAACATAAGGCAGGCGGGGCTGAGGGCTGCCTAATATTATCTAGGAGGCTATCATCATGTTTGTATCTAGGTGCAAGAAAGGTATCGAGGTTTATAACCAGCAGGTATCGGTTAGCATCCCCAAAGGTGTTGAGGTTCAGGTAGACTTCCATCCTACCCACAAAGGTAGAGTAGTTATCCGTTACGGCGCAGTAAGCATTAGCATCGGCAAAGAGTTAGCCAAGAAGCACTTCAGCAAGTGTAAGCCTAAAGAAGATGCCAAGGCCAGCTAGGAGTATTGCCCTGCTCCCTCTCGGGGGTAGGGCTTTTTTTATGTACTTCATCATCGCCAGACGGTTGGCAAAGTGCATTTTTCGCTGTAACAAAGGCATTCTTTTTTTCCTTCGGCTGCCTTCGCCGCCTTAAAAACATAAGGCAAGGCGGCTCAGGGCAGCCTACCTTATATTATCTAAAAGGAGAGGATTATTTATGTTCATCATTGAGAGAAAGAAAGCAAAGAAAAGTAATGGTAAGGTGGATTATCGGTTCATTACGGAAATTATCAGGCACAATAAAGAGATGAACGAGCTTGCTCAACAAGGACAAGTACTTGAAGCAGTGGCTGATTACTTCTTAGATTGTGAACCAGACCTCTGTCCTCCCACTGCAGGGGCAAGTGCTTGCACAAACTGCCCAATTAAGGGCTATTTGTAGGGCTTTTTTGTTTTGTGCAGGGTAGGTTGAGGAGAAACAACAACCAGTACAGTTTTATACAGCATATATAACTATCTTACATCTTATTTATACCTACCTTAACCTACCTTGCAAATACTATTATAGAAGGTGATAATGATGTTTATCGAGTTCGTTTTATGGATGATGTATTTCTTTATGCTGCATCAAGTTCTTAGATTACTCTTTGAAGGGAGTGGATGATGATGACTAAGCTTGCATGCAGTATATGTAGACAACAAGATAAATTTTATACATGGCTTGTCGTAAACCATCCTGAGTTCGATTACAGTATTGCATTTTGTGGAGATTGTTACGAGGGATTTACTGAATCCTCATGGTGTCCCCCCGACCAATATAAATATAATTACACAGAATCACATGTATATGCTGATTTCGCATACGATCGCTGGCGAGAAAGTGATGATTAAACACGTGTTGAAGAGGTTGTAACCTCTATCTTAACGACATTGTCTTTTATTGCGTGGCCCATTATCGAGATTAGTTTCAGGAGGAGGTGAGATTTATGCCCGAAATTAGACGACGCAATTTCTGGTATTGGACACATGATCTTGAAACCGATATTCATTACGTGTGGTGTCCTGAGTGCGTGCATAAATTTACTAAGACCTACCCTTATTTCTTCCAGGAGGAATTTAAGTATTCCCCCATTAGCTTTGAAGTAACCCGCCATTGTCACAGTTGCGGGAGGATTGAGAAACCTATAAAGGAAGTATGATTATGTCTATCGAACGCTTCCAAGACTTTATCCTACAGAAGGAGATGATATAGTGATTATCATTTGCAATGATTGTGGCTACAAGGCCGATACAAGTGTTGAGAATAACATACTTAAAGCCATCCAAGACCTGATTATTTTCACTTGCCCCGAATGTAACAGTGAAAGGATGATTGGGTAATCCTGCTTAACCTTAGCTTCTGCTTGCCCTGCCCCTTGAAAACCGTAAGGGGGCAGGGCAAGGCAGAAGCTTTTGCTTTGTTTCTTACAAATATATTATTACAAAGGAGAGATCATTATGAGTAACGTGCACAGTATTTTTACCAAGGAACTATTGAAAAGAACAGGTGGTAAGATGTATTACCACGAAGACTCATCTTTATTCAACTCATTAGGTTGGCTTAAAGATGATGGCAGTGAAGTGATGGGATGGGGATTAGCAAGACTCCCTATCGCTGAACCAGGCTTGCATATAAGCCTGAGCAAGTATAACCAGTCAGTTGACAACCCTGAAATACGGTACGACACTTTTCCCTTGAAAAATAATAATGCTGTGAATCAGCAGGGACAAGTGTATACCAGGTACGAGTTTGTAAAGACAAGAAAAGTATCAAGCACAGATAGAGAATTCCCCAAGACACAAAAAGCTAAAAGCATATTAAGTAAATTCATCGAAGCTATCGGTAATGATATCAACTACACCGAAGGTGAAGAGTTTGAACTCACTGATAATGGTGTAACAATTAAGCCTGCATCTAAATGCAACAGCAACATAGAGTACTGGTATAACATGATTTATTATACTGTACTTAGCCGTGAAAATTGGTTAGATTTCTACCGTAGTCATAAAGATAAGGCCACTCGCTTCCACATTAAGCGTGTGATGGCTGATATGACTGCATGCCTGGCCTTGCACGCTGTAGGTTGGGCACCACCTATAACAAATAATGCATACGTACAACAACTTAGGAACGCATTTATGGCTAACCCCAAGCTTCTCACCTATGCATCTTATAACAGTGAGAAATACCTGCGTGAATTAGCTGTTTAGTTACCTCCTGTGTTGGGGGAGAGGGACACTCACTCTCTCCCCCTTACTCTTATCTTCTAACTATCTTCTATTTATTATCACGACCTCTCTTAGCATCACCAACAGGGATATCCTCTATCCCTTACTCCCTATTATCACGACCTGTTTATTCTTACACATTTACCTCGAAAGGAGACAACGTATGTTCATCTTACATGCCTCAGTTTTTTCATGTACACTAAACACAGCAATAGCTCACACCAAAAAAGCTTGGGAAACCTGGATAATCTTTAGTGGTCTGGCAAGTCAACTCCTCTTACAAAGGGGGAAATCTTTATGTTTATCTACTGTCTTAGTCAAAGAAAAATCATAATCAAAACTAAGAAAGGAGAGTTTCAAGTTTCCCCCAACTTCATTAATCCTGAGACACTGCTCAATGTATTATTTAATTGTGTTACTAAAGAGGACAAGAAAAATATTGTTTTCGGATATCACCGTGAAAAAGAATTGGAAGGTAAGTTTGAAAGACTATTAAAATCTACAGCTTAAAGGAGATGATGATGTGGAAGATAACTTTGTAAAGATTAAATAGAAACCTGATAAGTTTGATGTCTTTAGTGTATATAACATGGGTCTTAATGCAAATAATCTTGTCTATTGCGGTATGCTCACTGGCTTTGAAACTAAATATATTTTCTTTAACCTTAAAAGCTCTAATCAGCTTACACTTGTATTATCTGAACATGAATTTCTTCAAGCACAAGCTGAAGAAAAACTAATTTACTCTGAACGCATTGAGACCACAGACTTTGTATAAGTGAGGTGTTTATGTTGGATGATTTAGTGCAAGATAGTTTCGTATACCCTGCAGACTACAAAGAACCCAAGAAATATATCCCTATTTACCAGGTAACGTTAGTCAGAGATGGATCAGTAAAGACAAACGATAAAAATTTAACCACACCAAGACAGGCATTTGAAATACTTAAAGATTACTTCGGAGACACAGACAGAGAACACTTTGTTATTATTCTACTCAATACCAAAAATAAAATTATCGGGATTAACACGGTATCTATTGGCTCGCTTTCTGCATCAATCGTCCATCCAAGAGAACTCTTTAAGTCTGCTATGCTATGCAATGCAGCATCAGTTGTCCTATCCCACAACCATCCTTCAGGTGATCCAGCTCCCAGCCAGGAAGACTTAGAGATAACTCGCAGACTCATTGATGCCGGCAAGGTGCTTGGTATTGATATTCGTGATCACATTATTGTTGGTGATGATATATTCTTCTCGTTCAGAGAGAAAGGACTGATTTAATTGTTTGATTCTAAAAGAATAGACCCCAAGGTAACTGAAACCATTATGGAAGAAGCAATCAGTGAAACCCATATGATATCACTTATCTACCAACACGTATTTGGCATAACCCTTGATGATCTTACCAGCACCATTGACCCCAAGCATTACAGGATATCAAGGGATCTTGCCCTGGATCTTTTGGAGTGGGCTGGCAAGTCATTCGATACACCTAAATCTGAGATTAATATGCTATGGCTTCAGCTTGGCCCCGCTTCAAGAGAACATCTTGACTATTATGAGATTGAATACTATGCCCCGAAAGGAGTGTATCAATATTGATAGCCAAGCTTACTTACAATCCCAAGTCAGGACTGTATTGTATTTACCTTAACTATGACTTAATCGCTGAGGCATATAACTATTCTACTGCCTTAGAATACTTTGATTTAGCAATGCATGATGCTGATCAAGACTTATTAAATGAGCTGAAGGAGTTTAAACATGCTTCAGGCTAATCTTGAAGATGGTGTCCCTGTCTGCCCCAAGTGCAATACATGTGCCAATGGGCAAACACGTATTGTCGGGTATGACAGGTATAAGTCGGGTTGGTATTTCACATACAAGTGCCAGTGTAAAAAGATAGTTCAGTATTATGCTAACACAAATCTTAAGTGTGTTGAGGAGGTAAACCTATGATACTTGAGATCAATTTATATAACTTACAATCTGTCGAAATAGTTTACCGCATTTGTAGTAACGTGGCTGCAAACCCTGAGGACATCAAAGACCTCGTGTTTCATTGGGCAAATAAGAACGATTTAATCTAAGGAGGTGTAACTATACGTAATTACTGTGAAATATGTAGTGCCCATGCTCCATTTTATACAACTTCTCGCAAACAAATAGAAGGTGAATGTTGTATTGAATGTGATACCTGGATATGTATCGATTGCAGTAATTACAGTGACGAAGAATGTGCGCCTCGTTGTATCAATTGTAAATCAAGGAAGGAGGTGCAATCGTGAAAGAATATCGCATCATATC
>PWGJ01000120.1 GCA_003554445.1 Candidatus Nealsoniibacteriota bacterium
AAAGGTGACAGGGGTTCCTCACCAATGTTGCCGATGTGATTGCCGGCAAGGTTAAGGTATCCTCCGCCACCTTCCGCTTCAAAGTTCACATCGCTTATGGAAAGATCAAAGGGATCGATTGTTACATTCATGAAATCGCGGTACTGGATAAACTCTACATCTTCCAGGTGATCCAGGTTTAGCCCTTCTTCGATGTTTTCATGGCGCTGGTTGGACAGATCCAGGGCTTTCACCTGACCTATGTGGGCAAGTGGCTCTAAATCGTTGATAAAGTTTTCCCCTAAGTATATGTAGCTCAACTCTTCAAACTCGGAGGGCTCAAAAGCAGCCAAATCATCGTTGTCCATACCGGTGTTGGTGAGATCCAGCTTGCCCAGATTGTTTTTCAGATTTTGAAGATGCTCGAACCCCTGGAGTTCATTATCGCCCAGGTTCAAACTTAGAGTTCTCTCCCCGAAAAGAAGCATGCCAATGTTCATTCCCTCCTCCATTTCTAAATCAAATACTTCCAGGTTTATAATTTCCTCGCTGTCCTGGTCAGAAAGATCGAGCTTTTCCATGGAGGTAAAATTCAGATTTGCTTCTGTTATCCACTCGAGGTCAGCTAATGAATTACCGGAAAGATCCAGGGTGACCAGTCCGCTCCAATTGGAGAGGTCCTCTCTATTAAGTTTCGAGGGGTCATCATCGTCAATGTCAAGCTCCAGGGAGTTGTGTGCAAGGCGCAGCCAGCGCAAATCTTCCAGGCCGGTAAGCTCCTGAAGGTCACCATCATCAATGCCGTGCCCTTCGCCTGCATGACCTCCGGACAGATCCAGCCAGCGCAGCTCGGTCAAATCACCCATGTTAACTCCTGCAACGCCGCTTAGCTGGTTGGCGGAAAGATCCAGCACTTCCAGCCCACCCAAGGCGGATAGATTTAACCCCTCTTTTTCCAGCTCAATCTGGTTACCGGCAAGACGCAACTCCTGCAAACTGTCCATTTCCTGCAGTATTTTTAGGTCGCTGTCTTTGAGTTTATTGCCGGAAAGATTCAGCCGCTGCAGGTTTTCCAGGTCCTGAATATTGGTTCCCTCCAGGCTGTCAATATGGTTATTAGAGAGGTTCAGCTCTTCCAGGCGGCTCTCTTCCTCGCTGTTACAATATCCCAGGCCGGAAAGATCAACTGTTTCCCCCTCCATTTCCTCGCTGGTAAGATCCACTTCGTTATGGGCGAAATGCAATTCCCGCAGATTTTCCAGCTGCATCAATTCTTCCCAGTTCTCGTCCTCTATGTGGTTGCCGGTTAGATCCAGCCGGCGCAGGTTCTTCAATTTGCCCAGGCCATCCAAATATTCAATGCCGCGGCGGGTGGCCGAAAGGGTGTAAATATTGGCCAGATCACCTTCCGAAAGGTCCTGCTCCGGGCGAAGGAGGGAAAAGCCGATTGCTTCCCGCAGAGCGGGGTCGCTCAGGGGAGAATCGTCTCCCATGGAGACCCGTTCTTCATCCACCAGCTCAAATTTTGCCCGCAGGGTGGCATCGCCGTCAGGTATGGTGTAGGTAGTTTCGACATCCCGAAAACCTTCCACCATGCCGGAAGACGGGCGCCAACCTTCAAACTCGTATCCTTCCGCAGGGCGAGCTTCAACTTCTACCTCATCGCCAACCCGGTAAGGGGCAGCGAGGGTTTTATCTAGCACCCGACCGCCACCGGCGGGGTCGGCTTCCAAGTTGAATCCTTTCCGATCGTAGGTTGCCGCTATGCGGACATTATCAATGAACCAGTCGTCAGCATCAGTGCCGCTGTAGTGGAAATGAACCCTGACTTCATCTCCCAGGAAATCATCCAGGTTAATTTCGCGCTTTTCCCACTCCCGGGCAGGGGCTTCGTCCAATTCTTTGATCAGGTCTTCGCCTTCCTGAGCCTCCACATGCAGCTGGTGATGCTCATGCTCGGAGGCGCGGCGCCCCGTTTCCCAGAATTCCAGGTAGGCGCCTTCGTAGTCGAGTTCATCGTCTATTTCCACCCAGGGAGAAGAAAGGGTGGCATCCACCGTTTCCAGCACATGGAGAACGGCGGAGCGGGATGCGGTTTCCTCTTCCATCTGGTCGGTAACCAGGCAGCGGTACCTGGTAGCATTATGCTCCTGAAAATCAGCAGAGCTTATGGAATAAATGGGAGCAGTTGCCCCATCAATATCCTGCCAGTCATCTACGCCATAACTCGCCTTTTGCCACTGGTACTCAAGGTTTTCACCTTCGGCTTCCACTTCAAACTCAACTTCCTCACCGGCAACCTCCTTTTGATCGCCCGGGTGGGAAGTTATTTCAGCGACCTCCACCACGGTCAATTCCACAGGGTCGGTGGCCAACTCTTCCTCCTGCCCCAGAGCGTTTATCGAGCAGCGGATACTCACACCATTATGAGCGGCATGCTCGGCAGTAAATGCAAAGTTTTCCTGGTCCGCACCGCTAATTGGGTTCCAATCCTGGCCATCGGCGGAGTATTCCCACCGGTAGCGGATGGGCTCGCTGCCGATTACCTCAACGTCCAATTCCACTTCATCGCCGGCATGCACTTTCAAATCCTCTGCCGGAGTTTGAGACATAATCTGGGGTTCAATTAAAACTACCAGTTGGGCCGGTTCCGAGTTTACTTCGCCATAATCATTGCTTACCACGCAGCGGAATTCATCCCGGTCGTTTTCCTCAAAATCTGTATCATGGACTTCCAGTTCGGGGTCATTAGCGCCTTCAATATCCTGCCATTCTCCGCCGTCGCCTTCTTCGTCATCGAAAAACTGCCACTGGTAATTGACCGAATCTTCACCTTCCACAACCGTTCCCCTCACATTAATGTCAAAGTGGGCAACTTCGTTTTCGGGAACTACCGCATTGGAGGGCTGCCGCAAAATGCGGGGCGAAATGGGATCAATGGTGAGTTCAACCTCGTCGCTATACACCGTGCCTTCGGCGTTGTTGAAGCGGCAGCGGAATTCGGCACCATCATCATCCCAGTAATCAGGTTCCAGTTCGAGTTCAGCGGAAGTTTCCCCGCCAATATTTTCCCATTCGCCGTCACCGCCGCGGCGCTGCCACTGGTAGTCAACTTCCGGATTGCCAATGGCTTCCGCTTCAAAAGCAACCTCATCGCCATCTTCTATGTGCTGATCTTCTGGTTGGCCGGTGATCTGTGGTTTGGACCTGACTCCCAACTCTACCGGTTCGGAAAAATAGTGTCCTTCCAAAACGCAGCGGTAAAGGGCTCCGTCATCCTCGGGGAAGCGGGCTTCATCTATGGTCAAAGTATCTGCCTGAGCACCTTCGACTTCCGCCCAGTTATCGCCGCCATCGTCGGAACGCTGCCACTGGCGAGTTTTATCGCTCATGCCCGGAAAGTCATCGTTGACCTGGATGGAAAATTGGGCTGTCTCCCCCGCATCCACGGTGGCATCCTGGCCGTGATTTTCAATTCTCTCTTCGTGCTCCATCCAGAGGCGGTAGGCCCGGACATCATACGCATACTTTGTACTTTGACCGTCATCCCGACCATGGATTCTAATATAATAATCATTTGTTCTATTGGCTACATCGAGCTCATCAATTCTTAAATCAAAATTTCCTTCATCATGCTCGGGTATATCATAAGGATTATGCACATCTTGTATTAAACCATCCCCGTAAAGAGTACCATCGTACATACTTCCATCAGAATCGTCAGGGTCAAACCACTGGTCATGTATCCCAAAAGCAGCCCAATTATATTCATCATCACTATCATCAGCATCTCCTTTATTTTCCCACAAGATACCTATATTGTTTACATTGGCAAGATTTTTTCGGGTACCAGTAACATAAGTTCTTTCACACCTACCATTAGTCCACGCACTTATCCCTCCCCATAATCTTAAACAATCTGCTTCTTTTGATTTGTTGCCATCATCCCTAAGTCTATAACCTGGAACAAAGTCCACATACTCATAACCATTCCAGTAGAGCATCTCCAGATCCAGGGAGTAAATTCGGGAGGCAAGATCATTGTCCGTGTCCTGGAATTGCACCTGGATGGTGCGGTGGCCTTCGCCGTCTGCTTCCTGGCGGCTGGCAAGCTCCCAGGTCATCCCTTCTTCGGCGGGAATCCAATTCAGGTCCCAGTCCTCCAGGCCTCTTTCTTCCCCGCGGGGGAAGCTGCGGATGCGCATTTCATCAACGTCATCACTGTATTCCAGATCCAGGGTAACTTCATAATTATCGGCTCCGGTTTGGAGGGAATACTCGCTAATACTGAGACCGCCTTCCACCTGCGAGGATTGAATAGCACCTGCCGACTGGGAAGAAACAAGGCTACTTGTGCCCATCAGGCCGCTGCTGCCGGCAGGGGCTCCGCCGTTTCCAACACTGCCGGGCAAATAGTGCATAACCGCAGCCGAAGAGCCGCCTACCCAGCCGCGGTCAGGGTGATGATGCCAGCCATAGGAGTTTTCATGCTCCACTTCCCACTCACCGCTCTCAGCAGGAGGGAATTCGGAATCGGTGAAGCCTTCAGAGAGCAACACATCTTCGCCGGTCATATCCAGGGAGAGTTCTCCTTCGCCACTGTCCTCTTCACCTTCCAACATTTCCGTCAAGAAGTGGACCGCGGTTTCCAGCCCCCCGCCTTCTACCAATACATCGATTAAGGTATTGCCCGGCTGCTGGATATCAAAACCGATCTCCTCCAGGTCCATTTCATCAACATATATCTCCAACAACCCGGCAGCCAACCTTACAGCGCTAACGTAGGCAAACTCCACGGCATCTTCATTTTCCAGGGTATCGGCAACCAAGCCCAGGAGGGTGGAAGCTAGAAAATCACCCAGATCACTGCCGCGGGTCATCTCCTCATCCTGGTAATGACGGGGGGAGTCGTAAGGCGGTTCCTGGTCGGGATCATCATAGCGGGGATGCTGGGGGTGAAAGGGGTGCCCGGCGGGAAATTCATCGGGGTTGGATTCATGGGCATAATACCCCTCGCCCAAAAAGCCATCCACGTCCTGATCGTAGTCACCGAATAGAATTTCATAGGGGAAGGGGTAGATAGCATCAACCAGCGCATGGTAAAGCTCGCTTTCGGCAGTGGAGGTCAGCATATCATCTGTGAAACCGGCAAATGCCTCATGCAAGGGGTCGGCAATGGGGCTTTCATCCTCGTTGCCGTTGTTGTTGTTGGAAATCCCCACTACATCGTCCACTATTTCATAGAGCGGGAATTCTTTCACTGCCGCCTCGCCATACTCCTCCAGTTTATCGTACACCTTCTCTTTTTCGTATTTTAGCTCATCTTTTACATAATTGAGGGCCATATCATCTATATACCAGGTATCGGCACCGGCGCCCCGGTAGGGGAAAAAGGCGCGGATTTCCTTACCTGCGTAATCGCTCAAATCCAGGCTTTGGTGACGCCACCCGTCTTCTACATCCGGCGCCCGGCCCAACTCTTCATATTCCACCTCTTCCCAATTGCCAAGGTCATCCTTAACTTCCAGGCCCAGGGCATGGAAGTAGTGTGAACCGCGATGCTCGCTGGTTTCATAAAATTCTAATTCCGGTTCCTGATCCGGGGAAAAATCGCTTAAATCAATCAGATCAGAGTAAAGCCGGGCATCGGCAAAGTCCGCCGGCGAAAGAATGTTGCCCTGGACCGATACGCTGTGAATGAGCCATTCGTAGAAGTTCCATTCTTCCCCAGAGGTAATATACCCGTTCCCGTCAAAATAGAAGACCAGGCGCAGTTCTTTACCCACATATTTGCTTTCATCATCTAGGTCAATAGTAAATTCTGAAGAAGCATTACTTAATTCACTATGATTATCGAAAGTTTCCAGATCTACCTCATTTAGATTTCCATCATCGTCATAATACTCTATTCCAATCTGCGCCTTGTTTATATCAGCTCCATCATAATTTTCACCTACTCCGTGCTCAATTTTTATTTCAGCATAGGTTTCGTCGCCGAGATCGGTTAATTCAAACCAAGGGGTATACAGTTCTGTCTCCACTCCGTAAGTTTCACCCGCAGAATATTCTTCTTGATCTGTGAGCTGGTCTCCCAAGTCATCTCTCACATCATCTTCAATGTTGAGCATGCTGGAGGCAGAACCACCGTTCAATCCGCTATGGCGCTCCATCCAGCCCGTTGCTTCGCTGTCAGGATCATCTTCTGTAGCCCACCTGGGCGGAGGGAACAGGGGAAAATCATCAAATTCATTATCCACCGGGTCAAAAAAGTATTCATCATACATCGGGTACGGCTCGGTGCGTTTAAATACTGCCGAATTACCGTCATTTTTACTTACTTCATCGCTAATAGCCCACTGGTAATCCTCAAACGCCTCATGGTCATCACCGTGGTCAACATCCCAACCCGCTGGCAGATC
>PWGJ01000069.1 GCA_003554445.1 Candidatus Nealsoniibacteriota bacterium
TCCAATTTTTTCAAATCTTTTTCTCCACTCGCTCTTCTGTCTACCACTTCATCTCCTTTTACCGTTGCAAAGTTACCTCTGAGAGCTATGTCTCCCTCTTTTAATTCCAATCCGGCGTCGCTGGCGGTAACGATTCCTCGACCTAACCCGTATTCTTGAGGATCGTAACCGAAAAGAGAAAAGTGCCCCTCCTCCGAAGTCGGTAAAACTCCTTCAAAAACGGGAAGAAGAAGTCCCGTTTTTCCTTCTTTAGCCCACTTATCCAAAGTTGGAGTGTGAGCTTTTTGTAGAGGTGTTTTGTTCTCCAGGGCCGGAATTTCTTCATCTCCGAGCCCATCCAAAACGACTAGAATTGTTTTCATATTTTTTATTATTGGTTACTAATTAAATTTTACCATAACCAATTTTTTTTAAAACCTTTCAAGACAAGACACCAAAGTCAGGCCACCAACTTGTACCTTAAACTCGGGAGAGGTTGGACCTCTCCCGAAAACTTGTACCTTAAACTCGGGAGAGGTTGGACCTCTCCCGAAAAGAATGTTTATGAATTAAGATTAGGGTGGTTTTTGGTTGAGAGTAAAAGAGCTAGAGGTTTAATTCTTCTTCGATTTCTAAAAGTCTGTTGTATTTTGCCACTCGCTCTCCCCTGGCCGGTGCGCCTGACTTTATAAATTCCGAAGCTATGCCGACCGCAAAATCGGATATGAAAGTATCGGTAGTTTCGCCCGATCTGTGCGAGACGACTATCTTCCAATTATTCTCTTTAGCTAATTTAGCGGCCTCCAAGCTTTCGGTGATAGTTCCTATTTGATTTACTTTTAAAATCATTCCGTTGCATGAATTATTTTTCAGGGCCGTTTTTATTCTCTGCGGATTTGTTACTAGCAGATCATCGCCTATTATAATTTTATCAGTCTCACTCATAAGCTCTCCCCATCCTTCAAAATCATTTTCTTCCAAGGGATCTTCAATTCCGATAATCGAAAACTTATCGGTCAATTTTTTATAGTAATCGATCATCTCTTTTTTATCTTTTTCACCGGTTTTCATTTTGTAAGAACCATCTTCAAAAAACTCAGTTGCAGCAACATCCAAGACGATATCCACTTCGGCTAAATCTTTTATAATGGAAAGAACTTCCTCGGGTGTCTCCAGCTCGGGAACATAACCCCCCTCATCACCTATATTTTTCCAGGCCGGATTTTTACCTCTTAAAGATTCGCCCAATTGATGATAAATTTCAGTTGCGCGAAAATAATTGTCTTTAAAACTGCCCTTTTGAGGAGAAATCATAAATTCTTGAAAATCTACTCCACCTCCGGTATGAGAACCGCCGTTAATTACATTAAATAGAGGTCTCGGAAGAGCCGGGTCGGTCTCGGAAAGCTCACCGATATACTCATAAAGAGGCATTCCGCTATAAAAAGCTCCCGCTTTACAAACGGCTATTGAAACTCCCAATATGGAATTTGCTCCCAATTCGGATTTATTGTCGGTTCCATCAAGATTGAGCAACTTTTGGTCAATCTTTTTTTGATCGTAAACCTTTAATCCTTTTAGTTCGGGGGCTATTTTATTTTCGATTATTTCAATCGCTTTTAAAACTCCTTTGCCCATCAACCTCTCTTCGCCGTCTCTTAATTCTACAGCCTCATGTTCACCGGTTGAAGCACCCGAAGGAACTCCGGCTACGAATTCTCCGTTTTCCGTATCAAGATAAACTCTCAAAGTCGGATTTCCTCTGGAGTCCAATATTTCTCTTGCTCTTATATTTTTTATTTTCATATTTAATCTTAACTAGTTGTTTTTAATATAATCATAGGCCGAAATTAATGCCTTGCAGCCCTCACCGGCAGCTACTACAACCTGCTTGTCTCTTACATCGGTTACATCCCCGGCGGCAAAGAGACCGTCGGTGGAAGTTCGGCAAGTTTTGGGATCAATAACAATCTCCCCTCCGTCGTTACAGTCAGCCAAATCGTTAAGCATATCGGTAGTCGGTATCGATCCGACCTGCACGAACACTCCATCAACTTCCAAGGAAATCTCCTCATCGGAATCGAGATTTTGGTAATCAAGACCGGAAACGAAATCGTCCCCCATTACCCTCTTCGGCGTTACTCCGGTTAGCACTTCGATATTATCTTTCCCCTCAACTCTTCGGGTTAAAAATTCATCACCTTGCAATTTGTCGGCTATCTCCAAAACGGTAACCTTTTCAACATAGTCAGAAAGCTCCAATGCTCCCTCGAGTCCGGAATTCCCACCTCCGACAACGGCAACCGTTTTACCTTTAAAGAGAGCTCCGTCACACGTAACACAATATGAAACTCCTTTTCCGACAAACTCTTTTTCTCCGGGAATTTTAAGGGGTCTGGGATTTCGTCCGGTTGCCACGATTACTGCTTTGGATTTGTAAGTCGTATTTTCGGATCTAACTTCGAAAAAGTCATCCTTTTTCATTATTTCGGCAACCTTTTCTTCTTTTATTTCCGTATTATAATCCTCCAAATGTTCTCTAAAATTAGCAATGAGCTCCGGTCCCATAATCTCTTTTTCTCCGGGCCAGTTTTCTATTACACCGGCATTACCCAATTGACCTATAAAATCATCGGTTAAAAGAAGACCGTTGAGATTCTTTCTGGCAGAATAAATTCCGGCGGTAATTCCGGCCGGACCACCCCCTACTATAATTATATCTTTCATCTTTCTTGTTTTTATAAATTTTTAATTTTAATCACTTATTCTTTTATCGCTTCGGGTAATTTTTCAATTAAATCTTCAGCTATTAGTGATTCTCCTTTTTGGTCCGCAGCTAATTTGCCGGCTTTGGTATTCAAATAAAGAGCGCTTGCACCGGCTAAAAATGTGTCATTCGTCTTTGCTAAAAGAGCTCCGGCTATTCCGGCCAAAGTATCTCCGCAACCACCGGATGTAAGTTCGGGAACCGGAAACTCGTTGAGTCCCACCCTGCTACCGTCTGAAATTATATCGGTCGCCCCTTTCAGTGCGATCGTAACTCCCATTTCGGCCGCTGACTGCTTTACTTGCTCAGCCTTTTCATCATTGGAAAGGTCTGTAACATCCTTGCCCGTAAGTATTGAAAACTCATAGAGATGAGGAGTAATCAAACAATTTTCATCAAGTATTTCACCGCCCTCTCCTTCAAAGGCGTAAATTGCATCGGCGTCTATCACCACCGGAACGGAAACTTCTTTCAGATATTCTCTGATTAATTTTTTAGTTTCTTCATTTCTGCCTATTCCGCCCCCGATTACAACGGCTAAATTTTCACGGGAAACTATTTTGGCCGATTCGGTAAGCTCTAAAAGTTTGCTCAGATGGCTCACATTCAAATAATCGCCCTCCAACGGATAAGTTATAAGATCCGGACTAAAGCCAGCGATTATATCAGCGGCTCTTTTTGGCGCCCCTACTTGAGTTATATCCGCTCCGGTTCTTAGGGCTGAGAGGCCCGCAAGAGCCGGAGATCCGCTATAAACTTTAGAACCTCCTATTACAAAAACCGACCCGTGGTCGTATTTTTTAGCCTCTTTATCTCTTTGAGTAAAAATATCTTCCAAAATCCGGTCGTCTATAATCATAGTAAATCTTCTTGATTAATATATTCTTCCAACTCTTTTGAATTTTTTCCGGTAAGGGAATAATGTGTGTTGGCTTTAAGATAGTCCAGCTCCTCTTCTATTGAAAACTTTACACCGGATAGCTTTGTCCCGTAGGTGGTGTGGCCCCTGTCGATCATATTTTCTATTGCATCTTTGAGTCGATTAGCTCCCTCAAAAAATTTACGCGATTCGGAAGTAAAGATAGCTCTTCCGATCATTGAAAAAGTCGATTCATCGGTAAAGCCCTTAAGCTTAAAGAGGCCACGAGCAATCTTTTCAACCTCAACTTCTCCGTAATCGGTCTCGGCGAGCCCGACAACCGGCCGCTCCGAAGTCTTAAAAACATTCATCAGCTGGCTCAATGAACTCCTATTGGCCTTTACCAATTCTTTGGATGATATGTAGGCAAAATCCTCTGCTCCTCTGGTCGCCTCCTCAAAATCTTCAACAAAAGAAAATTTTAGTCCGTCAAACTTTTTTTGCATCTCTCTCAACACCTTGGCTCGGGGATTTCCTCTTTTTTTAAGGTAATCTTCTTTTTTATCCAAGCCCTTAAAATAATTAATGAGCCGCTCATCCTTTTCATCGGCTAGAAGGAGAATTTTTTCAGCTCCGACGGAAACGGCTTCTTCTACCAAAATTTCTATGATCGGCTTTTCAGCCAACTTAAAAAGCTCTTTGGGAACTTGGTCCGACAAGGGTAAAAAGTTGCCCCTGTCCTTACTCAATTCAATTATCGCCTTTTTTACTGTTTTCGTCATTTTTATTTAGAGCTTTTCTTAAAAACGTAGGGGTTTCCCACTTTTCTTCTTCTTCCATTATCTCTTTTTCATCTTCGCTTTTAGGCTCTTCTTTTTCTTTTGACAGAGTTTCGGCCGCCTCTTCTTCATCGATGTCCTCTATTGAAGTTTGCACCTTTAGCTCCTCCTCTTTTTTCTCTTCCTTTTCTTCTTTCTTTTTATCTTCTTTTTTTTGCTTTTTATCCTTATCTTTGCTTTTTTCATCCTTTTCGTCTTCCTTTTCTTTACCGTTTTCCGAATCGTCGTTTTCACCTTCGTTGATGGTAATCTTTTCTATCTCTTCGTCCAGATCGTCATCCGCTTCTCCGGAAGCCGATATTTCTTCGGAAAAATAATTGGCTCCGCAGCCGGTAGCCAAGAGAGAAATCTTCATTCTTCCCTTGAAGTTTTTTTCTTGAGAAACGCCGAATATGACTTTGGCCGAAGCGTCGGTAAATCCGGATATCTCCTGAGAAATCGCTGAAATTTCCGCCAGTCCCAAATCTTCACCACCGGTGATGTTAAAAAGAATTCCTCTGGCTCCTTCTATTCCATGCGGGTAAAGCGGATTCGAGGTAGCTTTTTTAACGATATCCTTGGCATCCTCTTCCTCTTTTTCAATTACCGTGCTACTCAGATAAGCGAGTTTTCTTTTTCCTTTTTCTTCATTTAAAACCGTCTTTATATCGGCAAAATCTATGTTTATCAAACCGGCTTCGTAAATCGTTTCAACCAACCCTTCCAGGTTGGCAGCCAAATTTTTATTCATCTGAGAGAGTGCTTTTTTTAGTGGAGTGGTTCTGTCTACAATTTTAAATATATTTTCATTGGGAAGAATGCTTATCGCATTCAAATGCGGGCTAGCATTTTTCATCGCCTCTTTGGTAATCGACATCTTCTTTTGACCTTCAAAATCAAAGGGGAGCGTAAATATTCCGTAAGTGAGTGCCCCGGACTGCTTTGATTTTTTTGCAAAAACGGGAAGAGCTCCGCTTCCGGTTCCGCCTCCCAAACAAGAAACCAGGATATTTACATCCTGACCTTCTACCAATTTTTCAATTTCATCTTCGGCTTCCAGTGCCGCCTCTTTTCCAACCTTGGGATCCATTCCGGTTCCGAGTCCTTTGGTAATTTCTTTTCCGAATTGAAGCTTTTTAATCTTTTTCTTTTTTAGAGATTCCAAGGCGCTTGCATCGGTGTTGGCGGCCGCAAAACGAACCTTTTTTAAATCGGCCGATATCTCGGAAACTATCGATCCGCCCCCTCCCCCTATACCGATAATTCGTATTTTTATCTCTCTAAGTGGACCCTCCTTTATATTTTCTTCATTTTTATCCTTCTTTTCGTCTTTCTTTTTGCTTTCTTTTTTGTTTTTCTTTTTTTTCTTAGCCATATTAGTCTATTTTTAACTTGACTCATTATAACATCAATTTACCGTTTTGAAAATCAAAACGCCCCCGTCCGGGGGCGTTAATCCTTTTTTACAAGCTAATATTTACTGGATGATGTTCATATCTTCATCCCACTCGTCATTGTCTTCATTTACTCTGAGTTCAATTTGATCCCCATCAAGAATCATCACTTCGTATGTATCATCATCTGCAACCGTTTCGGGCAGTGTTCCTCCTGACAAATATGCGCCTAATTGATCTTCATCTTCACAGGGTGGATTTGCATTATGAAGATCAACCCATTGCTGCTCTCCGCCCTCTTCTTCATCAATACAATCCGGCCATCCTCCTTCAGTTACGTAATGACTGTAAATAGCGGTTGAAATAGAAGAAAGGTGCGATTGCCTGGAAGCGTTTCTGGCTTGTGCAAACTGCTGACCGGGGTTAATGGCAACGATAACCGCGGCGGCGAGAATTGCAATAATACCGATTACGATCAAAAGTTCTATTAACGTGAAACCTTTTTCGTTAAAGCTTTTCATAAAATAATAATAAATTATTTTTTCGA
>PWGJ01000100.1 GCA_003554445.1 Candidatus Nealsoniibacteriota bacterium
GGCATGCCCGTACGGATCGGGCAGGCACCCGCGACCAAGAAGATTCCTTGGATTGACCAAATAGCCTATGAAGGCATGACGTATCGGGAGATTTTTGAAGAGTATGCGATAACTAATTCCATGTTTACACAAGCATATAGAGAACCTCTTACGAATAATGATAACAAAGAAGCGAACACTACGTATTATGCATATCTCGACATTGATATGATAGAGCATGATAGTGCCACTACATCTGCTGTGGTACAAGCTTTAGATAGAGTTAACGGTTCTGCTAATGTATTAGATGTTTATGCCATTCAAAATTATAAACATAGTTTTATATACGAAACGGGCGACTCAGGCGCATATCGTATAAGACAAGATGAGGGCTGGTCAACATATTTGGTAAATTATGATATTTTAGTTCCGTTATCAATGTTCGCAACCCCACCAACCCAAGTTCTTGCATAGCAAAGATTTTGAGGGTGGCAAAACCGTTCGGACACAAATCGACGTGCTCTAAATGTTCTTGCATAGCAAAGATTTTGAGGGTGGCAAAACGAATAAAGGAGGAATAAAGTGATAACGATTGTTCTTGCATAGCAAAGATTTTGAGGGTGGCAAAACCTCAAATTCATTATAACATGAATTTGATGATTTGAAGAGTGGTTAGAGAATACCCCTTAAATAAGAGGTTTTTTCGTCCTCGCCGTGGATATGCGCTTTGAGCTTTTCGTAAGTTTCCTCGGTCGTATATGTGTGGGGTAGATGCATGGTGATGTTTTCATAGACCGAAGCTTCATCCGCAAGATCGTAATGCATTGTTTTTGTGAAAATGACGACGTCTTCGCACGTCTCAATGTCACAAGGATAATGCGTCGCAACCAAAATCTTCAAGTTTTCCGTCTTTGAGTTAAGCAACCTTTCCAGCAACGATTTGGTAAGAAGCGGAACTTGCATATAGGCAATATACTGCCGTTCATAATCCGCCATAGCGAGTTCATGCAAAATATCCAACTGGAAAGCTAACACCTCTGAATAACCCAAGTCCAAAGGATGCATAGTCTCTTCTTCTTTCGTAAAGGAAAATCCAACGAACTTCATGAGATTTTTCACCGTCAACTCCGACATGGTCGCTTCAAAATCGTAATCGCTTTTGATGTTGATTCGTTCGTTGATAATCTCGGAAAAATCCTCTAATAATATCGATAATGTATGAAACTCCTCGGTATACTCCACATCTTTGAGCTTTGCTTCCAAAAACATATGCAACAACGATTTCGTTTTGAGCTTCATCTCTTCGGCAAAATCAAACATCGGAGTAATAAGCACAAAGCGATGTTGTTTTAAGTCCGGTTCTTTTTCATTGATCAGTAGTTTGCGGGATGTGTTGTGGTTGATTGCGTATTCGCTGCTTTTTGATTTCGTAAAGGTTTGACGCAGTGTGCGAAACACATCAAATTTCTTTGCATCGTTACCGAGAAGGAACTTGCAGGTATCCAAACCGAATTCCACCCTCTCTTTCCCAAGGTGGAAGGTGAACTTATCCATCGTCTCCCCCTTTAAAACTTGATAAACGGATCGACAGTGATGGTGTCTTCCTGAAAGGATTTTCCTCCGACAATGATTTTCATGTTCGCATACTGTTTTTCGGTAAGGGTCATTAGGCGGACGTTGCCTTCCGCCGGTGCGTTCTTTTCTACCGAAACGAGATGGTTAGTGGCCGCTTCGCGAGTGTTGACAATCTTTGTATAGACCGAATATTGAATCATCTGATGTCCTGTTTCTAACAAGAATTTTCGGAATTTGCGGTAAATCTTCTTGTCTTTGTTTGTTTTGACGGGCAAATCAAAGAACACGATAATGCGCATAAAACTATAAAGCATTGAAATCGATGACAGGATGATGGAGTTTCTCGTAATCGCCCGTTTCCGCAAAACTCACAACCGAGTCCACGTATTGATTCACCGCATTGAAGAATGTTTGACGCACGGATTTGTATTGCACTTTCTTGGTGGTGTGTTTTATAAGCGAAAGTTTGTGTTCCTTGCGGAAGATTTTCTCTTCTCTTAAATACGAGTAGACGTAATGATCAATCAGCGGACGGAAGGGTTCGATGAAATCGTCGCTCAAGTTGAAATGGTTGTTGGGGTTATGGTGAAAAAAGCCCAATGCGGTGTTCAAACCCTTTGCTAAAAGGGCCTTGCTGATTTGCGAGCGAAGGATGGCGTAACCATAATTTAAACCGGCGTTGAGCGTATCTTCGGAAAAGCGCTCAAAACCACTTCCAAACAGCGCACGAAAATACACTTTCGCCGCCAAACCTTCGCGATTGGTTTTATCCCCGAGCACGACATCGTTCCCATACGATTTCAGTTTCATGATAACCCCTGAATCCGCATCAATATGGGAAAGCAATTCAATTTGATTGTTGATTTTGGCACGCACCATGTCTTGGTGCAAAATCTTTTTCACATGCTTTCGCCACTTCAGCTGTTTTCTAAGCATCATAGGTGCATGTTTGCTCCCCATATGTGGAATCAATAAAGACCGGGGCAAATGTTCTACGCTGCAAATCACTACGTTCACGTTTTTTTCACTCAAAGCGTTGATCAGTTGTGCGGTGAGAACGGTTTTATAATTGTCAATAATCAAGGTGTGAAGGTCCTTGATTGGAACAACTAGTTCTTTGTCTTCTTGGGCGTTTTTAATCTTTATGTTGTCCATATACAAGGAACACTTCTCACCCTCGTCAATATAGAGTACTCTCCAACCCATAATAAAAGGAAAGAGGCACGCCGTCGCGTGCCTCGAGTTCGGAACTAGGACCGAAGTCCTGTCCTTGTTTTGCCAGGTCCTCAAAAACCTTTGCTATGCAAGCACCCCGTCGGGTGCATACATAGTATAGCAAACCCTTTCAAAACTTTCAAGCCCGGACACGCAATTTCAATTGTTCCCTATCCACTTTTTTCATATCGCCGATAGGACTCACCGCGTATTTTTTTACATCCACGGTTTTACGGCCTATGGTGCGCTTTTCTTGTTTGGCGTCTTTTGCTTCAATAGTTTTTATTTCTATTATCCCTGTAGTATCGTTATTCGTTCCTATAAATCTGCCTTGTTCTCTTTGGATGGCATCCTTTTCTTTGGAAACAATCTCGATGATTTCGTTTCGATTGAAACTATGAAGGAATTCTGCGTTGCCGTCGATCTTTTTGGCTTGTTTTTTCTGATGGTATAAGTCGTTTGGGATGATGAACTCCTTGATGTCGAAAGGATTTTCGCCTTGAACGGGTTCCATCTCCGCGAACTTGATGGTCACGAACTTTATTTTTCCATCGGGATTCTTGTAAAAATCTGTTCGATACGGGGAAATTTGTTTGAGAACCACGCGTTTTTCACCCGTTGGGTATTTGTCGGAGATGTCCAAATGCGAGCCAACCTTCGCGTCTAAGTACTTAATTTGTTTGACAAGAGGGCCGTTTCCGTTCTTAGAATGCTTGCGTATGGGCCCATGTTCTTCTTTGTAGGCCGCAAAGGGATACTTTTCATGTTTGTACTGTTCGTAGGTTTTTTCCATTTTTTCGAAGGTTTGGGGGTCGTTATGATACATCAGAATCTTCTCTTTGGTCTTGTTGTCTTTAAACAGTTTCTTTTTGAGGTCTTTTGATTCCATGTTGTAGATGTCTTTGTGCTTTTTGACCAGATATTCTTCGTTGTCTTTTATTCTTGTCGAATAGATGGTTTCATCCGAGAAGGCGCGGTTCGGTTTTTTGTCGACTTTCCACGAGTACTTGAAATCGTCTTCGTCGAATTCGGCTAAATGTTTAACGAACTTGACAAGCTCTCGGTCTTCAAGGGGCGTGATTTCGTAAAGTACTTCTCCCGTATCTTCGTCGATGTCTTTGGTTCGATCAAGACGCATAAGTTTACGGATCAATTTTTGTTCGGAAAGCCGTGCGGCAATCAAGGCGTCTATGGCGTGGTGTTTGTAGACTTCTCTCGATTTGTCTAAGGGGTTTTCTTCAATGTTAGGATGGTCTTTTAAGAACGCGGAGGCGCCGATGTTGCGGAAAAGGTTGGTCACTTGACCGCGTACGGTGAAGACCTTGGTGGGAATGTTGTGGTGTTTGTAGAATTGTTTGATTGTCGTCATGAGCGTACGGATTGCGTAAGAAGTGTCGACGAGGTTTCGGGCGGTAAATTCCTTGAGCATGTCAAACTTCGTGACGTCTTCTTCTCTTAAAAGCATTTCTTTTTTCTTTCGGGAATAATTCGGATTTTGCAAGACGTTGTTTTTGAACGTGTCGAAGTCTTTCACGGCGCCGTAAGCTTTGCCGGACTTGAAATACATAAACGGCGTTTTGTTGCCTTTGAACTGATTGGCCCGCCCTTCGCAGAGGACTTTGTTATGGTAAGAATTGTCCATCGAGACCGAGTAAGGAATGATGTGGTCGATTTCGTAGGTGTCGCGGTCGTTGACGATATCGTCCAAACTAAGCGGGTTGTAGGAATAGGCGCATTTTCCGTTTTGTTCTTTGTAAAGGCGGACTTTAAGCGCTTTTTGGCCTTTGACACGTTGGGCTTGCTCGCCATAATCTTCGAGCAGTTCTTCGACTTCCTTGTTGCGCTCGCGGTTTCGGTCTTGGCGACGACGTTCCATTTGTCTTTCTTCGGCGGAGTTTTTGGCCCGTGTGGTTTCTAAAACAATCTTGTCGAAATGTCCGTACTTCTTGGTGAGCGCTTCGATGACTTTGAGCGTCTCCCGGTGGGCTCTCTTGGCGACGGGGCTTAATATTGCGTCTTCGTTTAATGTGAGCTTATCCGGTATGTCTTGTTGGACAAGGTTGTTCTCGGTGATAATCTCCATCTGGTTTTTCGATGTAAGCAGCATTTCTCCGTTGATTTCACGAATGGCTTTGAGCGACAGACTGTGATATTGCGTGAACCCGGGAAGTTCGCTCAAAGAATCCGCCAAATCCTCGGCAAGACCAAGGTCTTGAAAGGCTTCTATGCGTTCGGATTTCTGCTTTTTCGCCGTGAGGATTTCGGCGATGGCGTCGAGCGTTTCATCTTGATCTTTAAGCGATGCGTTATGCTTCTTAAACTCTTTCAACAGTTTTTTATAGCCTTTGAACTCGGTCATGATGGGGTTGTTTTTGGTGTCGGTGCGGAACCCGGAAATCTCCTCGATTTCCACATCCAATATGTTTGCCAAAGCCTTAGGCTGGTTGGTCTTCGGGGTTAAATGCCCTTGCTTGCGGATGATGGCAATGACCGCTTCTTTTTCTTCTTTGGAGAGTTCGGGTTCTTCACGGGAATTGATTTTGATGTTGTTGAGGTCGTTTAAAAAATTGAAAAGTTCGGCCGAAAACGATTCTTTCGGCGCTCTTTTTTCCTCCGGATACACGCTGCATTTGCCCCGCATCTCTTCGATCAAATCGACTTCAATCAGTTGGCCGTTTTCGTCGTAGCGCCAGCGCCCATAGGGTGTTGGCGAGGTTTTTGAACCGGGGCCCTCCGAATAATGGCGTTTTCTTACGATAAGTTCTAAAGCATCGTCGATAAACGCTTTCGAAACGTCTTGGTTTTCAAGGATGGCTTTTGCCTCTTTTTTGTAATCGTCGGTCTGAAAGATGTTGTCCTCACCACGGATGTGACCTCGCTGTCGGAGTCGTTCTAATTGGATTTCACAAACATGTTTCTTCTCTTCCCACATTTTTCGCGCATTCTTAGACAATTGTTTCTTGGCTTTTTGGTCCTCTTTCACCTTTTGTTCATCGTCCTCGATGACATCAAGGCTTGACCCTCGACGTTTGACCAGGTGCAAAAGCGCGGTCGCGAGTTCTTCATTGGAAAGCTTTCGGCGAAGCCCTTGGACACGAATCTCATAAGGGTTTTCATACGGTGCGAAATCTTTGTCGATGAGTCCTTCTCTAAGCAAAAGTCTTTTCATCTCGACGATGCGTTGCTTGCGGCGTCTTTTCACGCGGCGTGCGCCGCGCTTGTTGCGGCGGTCTTCGTTGTTTGATGCGTTTGCCTCTTCAAACAGTCTTACTCCGGCGTCGACAATGTTGTGTTCGTGGTCGATGACGCCCCAGCCGACCGAAGTGACGCCGATGTCGATTCCCAGTACATAGTCTTTGCTTTGCATAATTTCCTCCCTATATTTTCACGCGAACTCCAAAAAGGCACATCGCGCGATTCTTCACTATACCCCTATCATACCGTTACGTCTGGATTTTTTCAATCTGCGTCAGGAAGTTTTTGAGTTGTTTTTTGTTGTTGCGAAGCAGGGTGTTGCCTTCTTTTAGCAACTCCAACCGTTCGCCGAGTTTGTCTAGTAGCTGTTCGA
>PWGJ01000092.1 GCA_003554445.1 Candidatus Nealsoniibacteriota bacterium
TTGCTTCTATCAACTTTTCTAATTCTCCTTTAATTAGAGTTATATCTCCGGATTCTATGGCGATATCCGTTCCCGTTCCTATCGCTATGGACACATCAGCCTTCGTCAGAGCGGGGGCGTCATTGATTCCGTCTCCAACCATGGCTACCACCTTTCCCTTGTCCTGTAGCCCCTCTATCGCTTCCGTCTTTTCATCGGGATAGACCTCGGCTATTACTCTTTCAATTCCCAGATCCTCAGCCAAAGCTTTGGCGGTTTTTTCATTGTCTCCGGTAAGCATAGCCAAATCGTAACCTTTCTTATGTAAATCCTTTATTGCTTTTCGGCTGGTGCTCTTTATCGTGTCCGCAAGAGCAATTAGTCCGACCGAATTTTCGCTTCCTACGATAACTACCGTTTTTCCTTCAGATTCCAATTCTTTCTTTTTATTTAAAAGATCTTCACTTAACTTAAAATTATTCTTTTCAAGCAAGCTTCTTCTCCCTACCACCATCTTTTCTTCCTGCAATTTACCAACAACACCCTCACCGAAAAGAGCCTTAAAATCAGAAACCTCTTTCATATCAATGTCCTCCTCTTTAGCTTTTTTTAATATAGCTTTACCTAAAGGATGTTCCGATCCTTTTTCCAAAGAAGCTGCAATCTTTAAAACTTCCTTTTCATCACCTTTGAATGGGTAAACGTCGGTTACACTGGGAGCACCTTCGGTTATCGTCCCGGTTTTATCAAAAACAATCGTATCCACTTTGGATATAGTTTCTATTGCTGCTCCCTTTCTAAAAAGAATTCCTCTTTTTGCCCCGTTACCGACCGCTACCGTAAGGGCAGTGGGAGTTGCAAGGCCTAAAGCACACGGACAAGCGATAACCAAAACGGTCATAGCTGCAAAAATTCCCAAAAGAAGCTCGCCCACAATAAACCACCACACTAAAAAGGTTATTAAAGACAGACTTAAAACAACGGGAACAAAGTAAGATGTAACTTTGTCCGCTAAATTTTGAATGGGAACTTCCGATCCTTGCGCCTCTTTAACTAATTCAATAACCTGTGAAAGAAATGTTTCTTTTCCGACCTTGGTTGCCTTTACTTTTAAAACCCCTTCGATGTTTATTGTCGCTCCGATAACTTCGTCTCCCTCTTTTTTGGTAACCGGAACTGATTCTCCGGTTGCCATAGATTCATCAATGCTCGTTTTACCTTCCAAAACTTCTCCATCCGTCGGAATTTTTTCTCCCGGCCTAACGATCATTACATCTCCCTTTTTAAGCTCATCAACTCTTACCTGTTTTTCTTCTCCATCAACCAGCACGTTTGCCGTTTTAGCTTCTAGCTCCAACAAGGATTTTAAAGCCTCGGAAGTTTTTCCTTTTGCCTTTGATTCTAAATATCTCCCCAAAAGATGAAAAGCCATAATGAATGATGCTACCGCAAAAAAGGCGGGCAGTTCGGGATTAAAAAAGGCCGCCAAGCCGAAAAGATAAGCTGCATTATCACCTATGGAGATAAGTACGTCCATATTGGCATAACCTTTCTTAATCGATTTGAAAGCGGACAAATGAGTTTCTTTTCCAAAGAAATAAACAGGGAAAAAGGCCAAAATAGCTTCAAATGTTAATTGCACGTAACGATTAATTCCGGGGTCAAAAAAATGTCTGAAAATCATTAAACCCATCAAAAAGAAAGCTATCCCAAGAGAGATGAAAGTACTTTTTTTCATCTTTTTAATTTCAGTCTTTTCATCTTTTTCACCTACCGAATAACCCAAGTCACTGATTATCTTTTCTATCTCTTTTTCGGATATTGTATTACCCTCTACTTTTAATTTCTCATTGGTAAAATCAACCTTGGCCGAAGACACGCCGTCTAATTTGACGACCTCTTTTTCAATTGAATCCGCACAGCTGATGCAGTGCATTCCTGATATGTCAAATTCTTTTTTCATCATGTTTTTTACTGTTATTACAGCAATCCATATTGCTTCTTATATCTTAATTAAATAAAAGAAATCTACTCTACTAATTCAACTCTCTTTCAATAATTTCTTCAAATGCCTCATAGGGTTGAGCTCCTTTTACAATCTCTCCGTTAATTACAAAGCCGGGAGTTCCCGTTATACCCAGACCGGTTGCCTCCTCGGTTGATCGTTGAACCTTCTCCGTATATCGACCGTCTTCAAAACAATCAACTAATTCCTGACTATCCAAATTAAGCTCCTCGGCATAACCTGCATGTATCTCGGAATCAGCCCAATCGTCTCTATCTTGTTCCAGATTTTGGAATAAAAGATCGTGATAATCCCAGTAAGCGTCTTGTTCTCCGGCGCAATGTGCCGCCTCGGCAGCCTTATCACCTCCGACGACAACCAAATCTTTATAGACGAAACGAACTTGACCGGTATCGATATAATTCTCCTTTATATCCGGAAAGGTCTCTTCAAAAAAGCTACCACAAAATGGACAGGCGTAATCGGAATACTCAACTATGGTTACGGGTGCTTCCGAATCACCCAAAGAAGGCCACTCATCAAGCTCGATATTATCCATACTAACCTCTTCTGAATCTTCAGCTAACTCTTGCTCATCTTCTTCAATAACCGGATCCTCATCAGCCGGAGAGCCGTTTCCGGATATTAAAATTGCTCCTCCGATTATAAGCCCGGCAATTATTATCGCTATAAATGTTAAACTGTTTTCATTTTTCATATTTTTTTATTTAGATGAATAAAATTTTAATAGATTGATTTTATTTGTTTAAAAAGCGCATAACTTTCAAAATTTCTTCTATCATCTCTTTCTTTTTTTCTTCATTGTCAGTCTCCATAGCGTGTCTAAAACAGGTATTGAGATGATTCTTCATTAATTTTTCATGGGAAGATTTAAGCATCCCCATAACCGCTAAGTTTTGCTGCATTATGTCAATGCAATATTCATCCTCTTCGATCATTTCAATCTGTTTTTTGAGTAAACTGCGTGCTTTTTTTAAATTTATTATTACTTTTTCTTTATTGTTTTCCATGATTTATTTTACATTTATTTTCTATTAATTTATCCAAAATAAGTATTAAAGAAGCGGTTAATAAAATTATACCGGCTATATCAAACTCAGCTCCGCCCAAAGGCAAAGCTGCTACCAATGATCCCATCCCGAAAAAAGACAAAAAGGAAATCGCCAAAATGCCGCAAGCACCACACCCGGCCCCTAAAATGGAAAAAAGGAGCCCGCCGGTAGCTGCCACTTTTGTTTTTCCGTTCGCCCTTGGGTCTCCGGATTGAATCTCTTTAAATACAACCAAATTCAACCCGAAAAGGAGAGATATTAAAAGAGTACTTATTTGAGAAAACCTCGTAAATCCTAAAAATAAATCAAATAAGTCTCTCGTAAACTCAATACCACTTAAAGATAAGCTTTCAATATTAGGTGCTATCACCAACAGAACCCAGAAAAATCCGGACAAAGCCAAAAATAATAATATACTTTTAAAGGAGTTAAAGATCTTTAATATCTCTCTTAATCCACACTTAACCTTTTTCATTTCATATTATATTTTTTATTTGATAATTGATAAAAACTTCAATACCTATACCTGGGGTGTAGGTATTATATTAATCCATAAAAAAGATTATGTCAAGAAACCTAAGCCTTTTAAAATTTGTTAGTAGAAACCGAAAAGTTTATTCTTTGATGCAGCGAACTGAAGCTCCGACCCTATCGGAAAATACAAAATCACCGACAGAAGTATGATCATGAGAGAAAAATCTTCCCTTTATTTCTATATCTCCATCTTCACTTTCAGGATCTATTGAGGAGCTCCACCAATGTCCGTGAGTTCCCACTCTATTCAACTTATAGGAAAAGTCAGACCAATCAACTCCTTGATACCCGCCCGGTAGAGCTAAAAAATCAATCTCTCCACAAAATTCACTCCCCTCTTCCGTACACCAATCTTCCTGGGGATCTTTTAATGCATTACTATACACTTCACCGGAGTCGTCGATTTCGTAACCATTATCAAGAAGCCAGCTTTTTAAATCCTCCCAATCTGAATCGGTTGGTATATACCAGCCATCCGGACACAGTCCTTGAACCCCTTCTTCAGGAGGATCTCCTTCATAACCCCATGCTACGGCCGCCGGCCATTGATAGAGAACATTGCCGTAATCATTAGTTCCATCATTTGCATCAGAGCACATAGTAGGGTCTTCCTCTTCATCCCACCAACCTTCTGGTGACTCCGTACTATCCCCGGTATCAACATAATTTTCACATTCGTGCCTAAGATCTTCAGCCATCCAGCATTGCTCTCCGATCATAACCGTATCGTAACTTTCTCCATCTCTACTATCAACCAAAACATCTCCGCAGGCAAAATCATTCTCTCTTCTCTCAGTCTCACAAACTCCTACCTCTCTGGTTTCTGCCAGAGGAGCGCAAACGATAACATCATTTATCGTATTTATTGCTATTTCATAACCCGTGCTGAGTTCGTCTTGTTCAGCTATTGGATCAATCGGTATGTCATTCATGTAATCAGGCACTAAGGGGGAGAGATCAACTAAATCATTTTCTGCACAATCTTCAGAATCAAAATGATTCGTATTGCAAATCTCTTTGGACTCGGAAGGCAAGTCTATATCCGGAAACCCTCCCGCTCGACTGACTCGATATGATAGAAGGCTTTGGTATATTGAACTTGTATCCGAATCTCGAACCGAATCTCTCGCTGCAGCAAATTGCTGTCCCGGATTTATTGCTACAATCACAACTGCTGATAATATTGCAATTATTCCTATTGCTATTAAAAGTTCAATTAGAGTAAATCCTTTATTTTTATTCATAAATTATATTAAATAATAATTATTATTATTTAATTATATGCATCTGATGAAAGATGTAAAATAAAATCTTGGGAGAGGTCCAACCTCTCCCGAGTAGTTTGGTGTTAAGATGAATTTGGAATTAAAGTAAAAACCACCTCCCTCTCGGGAGATGGTCTTTATGCACCCCGCTGCTCATAAAAAATCTGAGAATTCTTCAAGTGGGTGCCTCAGTCTTAGCCCACGGGCTAAGAATCATGTGTGGCTCCCTTAAATGTTGATGTGTCAGACTTTATGTCAACGAGGTGCACTTACATTATAACTTTTATAAAATCCAGGTGTCAAGAACTTCTGAGTATGTCGGCAAGCTGACCCAAAAAGGAAACTACCGCCGGTGGGGCCAAAAGGCTGTAACTTTCAACTCCCTCATCATCCTTTACTGTCCAGGGAACTTCCTTGATTTCAACTTCTTCTTTCTCTTCATTCCAGCTGTATTTATATTCCGGAGTGATTTCATAATCAGCCACATACTCATCAGCCTTTTTAACCGGAATCGAGTTTCTAACCAAGACTTTCGGGATACCGTGAAGCTGAAAGGCTTGCTTGATAAGCTTTTCATCAAGATCCAATCTATCTCTAAGCGGTTCAATTCCTTTTTCATCACCTTCTTTTCTAACCATCCTAACTTCGTCACAATCGGGATTGTCACAAAGAAGGTGAAACTTGTCTTCTTTTTTGTCGTAATCAATTTTAGAGGTTGGAAAGAGTTTTAAATTTCTGGAAGTATTACATTCGGGACAAATTTTTCTATACTTTATTCTTTCATCAATCACATTTTCCGGAACGTCCAAAAGAGCAAATATATCGACATCCTCTCTGTAACCTATTAAGTCTCTAAAAAATAGAGAGTAACTTATTTGATCCATGTTTCTGGGAAATCCGTCAATGAAGAGGACTTTCCTGCCTCTCTTAGCGATCTCTCTTTTAATTAACGTTAAAATTAGAGGGGTCGGTAAAAGTGATTCCGTGCTTCTTCCCTCAAGTCTCGCGATTACTTCGTCAATATCAACCCAACCTCTATAGTTTTCCTTTAAAAATTCAATTAAATCTTCTCTCTTCTCATCATCCTTAAGCTCTTCATCAACCTCTCTGATCATGTCACCGACCGAAAAGTGTTCTACGTTTTCCTTACCTAAAACATCGGCGATCATCTTTGAATAAGTTCCTTTTCCGGCACTTTTTTTACCCAAAAGGTAAACTACGAACGTGTTGTTCTTTAAAAATTCTTTTATGTCTTCTATATCTTTGCCGGCCTTGAACTCAAAGTAGTCCAACCTTTCGTCCGGATCGGACAAGTCAAAGCCCGGGTCATCTTCCATTTTTGTTTTATATATCGGGAATTCTATTCCTTTCATCTTTTTTTTAGTTAATTATTAATTATCTTTTAAGTGGCTCCCCTTCTTCGATAACTTTTAAAGCCTCTTCGGGGGTGTCGACTATTTTTACCAAATCAAGATCTTTTTTACTTATTGTCTCGTAATCTTCCATTAATGTTTTTTCAAACCAGTCAATTAAAGGCTTCCAATAATCTTCACCGACAGCAACTATCGTGACCGGTTGAGGTAGTTTTTTGGTTTGAATCATTGTTAGCATCTCAAAAAGCTCATCCAAAGTTCCAAAACCACCGGGGAAAAATACATATCCGTAAGAAGCGAAAGACAACATTACTTTTCTTGTAAAAAAGTAGTGGAATCCGACCGACTTACCCAAATAATCGTTAGCCTTCTCTCCTTCGTCATGAAGCTGAATATTTATTCCGATCGAATCACCTCCATTTTCGTAAGCTCCTCTGTTTGCCGCCTCCATTATTCCCGGGCCACCTCCGGTTACTACGGCATAATCCTTCTTGGCTAAAAGTTCGGCCAATTTTCTTGCCTTCTTGTAATGAGGGTTATCTTCACTGAATCGACTCGACCCAAAAAAAGAAACCGACCTGTCAAAGTCAGCTACGAATTGAAAACCTTCCACAAATTCAGCCATTATTCTGAATATCCTCCACTGAAAGGTTTCTCGAAAATCTTTTTCGGGAAAGGGAAAATAATCTTCTTCAAAGTTTTCTTTATCTTCTCTCATAAGTTTTTCTATTTTATCATTTTTAATTCCTTTTTCAACTGTTTTAATAATAGCACTCGAAGCTTAAGTCGTGAAATTAATCAAAAAATACTCTAAAATTACCTTCCTTAAAAGTCTTATGCATGCTCACTCCTAAACTGTTGAAGGTTTCCAAAGTTTCTTCATGGGGATGTCCGTATCTGTTGTCTTTTCCGGCACTTATTACGGCAATTTCCGGATCCACTCTTTCAATAAATTCATAGTTTGAAGATGTCGAAGAGCCGTGGTGACCCGCTTTTAATATTTCGGAAGGAAGAATCATTACTTTACACCAATTAAAATCTTCATCGAAACAGCTCTCTTCCCACTCCATAAGTTGTATTTCTTGGGCTTCGTAAGCATCTCCGGTGAAAAGAATCGCTCCTTCCTCATGTACCAACCTGTTTATAACCGAGTTTTCATTTAGACCGAGCTCCGAATCATAATCTTTAGGTGGATATAAAACATCCAGATAAGCTTCTCCCAAATCAATTCTTTGACCTTTGTAAGCTTGTTTACTTTTTACGTTCTCAATTGATTGTTCCCACTGCCTGTAAAGAACCGAGTCATGCTCCTGTTTGTTCCAGAGAACCTTTTTTACATTGAATCGTTCCAAAACCTCAACCAACCCCGAAAGATGATCGGCGTGAGCGTGAGTTAAGATAATCAAATCTATATCTCTATCCCAAAATGGAAGTTCGTCGTTGAGGTGAGGAAGTAACTTCTGTCCGGGCCCGCCGTCTATAAGTATATTTTTACCTTCTTCCGTTCTTATCAGGGCGCTATCACCTTGACCTACGTCAAAAAATACAACTTCTAAATCCTGTTCTTTTCGTATCCCTAAAAAAATCGAAAGAGCTATCAAGTTGCAAAAGATTAAAAAGGCAACTATTTCCAGTTTTCTCTCTTTCATAATTGAATTAAAATAAAAACTAAACTTCTTTAATTTTAATAAAAAGAAATCAATTTTACCAATTAAAACCAAAAACCACCGTGGTCTGGTGGTTTTTGGAAGTAGAGAAATTTGCTAACGTTTACGCTTTTCCGAGGATCCTGAACATTTTAGTTCCACATTCAGGACATTTACCAGAAAGAGCTCTTCTTTTTGTTCCACCTTTACCTTTCATGGTTACTTCCTCTTCATTCTCCATTTCCCTTTTTGCTTTGCATTTTACACAATATGCTTCAGACATTGTATTTTAAAAAATTGCTTATGTCTTAAACCGACCTTTATAAATTCATATTAGTTTTTAAATTGAAAGCTAAGTAAAACTTTAACCTGTTTTAACTTAACTTGAGCTCATTATAACCAACGCTACGAAAAAATCAAGTTAAAACCCTCATATTTTCAATAGCGGACTCAATTAGCTCCCCGAGTGGTAGCTCTTTTTCCAGTTTTAAAACCTTTTTTAGATCGGCTTTAGTTTCCGGTCTTCGAGGATTAAAAAGAGTGCAACAATCCTGATCCGGAAGAATCGATATTTCATAAGTTTCATATTTTTTGGCAGATACAATAATCTCTTCTTTGTTTTCACCCACCAAGGGTCTAAGCACCGGCAAATCGACTGCCTCTTCCGTCACGCGCATATTTGGAAGAGTTTGGGACGATACCTGACCCAAACTCTCTCCGGTAACCAAAGTGTCGGCATTTCGGCTGTCAGCAATTTCCTCAGCAATTTTCAACATTGCGCGTCTATAAAATATTATTCTGTATTTTTCGGGAATCGTAGTTCTGATCTTTTTTTGAATTTCAGCGAAAGCGATTAAAAATAATTTTCCTTCCGGGCAATACCCTTTTAAAATATCAAATAGATCTTCAGCTTTTTTGATGGAATCGTTGGAAACCAACGGATAAGCATGAAAATGAACGAAGTCGAGCGCTAGGCCTCTTTTCATCATTTTGAGTCCCGCTACCGGTGAATCTATTCCACCGGATAAAAGAAGGGCTCCTTTACCGCTTGAGGAAACCGGAAGACCTCCGTCTCCTCGTATTTTTTCAGAATATATAAAAGCCCCCTTTTTGGTTATCTCCAAAAAGAGATTCAAATCATAATCTTCCAAATCAACCTTCCAATTGAATCTTTTATTTATCGCCGCACCGATCTTTCGACTTATTTCCGGAGAAGTATACTTAAAACTCTTATCCGCTCTCGTGGTCGTAACTCTGAATGAATTCGGTTCAAAGCTAATTTCATCCAAAAACTTCAATGTTTCTCTCTCAATATCTTTCAAGTCGGATTTAGCTTTTTTTGCAAAGCAAAAATAGGCTAAGCCGAAGACTTTTTTCATCTTTTTTTTAAGGATTTTCTTATCTGCTTCATCCGTTAGGCTTACGACAATTCTTCCCGAAGGCCTTTTTACTTTCGAGAAAGAGTTTTCGGGAATAGCTTTTTTAATATTCGAGACCAGCTTTTTTTCAAAAAAGCCTCTGTTCGATCCTTTCAATCCAATTTCGGAATAATGGCAGATTATATAATCCATTAGTCTTTTTTATTTAGTTCTTTTAGAATTCCTTCTATATCCAATCCGTACTTTTCGGCTACATCTCCAATTTGTAAATATTTTATCTCCATCGAAGCCATTGCACAACCCAGACAAGGAACATTGTATTTTGTTAAAACCTCTTTTCCTTTGGGATGATTTAAGATTTCTTCTATTGTTGATTCTTTTGTTATTTTCATTTTTTTGAGTTTTGTCTTTTATTGTTTTAATTTATTATCCCGCCTCCCAAAAGCTTATCATCTTGATAAAAGACTATCGATTGCCCGGGAGCGATAGCTCTTTGGGGACGCTTGAATTCAAATTGATTCTTGCTCTTTAAAATTCCTTCTTTTCTGGGTGCATTATATCTAATTTTCGCTTTTACCTCCATGGGAAATTTTAAATCCTTAAAAAAGTTCTCTTCTCTGAAAGAAACCTTCTCTTCCAATAAGTCGTCATTATTTTTGGTAACTACGAGCACATTTCTTTCCACATCTTTTCTTAACACATAAAAAGGACCACCGGAAAGACCGATTCCTTTTCTTTGCCCTATCGTATAAACCGGCAAACCGATGTGAGTTCCCAGTTTTTTACCATGCTTATCTTCAATATCTCCGGGTATAAGATCGATATAATCTTTTAAAAAGTCGGACAAGTCATCCTTTACGAAGCAAACCTCTTGTGAATCGGATATCTTCGCTGCCGGCATTCCGACTCTTGAAGCCAGCTGACGAACCTCTTCTTTTTTCAAGTCGCCGAGAGGAAATATAATATTATCCAAAAGCTTCCTATCTAGACTCCACATGAAATAAGTCTGATCCTTATTTTTATCTTCGGGAGTTGTTATGAGTCGATCTTCAATACGAGCATAATGACCGGTAGCTACTTTTGTTCCCTCGAATTCTTTTATCTTTTTGAATAAAGTTTTGAACTTTATCTCTCTATTACAGGCAATGCACGGATTGGGCGTTTCACCCATTTGATAGCTCTTTAAAAAGTAATCAACTACTTGCTTTTTAAACTCCTTTCTAACATCCAATCTGTAAAAGGGCACACCCAAATCAACACAAGTTTTTCTGGCTCTTCTCTCCGAATCCACTCCACAGCAATGATTTTCTTTTCCCCAAAACTTCATAAAAAAACCGACCGGAGAATATCCTTGCTCTTTTAAGATCTTCAAAGCTACTGAAGAGTCAACTCCTCCGGAAATTCCAACGGCAACTTTTTTATTTTCCTCTGTAATCATTTATTGCTTCTTTTAATCCTTTTTGAGCTAAATTAGCACAATGAACCTTGGAAGGGGGCAGTTTACCCAGTTTATCCACTACATCCTGAAAAGTTATCTTCAAGGCATCATCCAAAACTTTCCCCTTGGCCAACTCACAAATCATATCCGAAGTAGCAATAGCGGCTGCACAGCCCAAAGTTTTAAACTTGATATCTTTTATTTTATCTTCATCAACTTTGATATAAATGGTCATTAAATCTCCACATCCGGGATTTCCAACATCTCCGATACCATCGGGGTCGTCGAGCTTACCCATATTGCGAGGATTCAAAAAGTGATCCATCGCTTTTTCTGAATAAATATTACTCATATTGTTATCTTATTTTTTGTACTTTTTTTAAAAATAATCTGGATACTTATCTTCCCGATATCTCTCTAAGTCTTTCTATGGTCGTCGGCAAAATCTTTAAAAACTTATCTATCTCCTTTTTGGTCGTTTTTCTACCTACCGAAACACGCAAAGAAGAGTGCGCGTCCAAATCTTTGAGTCCGATAGCCTTGAGAACATGCGAAGCTTCCAAGGATTTACTCGAGCAGGCCGATCCGGTTGAGGTGGCGATTCCTTTTTGATCCAAGATCATCACGATCGATTCACCTTCCACTCCCTTGAAGCTAAAATTGGCATTGTTGGGCAGTCTACTTTTTTGAGGGCCGTTTAGAGAAGCTCCTTCGATTTTTAAAACTTCATCAATCATATAATCTCTTAATTCTTCGGTCTCTTCTTTTCTTTTTTCCTCCTTCAAGAGCTCAACTGCCTTAGCTATCCCGACTATAAGGGGGGTGTTGTAAGTTCCGGATCTGATTCCGTCTTCTTGACCTCCGCCGAAAATTATCGGCTCCGCCTTTACATTTCTCTTTTTGAATAAGACACCCACTCCTTTGGGTCCGTATATTTTATGCCCACTTATCGTCAGTCCATCGACACCCAATTCTTTTACATCGCAATTCAGATAACCTGCCGCTTGAGCCGCATCGGTATGAAAATGAATTTTTTTGTCTCTTTCTTTATTTTTTGTTTTTATCAACTCAGCTATCTCTTTTATCGGCTGGATTGTTCCTATCTCGTTGTTGGCATACATTACGGTTACAAGCACCGTTTTTTCATTTATCTCTTCTTCCAAATCTTTAAGATTTACAAACCCGTCTTCATCGACATCCAAAATTGAATAATTCGCACCGGATTGCTTTACTGTCTCCAAGACGGCATCATGCTCTATTGCCGTTGTTATTACATGCGGATCATCATCAGCTTCAATTATACCTTTAATCATGATATTGTTAGCTTCCGTCGCAGACCCGGTAAAAATAACCTCTTTCGGGTCACAATTCAAAAAGTCGGCAATTTTTTCTCTGGACTCATCTATCGCCACTCGTGCCTCTTGCCCGAAAGAATGTAAAGAGGAAGGGTTGCCGAACTTTTCATCAAAAAAAGGCCTCATATCCTTCATTACCCTTTCATCTACCGGGGTTGTGGATGCATTATCCAGATATATTTTTGTATTCATAAGCATAATTTAATCCTTATTGTTTTCCAAAATTGTTTTTAAAGTAATCAGCTCCAGTTTTTCTTTTACCTCGTCATCCAATCTTTTCCAAACTGAAGCAACCGGACAATCATCAAGCCTGCTACAGCCTTCATCAACACACTCAACCAGAGAAAAATTATTTTCCAGAACTTCCAATATTAGCCTCAAATTAATCTCTTCCGGTTTCATCGCCAAAGCGTAACCGCCGGAGGGACCTCTTTTGGAAGTTATAAAGTCCTTTTTTTCCAGGCGAGTAAAGATTTTTTCCAAATAATCTTCAGAAATTCCCTCTTTTTTTGCTACTTCCCTCATCGGGGTGTGACCTTCAGCCTGAGCTAATCTAAAGAGGCCGCGAAGACCGTATTGTGATCTCTTGGAAATTTTCATCGTATAAAATATAAAAACCGAGTCATCTACTCGGTATTATGATAACAAACTCCCCTTCGGTGTCAACAGTCAAAAGTCCCCACCCTCCTATTTTGCAGCCCCCGGCGCGTTAAAAAGGGTTTACAAAGAGAAGAAAATTAACTACAATAATCGATAGTAGCCTGGATGCTGGAATCAGGTAGACAGGGCGGATTCAAAATCCGCTGTCCGTTAAGGACGTGTGGGTTCGATTCCCACTCCAGGCACAATATAAAAGGCACCGATTTCGGTGCTCTTTTCACTTATATATTATTT
Source organism: Candidatus Nealsoniibacteriota bacterium (assembly GCA_003554445.1). Lineage (GTDB taxonomy): Bacteria > Patescibacteriota > Minisyncoccia > Minisyncoccales > PWPS01 > PWPS01. Next base: position 12,942 of record PWGJ01000092.1, read on the forward strand.
TAAATCAGTCGGAGATCGCCTCTTTAACCTTCTGGTATATTAAAGCTACAACAACCCCTATAAGAGCTCCGGCAAATACATCCGTCGGCCAATGGACTCCACTATATACTCGAGCTAAAATAATTAAAAACGAAGAAACGTACAAGAATAATCCGAGTTTTTTGTTTTTGAAAAATATTATCGTTGACACCAAAAAGAAAAAGGTGGCGTGAGCAGATGGAAAAGAAGGGGATGGCTCTCTCGGGATTAGTGGATCAAATCCATATGCCGAAAAAGGTCTGTCTCTGGGAATTAAATGCTCTATAGGCATAAGTACCGCATATCTTGTTAAAAACCCCAACACAATGGCATGAATAACCGTCTTGGCATAAAAAACTCTGTCCTTTATTACAAAAAGAACCAATATGATTATAAGTCCATACGGCAAAAATTTGGCGAAAACATGACCTAAAAAATCGATCCAATAAATACCACTTAATCCGTATATAACTTCAAATAAAGATATATCAATACTCATATCAACTACTTCTTTTAACTAAATTATCCAAAAGACTGACTACCGTAAGTGGGCCTACACCCCCGGGGACCGGTGTCAGTGTCGCTTTTTCGGCTACCTCTTCTCTTACGTCTCCCACTATCTTACCATTTTTTTTGCTGGTCCCGGCATCTATAACCAAGGCTCCTTTTTTAATCATCTCCGGGGTTATCAATCCGGGTCGTCCTACTCCCGTCACCACCAAATCGGCTCTCTTGATTAGCTCTTTCTTATTTTCAGTATTTTCATCTATCGAAAAAACGGTGGCTTTTTTTGAAAGCCCATATAAGAGAGTCGGTTTACCGACTAATCTTCCCGGACCGACAACGGCCAATACCTTTCCTTTTAATTCAATCTTTTTATTTTTAATAATTTTATCTACAGCTCCGACAACGGGAGGTAAAATGTCAAGCTCATCCGTGTAAAGCTTACCCAACGAAGTTTCCGAAAGGCAGTCGACATCTTTTTCAAACGGGATCATATTTAAAACTTCTTGGGTTGGAAAATTATCGGGAATCGGTAATTGAATTATAAGTCCGTCATCGGGAAAGCTTTTAATTTGTCGCTCCAACTCATCCAGCGGAATCGTTTCCGGAAACTTATAATGATTAAAAGAAAAATCTGCCTTTTGGGCGGCTTTTTTCTTTTCGTTTATAAATATATCGGAGACATCATCTTTTCCGATTTGAATAATTCCCAAAGATAGAGGTTTGTCCTTGGGGATTTTTTTTAGTTCCTTTTCAGCTAATTGTTTGCAATTAAAAATCATCATTCTTTTCATTGAACTTGGTTTTCGATCTTTTTTTCATTTTCAGAAACTTTTTCTGAGCCTCCATTACCACACTTTTGGTTTCGTAAGGTTCCGGTATTTTTTTAAAGATAAATTCTCTGAAATTTCCGGCTGTTTGTATCTGTAAATCTCCAAAATTAAAATAGGTCGGCAAAACACCCCCTACGTCGACACTCACGTCTTGGATCCGATGATGATAAATACTCGATATATATCTGTTAAAAAGTCCTTTTAATTCAGTATGTATGGTTCTTTGGTCCGTTACTATCCAACAATCCAAGTAGTAAACCGAAAAAAGTAAAAAGGCTATATTCCACAATAAAAAGAAGAGAAGAGAAATCAAAAAATAGATAAAATAGAGAGAATTGAATTGACCGAAATAATTGTAAAGATCACTCATCCAGTCCGGATCCTCAAAAGCAAAAGGTAAAAGAACCATTGCAACCACCAAAACCAACCCAAACAAAGCGAGAGGTATCAATTCCAAGATTAAAATCAGAATATGCTTTCGCTTTATGGTTTGGATCTCTTCTTTTTTGTTCAGTTCAATCATTTTAAATAAAGATGAGTGCTAAAAATAAAAACATGGCAATCAAAATCAAGACTCCTCCTTTTTTGTAGATATTGATCGCTTTTGAATTCATTTCGAATCCATTGTCCGGCAAGGATATTCTCTCAAAATGAGAAGTAAGCGTGAAAAACATCACGACAAAAAACAAAACTGATATTATGCTTATCGATAATAAAACGATGAAAAACATATTTTATTTATTTAAAAATCATAAGGTAGAGGAAATCGTCTTGCTATCTTTTCAATATCTTTTCTGGCTTTTTTCACTTCTTTGGCAGTAATCACTTCATCGATTACACGAGCAATCTCAATCATCTCCTTCGACTTCATTCCTCTCGTGGTTATCGCCGGCGTTCCCAGTCTGATTCCGGAAGGATCAGCCGGGGGAGCCGGATCGTTCGGTATCGCATTTTTGTTTATTGTTATACCCGCCTTCTCCAATAAGCTTTCTGCCTCTTTACCTCCCATTTTTTTATTTCTAAGATCAATTAAGGATAAATGATTGTCGCTTCCACCGGTAATTAATCTGAAGTCTCTCTTTTTTAATTCTTCAGCTAATTTTTTGTTATTTTTTACCACCTTTTTTCCGTAATCTTTGAAATCATCCTCCAGTGCTTCCTTAAAGCAGACTGCCTTTGCCGCAATCTGGTGCTCATGCGGCCCACCCTGAAGTCCGGGAAAAACGGCTTTGTTTATCTTTTTTTGTAAATCGGAGTCTCTGCGTAATCCTTTGTCGGTCACCATCACCATTCCTCCCCTGGGCCCTCTTAGAGTTTTGTGAGTGGTAGTGGTAATTATGTCTGCATATTCAACCGGGCTATCATGAACTTCTGCAACTATGAGTCCGGCTATATGAGCTATATCGGCAGCTAAAAACGCGTCTACACGATCAGCTATTTTGGAAAAGCCTTTCCAATCGAATTGCCGAGGATAAGCGGACCCTCCGACCCAAATAAGCTTTGGCTTTTCTTTTTGAGCTATTTTTTCAACTTCTTCCAAATCTATTCTTTCGGTTTCCTGATTTACTCCGTAAAATGCGGATTCATAATAGATTCCGGAAAAGCTGACTTTCCATCCGTGAGTGAGGTGACCACCATCTTTCAAATTCATTCCCAAAACCTTATCTCCCGGCTCCATACAGGCCAAATAGACCGCCATATTGGCCGGAGATCCGGAGTAAGGCTGAACATTGGCAAATGGAACGCTGAAGAGCTTTTGAGCTCTTTTTTGAGCTAAGAGTTCAACTTCATCGATATATTCATTACCGCCGTAATATCTCTTTTTGGGATATCCTTCCGCATACTTGTCGGTTAAAATCGTGCTCATCGCTTCCAAAACAGCCGGGGAGGTATGATTTTCGGAAGGAATCATCTCCAAAGTTTCTTCCCTCCTCTTTCTCTCTTTCTTAATTGATTTAAAAAGCTCTTTATCCTTTTTTAAATTATTTCTCTTCATAATTGGAAATTGCTAATTTTACAGCTCCGAAAACCGGGTCATTTTCGGGTCTTATAATATTTATTTTATCTTTATCTTTTATCTTTTTACTTAATTCACCCTCCAAAAAGCCGGATTTGAACATACCACCCACTAAAATCAAAGGGAATTGATAAAGGTTGAGTTTTTTTGCCACTAATTCCACTCCTTCAAATATCTCATTCGCTGCCTCTTCCAAAATTCGAGTAGCAATCTTATCTCCTCCTCTTTGTGCATAATCAACCATTATGGAAAGTTCGGGGAGCGACTCTATAGGATTTTTATAAATTCTTTTATTCAGCTCGTTGCCATCTTCCAGATCCCACTCCTTAAAAACTATTTCCGTAATTAGAGTTTTTTCGCCTCTTCCATCCAATTGTTTGGTTATTTTTCGATAAGCCTTCAGTCCGACCCAAAAAGCCGACCCTTCATCGGCAAGATAGCCCCATCCGCTTACTTTTTCTGATTTTTCCCCATTAAAGCCTCTAACGACTCCTCCCGTTCCGGCAATAACGACAATCCCTTTGTCGCTTTCGGTTCCCGATTTGAATGCTACCAATTGATCACTTCCGATCTTAACATCTCCGGAAATTTCTTTGTCCAAGTAATCTTCTATATACTCTTTTCTATTCGAATATTCCTCTTGAAGTGCCGGAAAGCCGACAAAGGTGGAAACTATTTCTCCGTCAACTTCCGATAGTTTATCGATTCCTTTAAGAATATTTTTACACGATTTTTCAATTCCGGTATTTCGAAGACTGGCGGGACCCGCTTTAACTTTTTTTATTATCGTCCCTTTTAAATCAGCTAAAACGATATCCGTTTTTGTTCCTCCTCCGTCGATTCCCATTACCAATTTATTCATCTTTATAGACGGTTTCTTTTTTTATATTTTTTTTGACAACCGCATTCGGATATATAATCGCACCGGCTCCTACCATCGTTCCCGGCATTAACGATACATTGATGCCGGTTTTGACATCGTCTCCCAGAATTGTTCCCAATTTTTTTCTCCTCGTTTCTATTATTTTTTCCTTCACTTCGGTTTTCACTATCGATCCATCAAATTTAAAATTAGCGGCAATGGTACCCGCTCCCAAATTACAACCTTCACCCAAAACGGAATCACCCAAGTATGAAAGGTGAGGCACTTGAGTATTTCTTCCCAAAATAGAATTTTTTACTTCAACTGATTGCCCTATTTTACAACCCTCATCAATGCTGGTCCATGGTCTTATGTACGCGTTCGGACCGACCTTGGAGTCTTTACCTATGTAAGCCGGCCCCTCTATGGTGGTGCCCGATTTTATTTTAGCTCCTTTTTCAATAATAACCTTTCCTTTGATACATACATTTTTTTCGATTTTACCCTCATTTTTATCTTCCAAATCATCAAATATATGATTTGTCGATTCAAGAAGATTCCAGGGATAACTAACCGGGTCCCAACTTTCAGCAATGTGAAAATTAACGGAGCCTTTTTTAATATAATTTTTTACATAATCGGTTATCTCATACTCGCCCCTTTCGGATTTTTCTATATCCGCGTCAAAAAAGCTTTTGTTTACATAGTAAGCTCCTATATTAACCAGATTACTGACATTCTCAGCGGGTTTTTCAACTAAATCCTTGACTTCCCCCTCCTCACAAACTATTTGCCCGAAACCGGAAGGATTATCAACTTCTTTTACCATTATCGTCGGATTTTCCTCCAAGCATTTTTTCAGATCCGCTCTTTTGTAAAGATCATCACCATTTAAAATTAAAAAATCATCTTCCAAAAACGGAAGGGCCGTTTTAGCGGCATCTCCGGTTCCGACCGGCTCCTCTTGTTTTGCGTATTTAATCCTTATTCCTCTATAATTATCTCCTATCTCTTTTTTAATTATCTCACTTTTGTAACCGACAACGAGCACGGCCTCCTCTACCAAGCCCTCCAATTGACTCAAATTATGCTCTATCAATGTTTTTCCCGCCACTCTTAAGGCGGGTTTCGGTTTTGTGTGAGTAAGTGGCCTCATCCTGGTTCCCCATCCGGCGGCTAATATAACTACTTTGGTCATAAATCTAAAATTATATTGGTTAATTTCTCGCTGTCATGGATTATTTTTCCTTCATCTACCAAAACATCGGCTCCTATGAATTTATCTTTATTCAAATCTTCATCCGGCTTTACTACTTCCAAAAGCTCTTCATGATCTTTTTTATATTCGCTTACCCTCTCTTCATTGGGGAAATTCGTATTATAAATAACCCTATCAAAGCTTCCTCCTAAAAATTCCTCCGCTTTTTGGGTAAAGTCGGACACCTTGAAGCCGTTGGTTTCTCCGTATTTGGTCATTAAATTACAAACATAGACGGTCAGTCCGTCCGTATTTCTTATTGCATCAGCCATTCCTTCGACTAAAAGTATCTGAGCGAGAGAAGAAAAGAGATCTCCCGGACCGAGTACGATTTTGTCAGCCTCATAAATAGCATTTATCGCTTTGGGATATCCTCTTGCCGTCGGTCTCAAAAAAACATCCTTTATTTTCAGAGAACCGTCATGCTTGGGAATATCTATATTTGTCTCTCCTTCAATAATTCTTCCGTCTTCCAAAACGGCACAAAGATGAGAGCTGTCGAGCGTTACCGGCAAAACTTGATGGGAAACATTTAAAAAATCGTTAATTGTTTCAAAAGTTTTTTCACCGTCATTCGTCGATAAATTTAAAGCGGTTATAAAAAGATTGGCAAAATTATGCCCCTGAAGCTCACCGGCATCAAATCGGTAATCAAAAAGCTCTTCAATTATCGGTGAAGTGTTTGCTAGAGCGATAAAAGCACGTCTTATATCTCCGGGGGATACTATTCCGTAATCTCTTCTTAAACGTCCGGAGGAGCCACCGGAGTCGAGCATTGCACAAATTGCGGAAATTTCTACATCCCTCTGTTTTAACCCCTCCAAAACGGCTCTGGGCATTGCATTTCCTCCCCCCAGGCAAGCTATCTTTTCAGTTTCACTCATACCTTTGATTCAAATATTTTTTTAACGGGTACCTTGTCTCCACCGGTCTTCATCTCCTCTTCAAAAACCGGTTTATCTTCTCTTTTAAAAATTCCCAAGGGGATCTTGTCTCCGTTATTGTAATCCCATTCTTTTATCTTTTTTTCCGCTTTTTGAGGAATTTTTTTCATTTTATAACTCTTTTCCCTGTATTCGGGATTGGTATCGTACCAGGTAGTACACGGCTGAAGCACTTCGACGAATGAAAAACCTTTATGTTCAACCGCTTTTTCCAGCATTTCTTGTAGATGTTTCATTTCCCCGGTAAAGCTTCTGGCTATAAAAGTGGCTCCTGCGGAATTAACCAAATCCAATACATTTATCGGCTCTTCAATGTTTCCCGAAGGACTTGAATTACTAACAAATCCCTTGGGACTTGAAGCGGTAAACTGCTTAACCGTAAGTGCAAAATTTCTGTTTTGGTGTAAAACAACGGTTATATCGGAATTTCTTTTTGCAGCATGAATCAAATGGGAAACCCCTTCATTGAGAGAGTCACCATCTCCGCTAAAAGCTAAAACTTTGAGCTCCGGATTGGCTAATTTTATTCCCGCTGCCACTGGTACCGGGCGTCCGTGAAGGCCGTAAAAGCTATTCACATTAACATAATCTATTATCTTTGCATGACATCCTATTCCTGCAGTTATGGCAATATTTTCTTTACCTAATTTTTTAGCTAACTTCTTGGTTGCCATTTCGATTGCGAAATTTCCACAACCGGGGCACCAAGTATTGGGAGTATCTACGTTTAGATCAGACATATTATTGTAATTTATTATTAACGGATAAATTAATTTAATTGATCAATTATCTCTTCTTCATAAAACGGCCTTCCGTCGTATTTAAGTATTTTCTGATCAACGTCAACGTATTTACTGACTATTTCCGCTGCCTGACCGAGTCGATTCCCTTCCGCTACCACCACTTCCGTTGCGCCTTCGATGGCGTCCTTGAAAGAATTTTCGGGAAACGGAGCAAAACTCATAATTTGGACAACTTTGTATCCCATCTTTTTCCCTGCTTCTTTAGCGGCCATTTTACTCGATCCCCAGGTAACCAAAACCTTTTCTCCCTCTCCGAATACTTTAACCATCTCCAATCTGTTTATCTCTTCTTCCATGATCGGTTTCTTTTTCATTCTTTTATCTTGCATCTTTTTTATAGTTGCGGGATCCTCGGTAGTCGTTCCATATTCATCATGCTCATAGCTGGTATTTCTTACGGTAGCGTTGCTACCGGGATAACAGAGTGGAGATATGCCGAAGTAATTATCAACATACCTGTTATAGTCATCAGTACAAGCACCTTTGCTTTCTTCCCAATATTCCGCCTTCTCAAGGGTGGAGCGGTCAAAAGAGAAGGTGCTTTCCGAAATATCCTTATCGATTAAAACTATTGCCGGTACTTGATACTTCCACGCTAAATTCATCGCCAAATTAGTCAAATAAAATGCTTCTTCCGCATCCCCGGGTGTGAGAACAAATCTTAAAAAGTCTCCATGTCCTACGCTTAAAGCGAAGTTCAAATCCGATTGCGCGTTGTAAGTGGGTACTCCCGAGGCGGGACCCGCTCTCTGACTTTCAATAATAACTATCGGAGTTTCCGAAACGGCCGCCAAAGAGACTCCTTCAGCCATAAGGGCCAAACCTCCTCCCGATGTTCCCACCATACTTCTCTTGCCGGCAAAAGAAGCTCCTAAGGCTGCATTTATCACCGCTATTTCGTTTTCAGGTTGCATTACTTGAATATCATAATCCTGTTTCAGGTCGGCTAAGAAATGTAAAATGCTGGTCGAGGGAGTCATCGGATAAGCAAAATAGTTTTCCAGTCCGGCTTCGATAGCTCCCAAGCTTAGAGCTTGATTTCCGGTGACTAACGGTGAAGGTTCACCACATTTTTCCAAATCACACCTCTTTTCAACTTCTTCATAGGCTTTTTCAGCAACAGTTAAATTCTTTTTCGCTTTCGGCATATCACTCAATACCTCTTTCAATACTTTCTTTTCTATTCCCGTGAGTTTACAAAAAGCACCCAGAAGGGCGGTGTTTTGCATAATCTCTTCACCATTTTTTTTCGCTATTGTTTCAATCGGAACTCCGACACCTTCGCAATCAACCTTATCCGAATTATATAAGAGCTCTCCATCCAATTTATGAATGTGTTTTTCAACCGTTTCCTCGTTTAGTGCCAGCAGAAAATCAATATTTTTCTTGATCGATCTTTTTTCTTCTCTTGAAGCTCTAATCAATGAAAAATTATGCCCTCCTCTTATCAAGGAAGGGTAATCTTCATAAATGAATATTTTATATCCGTACTTATTTAAAACTTTTGCTATTAGCTGACCGGCCGCTTTGGATCCTTGACCGGCAGCCCCTCCTATTAATATTTGAAAATCCTCCATATTTTTTCTTGTTATTTTTTATTCTACGGTAACGACCTTACTTAAGTTTCTGGGTTTATCCGGATCAAAACCCTTTAAAACCGCCATGTAATAGGCGAAAAGCTGAAAAGGAACTACTGCTAAAACTGGTGAAAGTACCTCCATCGTCTGTGGAATTTCAATAACATCGTCACTGTGATTTTTTATATCCTCATCTCCTTCAGTAGCCAGAACTATCATCGGACCTTTCCGAGCTCTGATTTCTTCCACATTGGAAATCATTTTACCATATACCGACGACTGTAGACAAACTGCAAATGTTGGAAAATCTTCATCTATTAAAGCTATCGGCCCGTGTTTCATCTCCGCTGCGGAATATCCTTCGGCATGAATGTATGAAATCTCCTTAAGCTTCAAAGCTCCCTCCATAGCTGTCGGATAGTTGTATCGCCTACCCATAAAGAGAAAGTGCTCATAATCCTTATATCTTTCCGCCTTTTCCTTTATCTCTTCTCTATTTTCTAAAATGGATTCCACTTTTTTTGGTAATTGCTCCAGCTCCGTTAATATCTTTGCGGATTCCGGCTTGGATAGGTCTCTCTGTCTGCCCAGATAAACTGCAAGTAGGGTCAATATTGAGAGTTGAGAGGTAAAAGCTTTTGTAGAGGCAACTCCTATCTCAGGTCCGGCATGATTATAGACTCCACCGTCCGTCTTTCTGGCAATTGAAGAACCAACCACATTAACTATTCCCAAGGTTAAGGCGTGTCTTTTTTTAACCTCTTCGAGAGCCTTTAAGGTGTCGGCGGTCTCTCCCGATTGAGAGACAAAAAGAAAACCTTCTTTTTTATCATAAGGTCTTTTTCTGTATCTAAATTCCGAAGCCAAACCGACCTCAACCGGAATCCCGGAAATCTCCTCTATCAAATACTTTCCGACCATGGATGCAAAATGAGAAGTTCCACAAGCCAATATGGTTAACTTTTCCAAAGATTCCAGCTCATGACTTATCTCATCCAAGCCCCCCAATTTTACGTCTCCGTCATCCGTAATCCTTCCTCGGATAGAGTCTTTAATCGATTTGGGTTGCTCCATCATCTCTTTCATCATGAAGTGGTCGTAACCCGACTTTTGAGCTTCTTTCAAGTCCCAATCTATCTCCACCTCCTCTTTTTCCAGTACATTTTGATCTCTGTCTTTTATCCGAAAACCATCTTCGGTTACTATGGCGATCTCTTCGTCTTCCAGAAAAATCATATTCTTGGAGTGTTCCACGATGGCTGCCGGGTCGGAAGAGACGAATCCACCGGCCTCGTTTACCGAAACTACAACCGGAGAACTCATCTTGGCGGCAATTATCTTATCCGGCTCTTTAGTTGAAATGACGGCCAATCCGTAAGCTCCTTCGAGTAGATTTATCGCTTTCCTGACCGCTTCTTCCAAGTCTCCGTCATAAAACTTCTCTATGAGGTGAGCTATAACCTCAGTATCCGTTTCGGAGCTGAATTTATGACCTTCTTCAATTAGTCTTTCTTTTATTTTTGTAAAGTTTTCAATTATTCCGTTATGAACTACCGCAACTTCACCTTTGCAGTCAAATTGTGGATGAGCATTTTCTCTGGTGGGACCACCGTGAGTTGACCATCTGCTGTGAAAAAGAGTCGGAGTTCCCTTAAAATCGGTTTCTTTCAGTTTATCTCTCAGCTTATCAACTTTACCCGATACTTTTACCGACTCTAAACCACTCTCTTCTATAATCGCCATTCCCGCCGAATCATACCCTCTGTACTCAAGCCTTTTTAAGGCTCTTATTCCCAACTCGGTATTATTTTTGCTTCCGACATAGCCTATAATCCCACACATGAATTTTATAAAAAATTAATCTCTAACTAACTAAAAATCGTTAATTATTTATTGTGCCTCGTTTTTCTTATTTAAGTATATTACAGACAGACAAATCCGTAAACTAATTCACCATTAACTTTTTTCTTTTATCCATTTAAAAAAACCGCCGGTTAGCGGTTTTTTGTCTATTTTTTAGCCATAAGCGAGGGATTGGGGTTGAAACCTACCTGCCGGCAGGCTGGCGGTAGGCAGGGAAGTTCGCGGAGGTGATTTGGCACAATTTCTCCTGTTACTCGTAAGCGAAGATACCCTCTTTGAGAGGACTCTCGTAGTCGTTTCAGCATGGTTTTCCGACCTTGTCGGAAATGAAA
>PWGJ01000082.1 GCA_003554445.1 Candidatus Nealsoniibacteriota bacterium
GATGAAGGATGGCAATTGGCGAGCAATTTACTTAACTTTTTGGTTTTAGCTCTTTCCGGATTATCTTTTTTACTTTTTTTGTTTGCTCCTTTCGTTGTTCGTATTATAGCTCCCGGATTTACTGAAGCTCAAACCGAATGGACGATTGTTTTAACCAGAATAATGATGATTAGTCCCATACTATTGGGAGTTTCCAGTCTTTTTTCCGGCGTTTTAAAATATTTTGATTATTTTACAACTTATGCCTTAGCGCCCATTTTATATAATTTGGGAATAATCTTCGGGATAGTCTTTCTGGTTCCCATCTTTGATCTTTTGGGGTTGGCCTACGGTGTCGTTTTGGGTGCTTTAGCTCATTTACTTGTGCAGATTCCGACTGCAAAATTGGCCGGGTTTAAGTACAAGCCGGTATTGAATTTGTCCAGTAAAAAGTTAAGAAAGATAGTCCACCTTATTGTTCCAAGAATGATCGGGCAAGCATCGATTCAGATAAATATGGTGGTAATTACCGCTATAGCTTCGACTTTGGTTGCCGGCAGTCTTTCGATATTCAATTTTGCAGACCATCTACAAGCTTTTCCCGTCAGGGTAATAGGTGTCTCCTTCGCTGTTGCCGCTTTTCCCAGATTTTCAAAGGATTTGGCCAACGGAGAGAAGGAGAGATTTTTAAATGATTTTTCAAATTCGGCCAGAAAGATACTTTTTGCCATTATCCCGATAAGCTTTCTCACTTTCATATTGAGAGGGCAGGTCGTCCGACTCGTTTTGGGAACCGGGAGATTCGACTGGGTCGATACCAGACTGACTGCCGCTTCTTTGGGAATATTTTCATTTTCTCTTTTTGCAAACGCCTTAATTCATCTTTTAATACGAGCCTATTTTGCGTTTCAGGATACCAAAACACCGGTTTACATATCGATAGGAGGAGTGCTTTTAAATATAGCTTTTGCGTTTCTTTTCATATTTTTACTTGGAGATTCGGGGCATGTAAGGGACGGACTTACTTACTTTTTGAGACTTCAAAGTCTTGAAAATATAGAAGTTTTGGCTTTTCCTTTGGCCTTCTTCTTTTCTACCGTGAGTCAGCTGGGAGCACTTTTCTGTATATTGGAAAAGAGAATAGGGGGTCTCAGGAGAAAAGAGATATTTGATTCGGGAATGAAGATAATGGGATCTTCGATAATTATGGTGATTGTAGCTTATTTTACCTTGAGAGCGATGCTTTCTTTTGTAGCCTTGGACACCTTTTTGGGGGTATTCATACAAGCAACGGTTACTACCTTGGTAAGTGGACTGGTTTATATTTTAGCGGCAATCTCTTTCGAGTCACCTGAAGTAAAAGCAATTCTTAAGAAATTATCATGAAAATCAGAAACTTTTCAATAATATCACATATTGATCACGGGAAATCGACTTTAGCCGATAGATTATTGGAGCTTACCGAAACCGTTTCGGGAAGAGATATGGAAGATAGATTTTTAGACAATATGGAGCTGGAAAAAGAGCGCGGAATTACGATTAAAATGCAGCCCGCACGAATGAAGTGGAAAGATTATGTCTTGAATATGATAGACACGCCCGGGCACATCGATTTTTCATATGAAGTATCTCGCTCCTTGAAAGCGGTGGAAGGAGCTATTTTACTCGTTGATGCGACTAAAGGTGTTCAGGCTCAAACTATTACCACTTTGAATATGGCGAAAGAGCAAGGCTTGACTTTGGTCCCGGCGATAAACAAAATTGATTTGCCCAGTGCTCGAATTGAAGAAACCGCTCGTGAAATAATGTCACTTATTGACGTGGACAGAGAGGAGATTTTGGAGATATCGGCAAAAGAGGGAACGAATGTTAAAGAGCTTCTGAATCAGTTAATAAAAAAGATACCGGCCCCGGAAAAAAAAGAGGGAGACTTTCAATCCTTGATATTCGACTTCGAAAGGGATCCTTATAAAGGAGTAGTCGCTTTCGTGAGAGTTTTTCAGGGAGAAATAACCAAAGGGCAAGAGATTGATCTGGTTGCGGTTGAAGAGAGAGGAGAGGTAAAGGAGTTGGGTTTTTTTAACCCACAACTACAACCCAAAGAGAAGCTTTCTTGCGGAGAAATAGGCTATATCGCAACGGGAATAAAAGATGTTGAAAAGGTGAGAGTCGGGGATACGATTAGAAAAGCTGATTCCGGCGTAAGTGGACTTTCCGGATACAAAGAGCCAAAACCGGTTGTCTTTACCTCTTTTTACCCTAAAAATTCAAGAGAGTTTCCGGAGTTTAAAAAAGCCCTGGAAGAGATTCGACTTTCCGATCCGGCTTTTACTTTCAGTCCGGAATTCAAAGAAGTTTTCGGCAGAGGTTTCAGATGCGGATTTTTAGGCTCGTTACATGTCGAAATAATATCTCAGAGATTAAAAAAAGAATATGACTTGAATCTTATAATTTCGACTCCGTCCGTTTCATATAAGGTGAAAAAAGGTGACGGAGAGCTTTTGGAAATAAAAACCGCCTCCGATTTTCCGGACAGATCGACTGTTGAAGAAGTTTTAGAGCCCTGGGCTTATCTGGAAATAGTAACTCCGCAAGAATTCATAGGTAACGTAAATAAGGTTTTATCCACACTGAAAGGCAATTATTTGGGAAATGATTATTTTTCGTCTTCACAAAGATTGGTAATAAATTACGAAGCACCGTTTAGAAAAGTGATTACCGGATTTTATGACAATTTGAAAAGCGCAACGAAAGGTTACGCTTCTTTCGGGTATGAGGTTGTCGAGTACAGAAAGGGAGATTTGACGAAGATGGAAATTTTGCTCAACAAAGAGGTTGAGGAGGCTTTTTCCAGAATAGTCTCTCGCGATGAAGCCGAATCGGAAGGAAGAAAGTTGGCTCAAAAATTGAAAGAGCTTCTCCCCAAACAGCAATTCCCGGTTCCGGTCCAGGCTAAAATTGACGGACGAATTGTTGCAAGGGAAACGATAAAAGCGATGAGAAAAGATGTTACCGGAGACCTTTACGGTGGAGACAGAACAAGAAAAGATAAGCTTTTACAACAGCAAAAAGAGGGAAAGAAAAGATTGAGAAAAGAAGGAAGCGTTGATGTTCCTCAAGAAGTATTTTTCAAAGTTTTTAAGGATCAGGATTAGTTGGATATTGTTTTCGTAAATTGGTATAATAACTAAAAGTTATGCCCAGAAAGACAAAAAAAAGTAGCACTCCCGCTGTTTTGGGCCTCGCACTTTTAGCGGTGCTTGTCTTTTTGATGTTTTCATTCACTTATCAGGTAGCCAGACAAAGAGAGGGTAATGAAGAAAAGATTCAAGAGCTGAGGGCCGAGCTCGACAGTCTGCGTGAAAGAAAAACCGATCTGGAAATGAGTTTGGGGCGAGTTGATGACAGAGAGTATATAGAAAGAGTTTTGAGGGAAGATTTTTTAATGAAAAAGCCGGGAGAAGAAAAGGTTATAATATTGACCGAGGAAGAAAAAGAAGAGGAAGAAGAAGAAAAAGAGGAGGAGTCAAGATTTGAAAGAATAATGGATTCAATTCCATTTATAAATTAGCCGACTTAGCTCAGGGGTAGAGCGACTCTCTCGTAAAGAGTAGGCCACCGGTTCAAATCCGGTAGTCGGCTCAAAAAAATATGAAAGAAAAATTCGAAAATTTAAAAGATAAAATCCTCCAGCTGGAGGACTGTCTTTGACCCGGAAGGTAAAAGACAAAAATTAAAAAAGCTCCAAGAAAAAGCACAGGATCCTAATCTCTGGGATAACCGAGAGAAAGCTGTTAATATAAAAAAAGAGATATCTTCTTTAAAAGAGGAAATTAGTGTGATAGAATCACTTACAGATGAAATGAAAGAGATAGAAGAGTTGCTTGCGTTGGATTTGGATTCGGAAATGGAGAAAGAGATAGAAGAAAAGGTGGATAAGTTGAGAGAAAAAGTAAAAGAAAAAGAGACTCTGGTTTATCTTTCCGGAAAATGGGACAAGAAGAATGCTATTTTAGAAATTCATTCCGGGGCCGGAGGAAGAGATGCCGAAGACTGGGCGGCGATGCTCTACAGGATGTATAGAAAATATTGTGATAAAAATAATTTTTCGGTAAAAGAGCTTGACATTTCTTACGGCGAAGCGGGCGGACCGGAAGGAAGAATCGGAATAAAAAATGTTACTTTTAAAGTTTCCGGACAATACGCATTTGGCATACTTAAAAATGAAGGAGGAGTTCATCGATTGGTGAGAATATCTCCGTTTTCAGAGAAGGATCTTAGACACACATCCTTTGCAAAAGTGGAGGTTCTTCCCGATTTCGATGACAAGACGACTGAAATTGAATTGGATGAAGAGGACTTGAGTATTGACACTTTCAGAGCCAGTGGTCCCGGCGGACAGCACGTAAACAGAAGAGAGACGGCGGTTCGAGTTACCCATAAGCCGACCGATATTACGGTTTCTTGTCAGAGTGAGCGCAGCCAAGGGAGAAATAAAACAGAGGCAATCGGGATATTGAAATCCAAGTTATTTGAACTTAAAGAAAAACAGAGAAAGAAAAAACTGGAAGATGTCAGAGACGACTCTTCGGCCAGCTGGGGAAATCAAATCAGAAATTATGTCTTACATCCTTATAAATTGGTAAAGGATACGCGAACCGACCTGGAGGTAAGTGATGTCGAGTCGGTGCTGGAAGGAAATTTGGACCAATTCATAGAAGAAGAAATAAAATTAATGAACGAAGGTAATCAAAATAATTAGATGATAACATTTGAAAAGGTAACAAAAATATATCCTCCGCATAAAAATAAGACGGAGACGTTGGTTTTGGACGAAGTCTCTTTTCAAGTTGAAAAAGGGGAATTCGTTTCTGTTGTCGGAAAGTCGGGAGCGGGAAAGACGACTCTGATTAAGCTGATTACCAGAGAGGAAGAGGTTACGGAAGGAAAGATTCTTTTTGACGGAGTTGACATATCCAAGATAAAAAATCGCCATCTTTATAAACTCAGAAGAAGAATAGGAATAATATTTCAGGACTATAAATTACTTTGCTCAAAGACCGTTTATGAGAATATCGCTTATGCATTGGAAGTAACGGGCGCCCCGGAAGAAGAGATAAAGAGAGATGTCCCCGAAGTTTTGGATATTGTCGGGCTTACTGATCAGTCAGAGCAATTTCCGGAACAGTTATCCGGTGGAGAGGCCCAAAGGGTCGCCATTGCTCGAGCATTGATACATGACCCGGATCTTATTTTGGCAGACGAACCGACCGGGGATTTGGATCCGTACCATTCTAAAAATATTGTCAATTTACTTAAAAAGATAAATAAATCGGGAACGACCGTCCTGCTTGCTACGCATGATAAGGAGAGAGTAAACCATCTCTCCAAGCGAGTGGTCACCTTGAGAAATAATAAAGTTATAAGCGATGTTAAGGACGGTAGATTCAGGTTATAATAAACAAATATGCTTACATCAATAAAAAGAACTTGGCGGCTGGGATGGAAGAACTTTAAGAGGTCGGGAGGTCTTTCGGTAGTTGCAATAGTCGTTTTGATGGCCACTACCTTTTTGGCTACTTCTCTTCTTCTTGCCAGGGAGGTTTCACAAGAGGCAATAAGAGATGTCGAAGCCGGTGCGGATATAAGCATATACTTTAATTTGGCAACGCCCGAAGAGCAAATCCAAGAGATTGCCGAAGACTTGGAGCAAAACTTTGACCTCTTGGGAATAAATTACACTTCAAGACATGAAGCTCTTGAAAATTTCAGAGATCGGCACGGTGATAACGAAGTTTTGATGGCTGCCTTGGATGAAGTCGGAAATAGATTTTCGGCAACCTTGGACATAAAAGCCGGAGAAATCGGAAATTACAGAGATATATCGGATTACGCCAGAAGCAACTATTCAGAAGTTATTGATGAAATTGATTTTTACAGAAGAAAAGAGGCAATAGAATCGATATTTGCGATAACCTCAAGAGTAGAGAGATCGATAATCGTTTTGGGTGGAATTTTGGCTTTGGTATCGATCTTCATAGTTTTCGGTACCGTCAGGCTTTCTATTTATAGTCTAAATGAAGAGATAAGGATAATGAAACTTGTCGGCGCCTCAAATGGATTCATGCAGGGATCTTTTATAATTCAAGGATTTATTTTAGGGCTCATTGCCAGCGTGCTTTCGCTGATAA
>PWGJ01000084.1 GCA_003554445.1 Candidatus Nealsoniibacteriota bacterium
AAATTGTTATTAATATTTTGGGTTTCATCTTTTTTATTCTTCTTTAGGGTCTTCTTCCGCTTCAACTTCAATATCTTCCTCACCTTCTTCCGTTCCTTCCTCTTCTTCATCTTCGCCAATTACTTCTACATCTTCGAGTTCTTCATCAAGAGGTTCTTCCAACTGTTCATCAATATCTTGAGGTCTGGAAACCAAGGCAACCACGGCCTCGTCATCTTCTATGATTTCTACTCCCTCGGGAACCCCTAAATCTTTAACTTTTATAACGTCGTCAAAGGTTTCTAAGACCGAAATATCAACTTGAATGTCGTGAATAAGATTTTCGGGAAGCGCTTCAATCGTAACTTCGGAAAGGTTTCTAACCAAAGTTCCGTCCTCGTCTTTTACTGCTATCGACTGACCGACAAATTCAAGTGGAATTTCAACCTCAACTTTCTCTTCAAGATTCGGCTGATAAAAGTCTACATGAGTAAAATCGTCGGTGATCGGATGTTCTTGAGTTTTCTGAATTAAAACAGTAGGCGTCTCTTTAACCTTTTTACCTTCTTCATCCTTAAGATTAATCTTGATAAGCGTACTCTCTCCGGCTTCTTTATATATCTTTTCCAAATCAACAGAATCCATCTGAATACTCAAATTATCCATTTTATATCCATAAACTACACCGGGAACCAATCCCTCCCTTCGTAAGGCTTTTGCATTTTTATCTTCATTTCTGACTTGTGCCGATAGTTCTAACATTTTTTTATTCTTTTATTTTAATCACTTGGACCGGGCACCCGTTACTGGCCTGCCCATTACAACCTTTCTCTTCAATTTCTAAAACTTTTTTACCGTCTTCTTCATTGGAATTTTTTAGGTTGGCTTTTCCGTCGTCGCCCATCTCCCAGTACTCGGGACAAGCGGCAACGCAACTCCCGCAACCGATACAATTTTCGCGATCAAATACTATTTTCATAAAATATATTTATTTTTTCTTTTGTTTTTTTACTTATTACTGTTGAAACTTCTTTAAAAAGCTTGTAAGGGGTAACAGTGTTCGGATTCTCATTAAAGCTTCTTTCTATTTCTTTTCTCCATTCATTTCTTAGTTCGGTGTTCACATTAACTTTTACCACCCCTTTTTCGATTGAAGTTTTTAAATCCGAGGTTGATATTCCGGAACCCCCGTGCATTACCAGACCGATGTCGGTCTTTTCACTTATATCGGTCAATCTATCAAAGTCCAATTCTGGCATTTGAGTATAAACTCCATGCACATTTCCAATTGAAAATGCACAAAGATCAACATCTGTTTCTGAGATAAATTTAACAAGTGTTTCAGTAGAAGTCAAGTCTTTTTGCTCTTTCGGAGCACCCTCATGCATGTTTGATCCGCCACCAACCTTTCCGATTTCACCTTCAATAACAATATCTTTCCCGGCTACCATGGAAACAACTTCTTTGGTCTTTTCTATATTTTTTTCCAGCGATAAATCGGAGCCGTCAAAATGAATCATATCATAGCCGGCTTCTATAGCCTTTTTAATCCATTCGATATCTCTACCATGATCCAAATTAAGGTATATATCCGAATGCTTTTCTCGTAAAACATCCCTCAAAGCAACCGCCTCTTTTAATCCCAAAAACTGACTTTCTCCTCGTGAAGTTCCTAAAATAACCGGTACATTTTTCTCTTTTGCAGCTTCTACAATCCCCTTCATTTGCTCAACGGTTGAAAAGTTAAATTGACCGAGTGCCCACTTCTCATTTTTAGCCTTTTCCAGATTTTCTTTTAAACTCATATTATTTTTTTGTTATTTCAACTGCTACTTTTTGATAATCATCACCCTCTTTGAGTATTCCGTATTTAGCGCCTTTCTCCTTCAAGCAATTCGTGGCATTGGCAACCCCGAGCTGAATCGATTCTTCGATCGTCATACCTTTAATTCTTCCGGAAACGAAACCGGACCCGAATGAATCGCCGGCCCCGGTTCTGTCGGCAACTTCACTTTCGGGGGTGGTATTAACCTCATACAATCTTTCGTCGTCCGAAAGTATCAAACCGTCAGGACCTTTGGTCATTACAAAAATACCTCTAAAAAGATTATCTATTTCACCGAAAATTTCTCTTTCATTTTTATACGGAATTCCGGTTAAAATAGATGCTTCTTCCTGATTAACGATTAAGATATCAAAGTCGTTTATTCTCTCGGTAAAATTGCTGTCTCTCAGCTGACTTTTGGATGGATTTACAGCTAACTTTACATCATCCCTTTTTCCGATGTCAATAATCTTGTAGAAGGTATCGAGAGAGCTTTTGGGAAAGGGAGCAATGTAAAACCACTTAGCTTGAATGTCAGAAGGAATCTCTTGCGGTTTCAGAGTTCCGGAAGCTCCTCTGTAGACCAGTATTGTTCTATCCTCGTTTTCAACATCCAAAACCACAGAGAAGTTGGTTCTTTTTTCCATCGTAGTCTGAACCCAGTCGGTTATTATACCGAATCCTTCCAGGGCGCTGATTACATCCCGTCCGGCTAAATCCTTTCCGACTTTGCCGACATAGGCAGTTTGAAGCCCTTGACGAGAGAAAGTTGCAGCAGTATTCGTTCCCCCTCCTCCGGTTGTAAAAAATAAGTCCTTTACGGAAACCTTGGACCCCAGGGGAAAACATAAACCTTTGCCGGTTGTAAATTGATCCGAATTAACGATTTGGCTATCCGAACGTAAAAATACATCCTTGGTAGCCGAACCGAAAGTTGCTACATCAATTTTCATGTTTTGCTATTTCTTCATAAGTTTTAATAATCGCTTCCGGGTTGACTGAAATCGTATCAATTCCACAACCGACTAAAAACTCAACGAACCCTTCCGTAGTAGCTGGCGCCTCTCCACATATTCCAACCGGCTTATCACATTCATGTGCCTTCCAGAGAAACTTTTCAATAGTTTTTCTTACTGCTTTATCATTTTCATTAAATAAATCCTTTAACTTTGCATTATCTCTATCCACTCCCAAAGTAAGTTGTGTGAGATCATTGGAGCCGATCGAAAAGCCGTCAAATCTTTGGGCAAAATCATCCGTCAAGATAACATTGGAAGGTATCTCCGCCATTACATAAATTTGCAGCTTGTCTCTTGTTAAGCCATAGTCAGCCATAATTTCCAAAACGCCGTCACCTTCTTCCGGCCTGCGACAAAATGGAACCATAAGATTTACATTATCCAAACCGAAGACTTCCCTCACTCTTCTCATTGCTTCACATTCAAGTTCAAATGCGGGTCTGAAGTCTTTATCCGTATATCTGGACGCACCTCTGAAGCCGATCATCGGATTCGATTCTTTTGATTCGTAAAGCTCACCACCTACCAGATTTCTATATTCATTGGATTTAAAATCAGAAAGTCGTACCAATACCGGTTTGGGATAAAAAGCAGCTGCGATTTGCGCTACACCTTCGGCCAATTCTTTAATGAAGTGCTCTTTTTTATCTTCATGCTCAACGGTAATTTCAGCAATTTTCTCTTTCAGCTCTTTATCTTCTATATCTTCAAAATTATAAAGTGCTAAGGGGTGAACCTTGACATGTTCTGCTAAAATGAACTCCATTCTAGCTAACCCTACTCCGTCACTTGGTAAAAAGGAGTGCTTGAAAGCGGTTTCAGGTGTTCCTATGTTCATAAGCACCTTGGTGTTCAAGTCGGGAATTTGACCCAGGTCATGTTCTTCAACTTCATAATCCAAAATTCCCTCATAGACTCTACCGGTTGATCCTTGAGTGCAATCAACGGTTACTTCTTGACCGGTCTTCAGCTCTTTAGTGGCATTCTCACTTCCGACAATGGTCGGTACCCCCAACTCTCGCCCAACAATGGAAGCGTGTGCGGTTTTACCACCTTCATCGGTTACGATAGCGGAAGCGTCTCTCATTACCGACACCCAATCCGGATCAGTCATTTCGGTAACAAGGACGTCACCTTTTTCAAATTGGTCAATATTTTTAACATCCTTAATTACTCTAACAGTGCCTTGCCCGATCTTATTTCCAACAGCAATACCGGTTACCAAAGGATCGGCGCCGGTTTCAATGTGGTATTCTTTGTAGGTGCTTTTTTCATCCGGAGCATGAACCGTTTCAGGTCGGGATTGAACTATGAAAAGCCCTCCGGTTTCACCGTCTTTGGCCCATTCCAAATCTTGCGGTCTTCCATAATGATCTTCAATCTGAGTCGCCCACTTAGCTAAAGTCTGGATTTCATCATCATTCAACGAAAATTCCAACTGAGCATCTTCGGCTACCTTTCTTTCAACAATTCCTCCATCTTTTCCGTATTCGTATTTTTTAGTTTTTCTGCCCAAATCTTTTCTGATTATTGGGTTTTTACCCTCCTTATCAATTGAAGGCTTGAAAACATAAAATTCATCGGGTGTGATCCCTCCCTGAACAATCATCTCACCGAGCCCCCAGATGGAGTTTATTAAAACTACGTTATCAAAACCGGTTTCGGTATCGAGAGTAAACATGATTCCGGAAGAAGCCTTGTCCGAGCGGACCATCTTTTGAACACCCACGGAAACCGCAAACTCCAGATGAGCAACATCTTTCTCTTCTCTGTAAGAAATTACTCTGTCATTGAAGGCGGAAGCAAAACAATCCTTAATCATTTGTAATAACTTTTCCTCACCGGATACATTCAAAAAGGTTTCAAATTGACCGGCAAAAGAGGCATCGGGCGCATCTTCGCAAACCGCAGAAGATCTAACCGCTACATCGACAGCGTCGCTATCGTATTTTTCACACATGTCACGATAGGCTTTTAAAATATCATTTTTAAGCCCTTCGGGAAATTCACCATTCATAACCAACTTTCTTCCTTTTTTTCCGGTTTTTTGTATGCTTTTTATGTCATCGGGATTAAGTTCATCAAATATCTTTTCCAATTCTTCTTTAAATCCGTTTTCTTCTATATATCTCCAATAACCGGCGGAAGTGACCGCAAAACCTCCGGGAACATTTATCCCTTTAGGAGTAAGTTCGGTAATCATTTCACCCAGCGAAGCATTTTTTCCTCCAACTAAATTGACGTCATCGGAGGTAGCTTCAAGGAGAGTTAATACATTTTTTTCTTCTTTTTGCATATTATTTTTTAGATTATTGTTTATATTTTTTGTTGCTTCTTTTTTATCGGAGTTATTTTTATTATCCGAGAAAAAATTCAAAAGGTTGCTAATCATTTTAGTTTATTTTAAAGTTTTTGATAATGGAGGTATGATTTGTTTTTTTCTGGAAGCGACCCCTTCCAATTTTATCGGTGATTTTTCGGAATTAACCTCAAAAACCTCCTTTGCAAGTTTTTGATCTTCTTTGTCAGTTAAGTAGAGATGGGTGTCTTTATTCAAAATATCAATAACTCCGAAAAAAAGATGGTCCAGATTTTGCTCCTTTTTAACCTCTTTCATCTGTTGAATAATCTCCTCCTCTTTTCCGTTAAAAAAATCGATAGCGGCGACTTCGGCGACACCGACTCCGATCTTTTTACCACCGAACTTATAATCCTTGTAGTCGGCCTCGATTATTTCCTTTAATGTCATATCGGAAAGATCCGATTTAGCTTCAAACATTTCTTGAGCCAACTTATCAACATCTTCATCAATTAGATCCGAAAGGTCTTTAACGATCTGTTTGTCATATTCGGTAGTCGTGGGAGAGTTTAACTTCAATGTATCGGACAAAATTCCACAAAGAAGCAAGAAAATTTCTTCATCCTCCAGTTCAATTTCCTTTTCGGAAGCTATCCTGGCAATGAGACTGGAAGTGCTTCCGAGCGGTTCGTTTCTGAAGTATATCGGCCGATCGGTTGCAAGCCCGGAAAGATTGTGATGATCTATAACGCCTATAACATTTTCCGGGTTTCCGGCCATCTGACCTTCCTCATTGTGATCTACCAAAAATATATCGGCTTTTTTTAGATTTTCTTTTTTTGGCAATTCTAAACCCGCCTTTTTAAAGACTAGTTTTGTCTCTTTATTTACTTCTCCGGCTACGGCCGGTTTTGCCGAATCACCGAGCCTGGATAAAACTCTACTCCAGACGTAAGCGGAAACCACTGAATCGGTATCCGGATTCTTGTGACCTATAACTATTACCTCCTTCATATCCTTTTTTA
>PWGJ01000087.1 GCA_003554445.1 Candidatus Nealsoniibacteriota bacterium
AATATCAGCCCGCTCCCCGCTCCGGTTGGTTACTCGAGAGCCGAAAAAGAAAAGGTTATAAACAGACAGATCCAGATAACGGCCAACGATCTCTTTAACCTCCTGTTTTAAATTCTTAACATTGGCATATTCCAACTTCATATGATGATATGTTACCACAGATAACAAGCCCGGCCAATTAAGCCACGAACTGGCATTCACTTTTTCTTTTCCGACATAAATTTAAAATGATGCTTGTTTAATATAATCAAAAAACAATTCTACCCGTTTTTTATCTCCGGCTCTGATCAAAAACGGCTTCACATCCTCAGCCAACCGATTAAAATCGAGCTGACAACTTTTGTTGATCAAATAATCCCGCAACTCTTTCGCGTTTCCAACATCTATTTTCTGTTTTAAATAACCATAATTAGGTCGAGTGACAGAAAGCAAAAACACCATATCGTAAAAATCCCGGCCCATCATCCGAGCCCGATTAAAGGCGGCATATATTTTTTGAGACAGCAGAATATCGGACGGAGTTACCCGAATCTGAGTAAAAACATCAAATTTATTGAGGATCTTGTTATCCGGCCGGTAGCTGAATTTATGGGGCGTAGTATCGACTTGAATCAAGACCTTCTCGTCTTGATGCGGAGAAAGGCCCTCCTGATAGAGCGGATCCGAAAATTTGACCCGACAACGGAAGGCTTCCCCGACCTTAGCTTCAACCGATACCTTGTACCCCTCACGCTCGAGATCTTTCTTGATCTCCTCAGACAACTCCCTGAAATCCTCTTCTGATAGATCAAAATTGTCGAAATCAAGGTCCTCGGAAAATCTGCCGGATTGGTAAATTATCCTCAAAGCCGTTCCCCCTATAAAGGAAAGTTTTGACCCTTGAACTGATCCAAAAATGATCTCCAGGATCTTGAACTGCAGATACTCTCGTATCATATGATACCGCGACCACATCTGGTCTTGAGGGTAAAATTTAGATATTTCCTTAAAATTCAGCATGATCTAGGTAATTTATAAAATTTTGGGCCCGTTTGAATAAAGCTTGATTATTAAACCTTTGAGCATATTCCCGAAATCGCTTTTCTTTGATCAGAGCTTTGGCTGGTTCCGTCTTGAATCGGGTTTCTCGAAATTGAGTCTGATCACCTATATCAGGGCGAGAGTACAGATGATCCAAGATCGCTTTTTCCAAATAGGCCTTTTTATATACCCCCCCCCGGAATTGTTCCGGATAATATCCGAAAAATAATTCCGGCTTGATCCGGCGATATATAAAATGTCCGGCCGACGTATTAAAATCCTGAGTTTTAAGGGTGGTGGCCGAAGTTACCCCGAACACCGCTTCGGGAATAATACCGTAACTAGAGAGAGCGGTTTCATAAGAAATATAAGACGGCTGATAGATCTTATTGGCTATAATAAAAAGGGTTTCGTCTTCTAATGATATATCGGCAAAAACATAAAAACCCCTTCTTATTCTTTTTATCAAACCCTTTGCCACCCACTCGGAAAGCCGTCGCAGATCAAAATCCGGCTCTATGTTGCGTATATCGTTAACAGAAAAGACTACGCAATCCTTTAGCTGTTCTCTAAGATCAAAATACCTCATTTTTATTTCTAAAATATGTTATAAACCACATACTTTAGAAAAAGTTTATCATAAATATCGAAAAAACCAACCCCCATCTCTACTCTGGCCGATCATCAAACAACCCCCAATACCCCGCCACTGAGTTCACCACCGCAAACTCCCGCCCGCGCTGTTTCAACTGATCAGAGTCCGGCGGGTTGGCTAAGGTCTGCCGGATGGCTTCCGCCATGGCTTCCACACCCCCGACCGGCACCAGCCGACCATATTTCCCGCCCTCCAAGATCTCACTGGGCCCGCTCGGGCAGTCGGTAGCTACCACCGGCGTACCGACAGCCAAGGCCTCGATCAAGACATTCGGCAGACCCTCCCAGCGCGACGACAGGACAAAGAGATCGGAGTTCACCATAAAAGTGTAGGAGTTGCTCTGACTACTCCATTACTCGATAGTTTCTCACTCTTTCTTCAGACAGAGGACTAATTAACACCCTTTCTCGACCAAAATCATTATCATTTTCTCTGGTCACTCGAAGCGGGATCAAGAATCACTATTCAAATCATATTTTTTACTCCCTTAGAGACTCTATCTCCTTATCAATAAACCTCAAAGTCTCCTCTTTCAGATACTTTCTCATTAGTTTGAACTTATCATAATCCAAAAGAGTATTTAGATCTTCATCTATCAATTGCTTGGTAACTTTTTCTTCAACAAAGATTTTGAGGTCTGAAAAATGTTTCAACAAAGTAACCCCCCTCCTCTCTTTAACAACCTGCGGCAAGTATTCATACCCTTGCGAGAAAAAATAATGAATATCGTAAATATCTCTCCCCGCCACACTACCCCCTTTTTCTTTTCTGTCTAAAGGAGCGATTAGCTTATGGGAGAACATCGTCTCTATGGTCTGACAGGTTGCCGTTCTTTCAATATCGGGTATATGGAAAGGTCTGTATATATTGGATTTATAAAAGTTATCCAAAATCTCTAGTTTTATTGTATTTCTAAATCCACTCTCTGCTGGATATCTCAAAAAAAACTGCAAAGCATCTTTACTCTCGTCTTTTATATCCAAGCCCAGATCCTCAAATATTCTATGCAGTTTTTGACGGAAAAGATCTCTGTCAGCTTTCTCACTCAGATCAAAATCCAGATCAACCGAAAACCGATTCAGGTACCCTAGCATTCTGGCGCAGGTTCCACCTTTGAAAAAGGCATTAACCGAGAGATACTTGTCGTCCAGTATCTCGGACAGTAGCCGGTGCATTACTATCTCATGTTTTATATTCTCTTTTCTCATATCTAATATCCAATTATCTCTTGAATCTCTTTTACTTTTTCCCAATTGACAAAATCCTTACCATCAAAATGGTAATCCGGATCAAAATAAAGCATGTCGGCAACAGCTCTCTCAACAGTCGCCTTTCTTACTCCGTTCCCTGTTACTACTCCCGTTCGGTTTAGTAGATACTCCCCCTTCATCTTTCTTGATAAAAATTTAAAACCATTTATTTCAAATCTTTTTGAATAACCGGACACTAAGGTAATGTACTTAATTTCCTGCATGATCACTCCGTGCTCAACTAGAGCACTTTCGGTACTGACATAACCGTACTCATGAAGTGCGACAACACCAAGCTTAGAGGGATCGATCTCACTTAAAGGTAAGGCGGAGTAAAAACCTTTGTATATTCTGTTTAAAAAACCCCGAGCGGTATATCGGTGAATGGTGGTATATAGAGTGTTAGGATTATCTATCCCCCACAAGACCGCCAGATCTTGAGTGTGATATAGATTCCTCTGGTCCTCTAAAAGTTTTTGCAGTTTCTGATCTTTTCTCTGTCTCATAAGTAGTTACTTATCCTGTACAGTTATGTACAGGATAATACTACCCGGCATAGCTGTCAACCCCGCCTCTCAACAAGCTCCAGGTACCGCTCGGCCGAATATTCCACCGCAAACTCCCGGGCTCGGGCTTTTAGTTTCTCGGGGTTCGGCGGAGCCGTGAGGGCCTTAACTATGGCTTCGGCCAAGGCCGGCGGGTCAGATACCGGGACCAACCGGCCGTAGTTACCACCCTCCAAGATCTCGCCGGGACCACTGGGGCAGTCGGTAGCTACCACCGGCGTCCCGACCGCCAAAGCTTCGATCAAAGTGTTCGGCAGACCTTCCCAGCGGGAAGACAGCACATAAACATCACAGTGGGCCATAAAAGCGTAAGGGTTATCAGCAAAGCCCGGCAGATCCACCTCACCTTCCAGGTTAAGCTCTTTGATCAAACCCTCTAGTCGGGCCCGCTCTTCCCCTTCACCTAAAATTATGAGCTTTAGATCAAACTTTGATATTCCAATATTCTTGCGAATATTGGAATGTTTGTTGGGAGAGTGAGTAGTATTAAAAGAATGTTTCAAAACGGCCAAGGCCCGGATCAAGGTGGCGAAGTCCTTCTGTGGATGTAGCCGGCCGACCCCTAAAATAACCTTTTGATCATCAGTATTAAGCCAGGGGTGATCCGGCACCTCTTTCGCTTTTTCAAGCAACGCCGGGGTGACTGTCGGGTTATAAATGACCCTTATCCGCTCTCGAGCCAGCCAAAGGGTACGAGCCAGATCATCGGCCGAACCTTGAGAATTACAAACCACCCGGTCAACCAATCGGTAAAACACAAAAGCCCCGTACTTGCGAAGGGCTTTCCGGTACCATTTAGTACCCTGTAGCGAAACCGAGAGAGTGTTAGCTACCCGAGAGATGATCCGCACTCGCGACCAAGACAACCACTTGGCCAAGACCGAGATGATGATCACATGCTCCATACTGCCGATCAGCGTCTCCGGCCTGGTGTGACGGAGATACTTAACAACCGGCCACAGAGCCCAAAGCAGACGAGAGGCCCGCAAATCCACCACCCGGACTTTGTCCGAGACCGTCTCCAACAGCGGACCTTCTTTCTGAGCCACCAACAGATCCACCTCAAAACCCCGCTCGGCGAACTCGTTGGCCAAAGTGATCATCATCCGCTCAGCTCCGCCGCCCCCGGAAAATGGTATAAAAAAAGCAATCCTCTTATTCATAAACAACAGATAAATTCAATGAAGTACCGCTTAGTAACTCCTCTTTCGATTAAAAATTTTTTTATAAACCGTCAAACCACCTAAACTGATAATAAAATTAAAGTAAGTTCTTGCTTTCCAAGGATAAGCCCGAATAGCTTGAACAAAATACCCCCGGGCTTTTGAAATATCATCACAAAAAATATAGTAAGTTCCGATATGCCGAAGCATCTTTGATCTGGCCCTCGAATGCTCTTGATATTCCCGGCTATATTTTTTCAAAATATATTTTCTCGACTCGATTATCCTGGATGCGTTCTTCAAATTACTGATATTGTCTTGATAAATGAATTTCCTCACTAAATAACTGTCAACGCAATCAAAACTATACTTCCGGGCGATCTTGATACAAAAATCAATATCCTGCCCGCCCAACCGATCCAGAGCCGGATCAAAAACCCCGCACTCCTCGACCACCTCTCTCTTGAGTAACAAAGTACTGGTACTGATCCCGGTACCACTTAAAAACAACTCCAAAAGATCGCCCTTGGCATTTTGAGCCACTTTGACCGGCTCCCGACTAACGCCTACCTTTTCTATTGTTTTCCAGCTATAAACCACCCCCGGATCATCCGGAGAAGACTCGGAAAATTTCTTCAATTGTTTTTCTAATTTTTCCGACAACCACTCATCATCGGAATCCAGAAAAGCCAGATACTCCCCCCGAGCTTGGCTGATGCCGGTGTTGCGAGCCGAACTGCCGCCCCGATTTTCCTTATGCTTAATATAGCGCACCCGTTCGTCTTTGTCTTGTAACTTTTGTACCTCCTCTTCGGTACTGTCCGAAGACCGGTCATCAACAATGATAAGTTCAAAGTCCGAAACGGTTTGATCCAGAACGCTTTGGGCGGCCCGGGAAATAACATCGGCTCTGTTATAGGTAGGTATAATGACGCTAACTTTCATAAATATTATTCAACGTTAAAAATACATAATATGG
Source organism: Candidatus Nealsoniibacteriota bacterium (assembly GCA_003554445.1). Taxonomy (GTDB): domain Bacteria; phylum Patescibacteriota; class Minisyncoccia; order Minisyncoccales; family PWPS01; genus PWPS01. The sequence continues at coordinate 5,634 of PWGJ01000087.1, forward strand.
AATACAAAAAAATACATACCTAAAATCCAATTTAATACTTTAAGGCTTAAAGATCTTCCTTGAATAATAACCCAAGATCGCTCGACTCTGAAATAAAGAATGGATGAAAATGAATTTTAAAGTTACCATGAATCTTTTGAGCAGTCTTTTGAATTTAGAGCAACCGGAATAATCTCCGACATTTTCCAAAAAAAATCTTTTATAACAGATAAAAGCTTTTTGTCTTTCGGGTAACCCCTTCTCTTCGGCCCAAGCCTCGAGATGGCTGAAAACTTTTAACTGAACCGCTTGTTTTTCTTTTGCCGAAAGTTTATTGAACCGATTATCAGAATGAACCCTTCTTAAAGCCACCGGCTCTTTTAAATCCCCCGGCACCAACTTGGCGACCGTGGCCATTTTCAAATACATATGAGTGTCTTGTGACCCCCGAAGATCCTCTTGAAAAAGCCCGGTTTTGTCAAAGACCTCCCGCTTGACCACCAAGCCATCACC
>PWGJ01000088.1 GCA_003554445.1 Candidatus Nealsoniibacteriota bacterium
CCTTTTCTCGATAAAAAGATGAGTGTCACTAGTCCAACTACCAATAATACCGTTAAAACTATTATGGATACCGATGCCCACACAGGTAGTTCCGTTTCAGACGGGTCGTCCTCTTTGATCTCGATGTTAAAATCGACAGAGGCCGTATCCTCATTTCCTTGACTATCTACCACTTTAACATGAAATATATGATGCCCTTCATCGAGTTCAGTGAACGTGTGATGATCGACCGTACCTGTGTGCATCCAGTTTCCATCGTCGAACCGTATCTCAAAATGGCTTATCGGATACTGGCCCTGCTCTGCAGACCACCGAATGGTTTCCGTGTGTGAATTGAAAATGAATCCATCATCCGGTGATGTGATCTCGATAGAAGGTAAGAAAAGATCATCTCCCTCGACAGATACAATCTCACTGAGATGTCCAAATTCGATGGTGAACGTGCCCAGTTCAAAGAATGTGTGGGTGTATGTACTGCTGGTGGATCCTTGGGCCGTCACCCAAATAGTGTATTCAGCAACACCATCTATGATGATGTCTAGCGAACCTTGTTCATCTCCAGCGTTCTCAATGTACACATGGATATCCACATCCAGAGGCGTTTCACCTGAAGTGGGATCTACCTGTAAGTCAAGATTTACAGGTATAAATTCTGAAGTATCGGACACTTCAACCGTTTCAGTTAGATCATAGAACTCGATCAGATAAGTTCCCTCTTCGTTGAAAGTGTGAGTAAATGTGTGATCCGCACTTGCACCGGCAGGGACATTCAACATGTACCCCACGGCACCATCGACTAAGACATCTATGAACCCGTCAACGGTGCCTATATTTTCTGCACTGACGTATATGGTTACTTCCAATGGGGCATCGCCTGAAAGAGGATGGACATCAAGGTTCATATTCACGGGTTCAAACTCGGTAACATCATCCACCACCACTACCTCAGTTAACTCATCAAATTCTATCAGATAACTACCCATCTCATAGAAGGTGTGAGTAAAGGTGTGATCCGCACTTTCACCTGCAGGTATATCCAATGTGTGTTCAACCGTACCATCCACCACGACATCTATGGAACCATCAAGATCTCCTATGTTTTCTGCACTGACGTATATGGTGACTTCCAAGGGCGCATCGCCCGAGGTGGGATCCACGTCCAGTTCCAGATCTGTTGGTACGAAGCCGGTCTCTTCTTCAAAAACTGCAGTTAGATCTAAGTCGCCGTCCATCATAACAGTGATCTCGTCCTCAGTGCCGGTGTGATCACCCTGCCATTCAAAGAAGTACCACCCTGTGTCTGGTGTGGCGGTGATGGTAACTTATTCCCCTTCTAAGTATGTGTGGGTGCCTTCCCCTGGATCAGTAGAGCCCTGCCCTACCACGGTTATGGTGAGAGTATACTCTTCCGGTTCATCCTCAACCAAGAACGGATAACCTTCGTTTATCCCAGGATCTATGTCCCATATCTCTTCATCGCCCTGATCATCGTTCGGGTTACCAACGAAGTCCCAAGGGTTTTCTAATCCTTCAGTATCGGTATCGGTATAAGTGGCTACATCCTTCATCTCGGCGGTAGTCTTGTCTGTTCCACCATCACTCGTATCCATACCCGAGGTTTCAGTATCCCAAAATGAATCGTAGGTGATCCCGTCAGAACCCCAGCCGAAAGCATATCCGACCAGTCCTCCTACATTACTATCTCCACTGACGGTACCTATTGAATATGAGTTCCTAACGGTTCCTTCATCGGTATTCCATCCCACAAGACCGCCAACTTGCGAATTTCCGTTCACTGCTCCGGTGGCATAGGTGTTTTCAACATCACCACCATCGTTGTATCCGAGGAGCCCACCGATGGATCCATCTCCACTCACGGCCCCGGAAGCATACGATCTAAAGATCGTACCGTCGTTCCTACCTACAAGTCCACCTACTTGAGAATCTCCATCCACATCGCCGGCAGCATAAGAAGTAGTTACAACAGACGATCCTCCGTAGTTATATCCCACCAGTCCGCCTATCTCAGAATCCTCCCCGCTCACGGTTCCGGTGGCATAGGAATCGGACACTGTAGCGTCCCAGTTGAATCCTACCAATCCTCCTGTATTTTCTTCACCGTCTACATCACCAGTAGCGTGTGAAGAGGATACGATGCCTGTGTTCCTTCCTGATAGTCCGCCGATCTGAGATTCTCCGCTCACAGTAGAATCCGCATGAGAATTGGATAGCGTGCCTGAATTCGCACCTATTAGACCGCCGACACGGCTTTCACCGTTAACGTCACCTGTAGCATGGGAGTTCCTAACCGTGCCCCGGTTATTCCCTACGAGCGTAGCAACATACCAATTGCCATTGATATCGGCATCTACTATACCTATATCGGTGATCTCCGCATCTTCTTCTACAGTTCCAAAGAGTCCTACCGACTCCCAATCGGAGTGCGTATCCGGACGGTCGATGAAAAGGTCGATTATCTCAAAACCGTTACCGTCGAAAGTACCAGTGAAGGGACTGAAGCTATCCATCCCTATGGGTTCCCAACCCTGAGTAGTTCCCACCAATTCGCTGTAACCAGAAGTACCGCTGTCAAGGTCGTTCATCAGCACGTAGCTACCGCTCAGATCTTGCCTCACTCCATCTAGATCGTTCCAATCATATATCTCTTGAACAGAACGGATCTCGGTCTCAGCCACTACGGCGAAGAGCATCATGCTGAACAGCAGTGTCAAGACCACTCCGGACGCTAATATCTTTTTCATATCTATACCTCCTCCTCATCTAGATCTGTCATGGGCACATCCCTGTTTTTTCTTTTAACCACTACGATCATGACCAATACGATAATCAAGGCGATTACCAATATCGCCATCAGTGGCATAAACCATCCCGGCAGTTCGGTAGATACGTCATCTTCAGCATCAACGGTGAAACTCACGGAGATCATCTCTTCCTGGCCCGTACTACTTACCACCCTTATGGTTACGGTATGATCACCATCCTCTAGGTCTGGGAATGTGTAGTGTTCCATCAAGCCTATATCATACCAAGGACCATCGTTGATGGATATCTCATGGTGGCTGATAGCACCTTCAGAACTCCAATGGACGGTCACATCTTTCGTATTTAATACTGCACTAGCATCTGGGGATGTGATATCTATCGAGAGCGGCTCTACTGAAACTGTCACGGTCTCAGATAGATGTTTGAATTCGATCAGGTATTGCCCGACCTCTTCAAAAAGATGTGTGAACGAGTGATCTGCACTGCTTTGGGTTGGTAGGTCCAATGTATACACAACTGTTCCATCTATGAGTACGTCGATGTAACCATGCTCATCTCCAACGTTCTCTGCACTGACGTATATATCTGCAGTCAACGGAGGTTCACCTGAGATCGGATCCACCTCCAGTTCTAGATTTACAGGAGCGAAACTCTCAGGATCATAGACCTCGACAAACCGTGTTTCATCATAGAACTCTACACTATAGGTACCCACTTCTTCGAAGACGTGTGTGAACTCATGTTCCGCAATATCGTTAGCAGGTACGTGTAAAGTATAAACAATTCTGCCGTTTATGATAACATCTATAGAACCATCAAGCTCTCCAAAGTTCTCTGCACGTACATTTATCGAGGTTTCAAGAGGCGCTTCTCCGTAGAGTTGTCCTATGAACAATTCTATATTTTCCGGCTCGAATTCGGGCACATCTCCAACATTAACGGTCTGTCTTAAACCATGGAATTCTATCTCGTAGAGACCGGGTTCTTCAAATGTATGTGTGAATGTATGTTCTGCATCGCCTCCGGCTGGTACTTCCAATGTATATTCAACTCTATTATCCACGAAAACGTCGATGGAGCCTGATTCTTCCCCAAGGTTATCCGAGTAAACGTAAATAGTTACTTCTAACGGTGCTTCACCTGAATCAGGATAAACATCAAGAAACAGATTCCCGGGCTCAAAACCGGTCTCTATGAAGTTCGCGGTCACAGCCTTATGATCGTCCATGGTTAAAGTGATCACGGGATTTTCCCGTTCCCCGTCAGGATGATCTCCGGTCCAGTGACTGAAAGTCCATCCCGGATCAGGTAACGCTTCTATGTTTACAGTATCTCCTTCCTCATAGATGTAATTACCTGGAACCGGATCTGTAGTTCCACCATTATCTGCCATGATATCCAATGAATATTCCACGATATCACTTTCCACGGTCAACGTCGTATAACCCGTATGATACTCGCCTTCAGCTCTGATCTGCCAAGTACCCGGATCTTCAGAAGTATAAACATTATCGGTCCAGAAACCACCGGCACCGGGATCGATACTCCATGTAACGTCGTGGGTCACATCTCCGATATCATTACCGAACTCGTCAGAAGCACTAGCCGTATACATTTGGCTTTCTCCAACGACTATGGTCGCATCCTCCGGTGATATAACTATATCGAAGGGATGGCCGGGTTCAACGGTCAAGGTAGCCGTACCCTGTACTCCATCGTAGGTACCGGTCACAGTCCAGGTTCCTGCGAACTCAGAATGATAGCGTCTGTTCGACCAAGAACCTCCTGCTTCATCATCGATACTGTAAGTGGGTGATATTTCTCCCTTTTCGTTACCGAATTCATCGTAAGCAAAGGCAACATAATCTACATGATCTCCGGCGGTGATGGTTTCATCCTCTGGTGAGATAACGATGCTGTGTACATCGCCTGCGAGTACCCTCAATGTTGCGGTATCTTCCATACCATCATACACACCGGTCACGGTCCAGTCATCAGCGAACTCTGAATGGTACACGTTACCGACCCAATAGCCCCCTGCACCGTCTTCTATGGACCAATTGGTCAGGTGGGTCACGTCTCCTTTCTCACCACCGAATTCATCGTAGGCCATGGCTGTGTACTCGATGGTGTCCCCCGCGGTGATGGCTTCAAAATCCGGTGATATTACGATGTAACTGATCTCGAACTCGATGGTGAAGGTTACAGTGTCCGTTTCTGAATTACCGGCCATATCATATGCTCTCACATCCACAACATGTTCCCCTTCGGCTAGATCTGTGAACTCATGATAGGTATCATCGCCTTTGTCTATCCATACTCCTTCGTCTATACGGATCTCGTAGTAGTCTATCCCCGAATGTTCGTCGTCTCCGGTCCATTCTACTACGACCTCAGGATCCGATATCACATCATCATCTTCCGGGGTTGTTATATCAACAGTAGGTGGAGTTACATCAACCATGAAGGTAACGTTATCCATCGCGTAGTTACCAGCATGGTCGTAAGCGATCACTTCCACAAAGTGGAACCCATCACTCAGATCGGTGAAAAGATGCGATTCGTCTAGACCTTTGTATATCCAGTCTTCTTCGTTTATCCTGATCTCGTAATATTCTACCCCGGATATATCATCGCTGCCGTCCCACTCTACGGTAACCTCCGACGTACCGAATATATCCCCTTCATCGGGAGATGTGATGTTCACCGTGGGATCGGATAAGTCCACAACGAAGGTCACAGAATCAACGGCTGAGTTGTTGGCATTATCCGTGGCCCTGACATCTACGGTGTGTTCTCCCTCATCCAACTCCATGAACTCATGGCTCGTTTGGAGTCCTTTGGGTATCCAATCGCCTCCATGGATCCGTATCTCATAATGGTCTATACCGGATGTATCATCGCTTCCCGTCCATTCAACCGTCACGTTGACTGAAGGGATTACTTCTTCTTCGGAGGGTGAGATGATATCGACGGAAGGAGGAGTTACATCTACTGTGAAATTTACGTGGTCAGTATCCGTGTTGTTTGCGAAGTCGAAGGCTCTCACGTACACGGTATGTTCACCATCTATCAGCTCTTCCAAAATATATTCAGTGTCATTCCCCACGTTGATCCAGTCTTCATCGTTCAACCTTATCTCATAATGGGATATCCCGGTTTCCTGGTCGCTACCGGTCCATTGTACGGTGACATCGGAGACGTTGAAGATTTCACCATGATCCGGTGAGGTTATCGTTACCGTAGGCGGGGTCACATCAACGGTGAAGGTAACACTGTCGCTGTTATCGTTTCCCGCCTTATCCGTCACCCTTACATCAACG
>PWGJ01000024.1 GCA_003554445.1 Candidatus Nealsoniibacteriota bacterium
AAGTTCAATATGGCGGGTACCGCATAAGCGAATACACCGATAAATACACCGACTATGGCGTAAGTTATGAACTTCTTACCTTTGGCTATATTGTCTTCACTTCCACCTCCGGTGAGAATGAAGAATCCTCCGATTATTACCAGCGCAACTACGAGCCCCATCATGATAAAGAAGAGGACTTGTGCAGCTCTGTTTACGGTGTTTATGAGGCAAATTATAGCCCATACGTCACCATCATCTTGATCAACTTCACCGGAGTAAGTTTCTCCGTCATACGTTATATCTCTAACCAATTCACACCCTTCCATGACCTCTATTTCTTGAGCATTTACCATTACGACACCGGAAAAAACGATTGCCAAAGCTAAACCTAAAATCAATAATGCTTTTTTCATTTTTTTAAAATTATTTTATCGACCTTTTACAGGTTAACATATTAAATTATTCTACCACCTCTATTGAATAGTGCAAATCAACCGCCCATAACAAATCTTATAACCGCCAATATTCCTCTGGCAAAAAGAACAACGAAAAGACCCAGAACCGTCCATGTTATGATATTTTTTCCTTTTTCAAAATATTTTGGATTAGCTCCTCCAAACATGATGAATAATCCTCCAACAATAACCATAAAAGCTACAAGAGCCAGTCCGAGCTGAATTAAAAGATTAGTGATTTCAGTTAAAAGCTCTTGTATAGAGCAAAAGCGTAGCGGGTTCGGTATGCAGACGACTCCGTTTCCGTTATCACAAGGATTGCAATCCGCATACACGGTCGCAGTTCCGGCAAAGCTCATCAAAAACGCGAAAACGGTTACCATTATTTTTCTCTTTGCCTTCATAAGTTTTAGCATAGACTATTTTTGGTAAAGAAAGCCATAATGATGCATTCCGAATTGAAACTCTTCCTTTAGTGCAAAATTATGCCTTTCCGCTACTTTTTTAACTTCTTCGGGATGAATTTTAATTTCTCTGGGTCCTATGGGAGAGTCCGGAGACCACTCCGCAATAAAAATAAACCCGCTATTTTTCAATATTCTGCGGGCTTCGGAAAAAATGGAGTCGTAATCTTCAACCTGAAAAATAAAATTGGTCATCAGCACCAGGTTTACTTTCTTGTCGGGGATGGATGTCCCTTCTTCAATATTTTCCCTCAACACTTTAACATTCGCCACTCCTTCCCTGTTCAGTTTGCTTTTTAGTACCGATAAGGGTTCTTCGAGTAAATCTATTGCGTAGACAGCTCCCTCGGAGAGTTTGTCGGCTAAAGGCAAAGCCCATCCTCCGGAGCCACAACCGAAGTCGGCCGCTAACATATCTTCTTCAACAGGTAAATCTTCAATTACTTCTTCGGGATTTATAAAAGCCATTTTAGAAACAAGTTATAGATGCTACGGAATCTTTTTTACTTAATTTCATAACTCTGACTCCTTGAGTGGGACGACCGAGTTTGGATATCTTATCTATGCTGGTTCTTATTACTTTCGCTTTTTTGGAAACCGCTACCAGATCTTGATCTTCGGTAACAACTCTGGCAGAAATTATTTCTCCCACTTTCGAAGGGTTGCTAAGCGTTTTAAGTCCGACACCACCCCTCTTTTGAGGTCTGTATTTTTCTACCAAAGTTCTTTTTCCGTATCCTTTTTCAGTCATTATGAATATGTATTGATCCTTCTCCTCGTTGCTTCTGATTACTCCCATGTCAGTAACTTCATCTCCCTTTTTGAGGTCGATTCCCTTTACTCCAATGGCTTGTCTACCCATCGGTCGAACTTCTTCTTCATCAAATTTAATCGCTTTTCCTTTTTTGGTTACGATTATCAAGTCGTCATCACCGGTTGTCTTTCTCACTTTTTTAAGCTGGTCACCCTCTTTTAAGGTGAGAGCGATAAGTCCCGATCTTCTGATATTCTTAAACTCTTCCAGTGCTGTTTTCTTTATTTTACCTTTTTCTGTTACCATTACCAAATTTTCAATCGCTCCATCCTTTCCATCCTTATCCAAAGGAATAACTGCCAGCACACTTTCATCCGAAGAAAGCTCTAAAAAGTTCAAAATACCTCTTCCTCGTGCCGCCCTGGTTCCTTCCGGAACCTTGTAGACGGGTACACGGAATACTTTACCGCTATCAGTGAAAAAGAGTAGATCATCATGAGTGTTGGCCTTGATAAAGTGATCAACCACATCATCTTGACTGGTTTTCATTCCCAAAATTCCTTTTCCACCTCGCTTTTGTTTTTTATAGGTGGAAGGATTGATTCTTTTAATATAGCCTCCTTTGGTAACTGTCACTATCGCTTTTTCTTTGGGGATTAAATCCTTATCTTTGATATTTCCCAGAGGTTCCGGATTTACATCCGTTCTTCTTTCATCATCAAACTCTTCTTTCATCTCTTCCAATTCTTCTTTGACCACTTCTTTAATTTTTTCTTCACTTTCGAGTGTTGTCTTCAATTCTTTTATCGTCTCCTTTTTTTCATTTAACTCATCTTCAACTTCCACTCTTTCCAACTTGGCCAATCTTTGTAATCTCATTCTCAAAATAGCCAAAGCTTGAAGGTCACTCAAATTATACTCTTCCATTAAGTTGGTCTTCGCCTCCTCCTTATCTTCCGAAGCTTTAATCGTTTCGATAATCTCATCGATATCCACTAAAGCTTTATATAAACCTTCCAGAATATGTGCTCTGTCTTCCGCTCTTTGTAATTCGTATTTTAATCTTCTGGTAATTACATCTATTCTGTGCTCTATGTAATACTCTAAAATTTCAACCAGACTGAGCACTCTGGGTTGAATTCCGTCAACCAAAGCAATCATGTTCAAGTGAAACTTTTTTTGCAGAGAGCTGAAATTGAATAATCTGTTGAGTACCTTTTGAGGGTAGGCGTTTCTCTTTAAATCGAGAACTACTCTCAAACCTTCTCTGTCCGACTCGTCTCTTATATCTCTGACACCTTCCAATTTTCCGTCCTTTACCAGATCGGCAAACTGCTCGACCATCTTCGATTTTTTAACTCCGTAAGGAATTTCGCTGATAATTATCTGTGAACTTCTCGCTTTCTGTTTTATATTCGCCTTTCCTCTTACTTTTATCGATCCCTTACCCTGTGAATAAGCTTTTACGATTTGTTCTCTGTTATATATCTCTCCACCGGTGGGAAAGTCGGGACCTTTTATGAATTCCAACAAATCTTCCGTATCGGCTTCCTGGTTTTCAAGAAGATGAATGGTAGCGTCAATCGTTTCTCCGAGATTGTGGGGAGGAATATTGGTGGCCATTCCCACGGCAATTCCCAATGACCCGTTCAAAAGAAGTTGTGGAAGTGGAGAAGGTAAAACGGTCGGTTCCTCTTTGGTTCCGTCATAGTTATCGATAAAATCAACCGTGTCTTTGCTTATATCCTTAAGCATCGCTTTTCCAACCTTGGAAAGCTTGGCTTCCGTATATCTCTGCGCTCCCGGAGGATCGTCGTCTATGGATCCGAAATTTCCTTGACCTTTGACCAGAGGGTATCTAAGTGAAAAGTCTTGCGCCATTCTGACCATCGAATTATAAACTGCACTGTCTCCGTGCGGATGATATCTGGCCAAAGTCATACCGACCACGCTGGCCGATTTTTTATACTTGGCTCCGGGTGTAAGTCCGTCTTCGTTCATCGTATAGAGAATTCTTCTGTGCACTGGCTTCAATCCGTCCCGTACATCGGGAAGTGCTCTACCGACAATAACCGACATCGCGTAATCGATGTAAGACTTTTTCATCTCTTCGGTTATGTTTCTCGGTCTTACGTAGCCTATATCATTTTCTTGAAAATTATCTTCTTTCATGTTTTTTTAGATTATGCCTTTTTGCTCTGTGGTTTTAATTTGTATACTTTGATCTCTCCTTCCGAAAGGTTGCTTTTTGAGATAGAAACCTTGTCTTTAGCCTCCGTGTCTTTGGCTCCCATCGCTTTGAAAAATGCTTCCGGCCCATCCAAATCCAAGTCAAGACCATCCACTTTGTAGTGCATGGGGATTACCGCTTTCGGTTCAAGTTGAGAGATTATTGTACTCGCTTTTTTTGCGTTTAATGTATATTTTCCGCCTATCGGAATAAGTAAGATATCAACTTCACCTATCTCTTTGAGTTGATCGTCGGTAAGCTCTTTTTGACCCAAATCACCGAGATGACAGACATTCATTCCTTCCGACTCTATTACATAAATAGTATTTACTCCTCTTTCCTTTCCCTTTTCTTCATCGTGATAAGAAAAAATTCCTCGAATGAGTGTGTTTTGAACTTCATATTCACCGGGGTTGTCTATTACGAATGCTTCTTCATTTACCGCCGATAAATTATTGTGGTCATCATGAGAGTGTGAAACCAAAACCATTTCAACGTTCTTTTTGTATAACTTCAATCCGGTAGATTCATCGAAAGGATCAGTTAGAATGGAGACTTTTTTCCTCGACTTCCTCTTTTTCTTTCCGGAAATGTAAAAACAAGATTGTCCGTACCATTTAAAATCCATATTCTTTATAATATTTTAACTAAATACTAATTACCATTTTACCAGTCAAACTTGAAAAAATCAAGATATTATGTAAAATAGATAATCAGCGGCAAGTATTGAAAAGTTTGGGCTCAAAGACTTCATCTTGCCCAAGTCAATTATTAACCAATCGATAAAAATTTGTTTAGATTTGAGCCACTACCAAATTTTTATCATCAAGAAAAATTATGAAAGACAAATTAAAAGAAGAAAATTTACTCGAAATACCCAAAGAAGGATCGGTTGTCGAAGGTGAGATAGTAGGTAAAGGACGAGCAGCGGCTTACGTTGATTTGGGAATCTTCGGAACCGGAATAATTTTCGGTAGAGAGTTTTACCAAGCTAAAGACGAACTCAAAGACCTGGAAAATGGAGAAAAAGTCTCCGTTAAGGTTGTAGACATAGACGGGGAAGACGGTTATGTTGAACTTTCTCGACACGAAGCAAGAAAGGATATGGCCTGGGGTGTCTTGGAAGAAAAGAAAGAAAACAGTGAAACCATAAAAGTAAAAATTGAAGGCGCCAATAAAGGTGGTCTTTTAACTAAACTTTTTGGAATTTCATCATTTTTACCATCCTCTCAACTTTCTTCGGATAATTATCCTCATGTAGAAGGGGGTGATCGAGATGAAATTTTACAAGAATTACAGAAATTAGTCGGAGAAGAGCTGGAAGTCAGAATTTTGGATCTCTCCAAGGAAGATGAAAAAATAATTCTTTCGGAAAAGATAAGAGAGATAGAAAAGAAAGAAAAGGCTCTTGAAGAATATGAAGAAGGTGATGTCGTTGAAGGAAAAGTTACCGGTATTGTTGATTTTGGAGCCTTTATCAAGTTCGGTGAAGGTATAGAAGGGCTTATTCATATCTCCGAATTGGACTGGAGTCTCGTTTCCGACCCATCCAATATTCTCGAAGAAGGAGAAAAGATTGAAGCCAAAATCATAAAAATAGCCGACGGTAAAGTATTTTTATCCCTTAAAGCGCTCAAAGAAGATCCTTGGAAAACAATCAAAGAAAAGCATTCCAAGGGAGACGTAATTGAAGGTAAAGTTACCAAATTCGTCTCTTTCGGATCTTTTGTTGAGCTCAATTCCGGAATTCAAGGACTTTGTCACATCTCCGAATTCGGAACGAAGGAAAGAATGGAAGCTGCACTCGAAGTCGGAGAAACTTATGACTTTGAAATTTTGTCGATAGATGCTGACGATCATCGTTTGAGTCTACGGCTTAAAGACTAACGAAATCGATCAAAACTAAGAAAAATCCGCCACTTCGGCGGATTTTTTGTTTGTCTAAAACATTAAAATATTACTTAAAACAACTTTTACCAATTTTATCGTTCAGCTACTCATTTATTCGTACTCGGGAGAGGTTGGACCTCTCCCGAGATCCTTCAAGAAAGGTGGTTTTGAGTTGAAATCCGAGTTATTATTAAAACTGTTTGCTATTTGGGAGAGGTTGGACCTCTCCCGAAGGGGATGGAGTATTATTTGTTGGGTGTGTGGAGTGAAGTGTGAG
>PWGJ01000119.1 GCA_003554445.1 Candidatus Nealsoniibacteriota bacterium
AAATTGGTAAAAGAAATCGACGGGATAGAAGTTGACGGAGTAAAATTCAATGTCGGACTTGCAAAAGAGCACAGAATCGGAATTGTTATGAGAGGCAAGGGGTTAAGTGTTGAAATATCCGACAGTGACCCTCACTACATTGAAGGAGAAGAAGGTTTAAGAAAAGTAGAGCCGATAGGTAAATCAAAAGAAGCTGAGTTTACCGCCAAGGCTCTGAATGGCTTTCTTGAAAAGGCTCATGAAATTTTAAGCCAAAGCTCGATAAACAAAAAGAGAGAATTGCCGGCCAATTATATTCTTACCAGAGGAGCATCAAATGTAGTTAAATTGCCCAGTTTTGAAGAAAAATACGGAAAAAAGTCCGCATGTATAGCGGGTGATGACCTTTACAAGCAAATTCCGAAACTGATCGGGATGGATATTCTGGATGTTGAAGGTGCTAACGGTTTACCGACTACTAATCTGGAAGGAAAATTCAAAGAGGCGAGAGAGGCAATACTTTCCAATTATGATTTTATCTTTATTCATGTGAAGGCAACCGATCTTTTTGCTGACAAAGGAGACTTTTGGGGTAAGAAGGATTTCATTGAAAAAATTGATGAAAATTTAAAAGTTTTTGATGAGTTTACCGGTACATTGGTCGTTACTTCGGATCACTCAACTTGCTCGATTACCACCAACCGATGCAGTAGAGATATTCCGCTTCTTATCCGCAATAAAGGAACTGACAAGACCGAATATTTCAGCGAAAAGGAATGCAGGAGAGGATCTTTGGGTAAAATAGATCAGAGAAATTTTCTAACCAAGTATGTTTTTACTAAATAACTTCCAGAAAAACAATGAGTGATGAAGGTGTTATTCTAATAGTTAGAGACGGTTGGGGTTTTAGAGAGTCCAATAAGTTAAATGCAATAAGTGAGGCCGAAACTCCGGTTGACGATGAGTTAAGAAGAGATTATCCTCACACAACACTTAAGGCTTCCGGGCCGGCAGTGGGACTTCCGGATAATTTTCAGGGCAATTCGGAAGTGGGTCATTTAACGATCGGTTCGGGCAGAATTATAGATCAAGAACTAACAAAGATAAATAAGGCGATAAAAGATAAATCCTTTTTTAGAAAAGAGGAATTTTTAGAAGCGATAGAAAGAGCCAAGGAAAACGATTCAAAACTTCATCTTTTGGGTCTTATTCAGAAAGAAGGAGTTCACAGTCATTTAAATCACCTTTACGCCTTGCTTGATTTATGTAAAAAGCATGGTTTTCAAGATGTCTTTATTCATGTATTTACGGATGGCAGAGATGCACCGGTAGACAGGGGTAAAAAGTATCTCTCCGAACTTGTTGATAAATTAAATGACTTGGGCTTCGGAGAGATAGTTACCGTTTCCGGAAGATATTATGCCATGGATAGAGATCGGAGATGGGAGAGAACTGAGAAAGCTTATCGAGCAATAATGGACGGAGAGAGCCAAGATGATTTCAGTGACCCCGTTAAAGAGGTTGAAAATTGTTACCAAAATGAAGAAACGGATGAGTTCATAATTCCGAGAGTTAAAATCGATTATCAAGGCGTCGAAAGGGGAGACTCTCTGATATTTTTTAATTTCCGAACCGATCGGCCACGACAACTTACTCAAGCGATTGTTGAAGATAATTTTGAAGAGTTTGAAAGAAATAAAAAGAATATTTTTTTTGTTGCCATGACCGATTATTATCGGCCGTTTAATGGTCAAGTGGCTTTCAAAAATGAAAAGGTTGAAAATTTTCTGGGAGAAATAATAAGCGAGCACGGTTTAAGTCAACTGAGAATAAGCGAAACTGAAAAATACGCCCATGTTACCTTTTTCTTTAACGGTCAAATAGAAGAAGCTCTCAACAAAGAAAGTAGAAGAATAATCTCTTCTCCGGATGTCGATTATTATGATGAAAAACCGGAGATGAGCGTTTTTGAGATAGCTGACAAGCTTGTAAAAGAAATCGCTAACCGGGAACATGATTTTATAGTTGTCAACCTGGTGAATTGTGACATGGTCGGTCATACGGGAGATCCGGAAGCGATAAAGAAGGCGGTAGAGGCGGTCGATTCGGCTACGGGTCAAATAGTTGATGCCGGTCTTAAAAACAATTACACACTCTTAATAACCGCTGATCATGGTAATGCCGAAGATCAAACCGAAGATTGGAAAACCAGCCATACGATAAATCCGGTACCTTTTTATTTAATTTCCCAAAAAGAAGACTTAAAAAATGCTAAGTTAAAAGAAGGTAAAGGATTAAAGGATATAGCACCGACCGTTTTAAAGCTTTTTAAGATTGAAAAGCCCGCAGAAATGACGGGAGAAGATATTGTCGATTATTCTTGATAAAGCTATTTTTTTGTAATAAACTAAATAAAGAAGATAAACTCTTTCTTATTCTAAAAAAAGAGAAAGAAAAAAATATGTCCGAGAAAAAAGTAAAAATATATAGTACGCCGACCTGCACATATTGTGTAGCTCTTAAGAAGTTTTTTGAAAAAAATGACGTAGAATATGAAGAAATCAATGTTGCCGAAGATGAAGAAGCTCTTAAAGAAATGAAAGAAAAAACCGGGCAAATGGGAGTTCCCGTTACCGAAATAGGAGATGACGTCGTAGTCGGGTTCGAGAAGAAGAAAATTTCAAAACTTTTAGAAATAAATTAAAAAATGAAAACAATTGCAATCAACGGTTTTGGTCGTATTGGCCGAGCCGTTTTCAAAAATATAATTGCGGATTATCCGTCCTTGCAGCTTGTCGCCGTAAATGACTTGGCGAATCCGGAAGATTTACTTCATCTTCTTCGCCATGATACCGTTTATGGAAATTATGAAGTTGAGTTGGAAGATGATTATCTGGTTGTTGGAGAGCAAAGAGAAAAACTTTTAAATCATAAAGATCCGGAAAACTTACCCTGGGATGAATTGGCTGTCGATGTCGTGCTGGAGTGTACCGGGGTTTTTAGAGATTACGAGGGTGCAAGCAAGCATCTTGAGGCGGGAGCCGAAAAAGTAATAATTTCGGCACCGTCCAAAAGCCCCAAAGAAATTCCCTCTTTTGTATTAGGGGTAAACGAACATTCATACAGAAGTGAAAATAGAATCGTTGATATGGGGTCTTGTACTACCAATGCGTTAGCACCGGTAGTCAAGATTTTACATGAAAACTTCGGTTTAACAGAGGGAATAATGACAACCATTCACAGCTATACGGCAAGCCAGAATATAATTGACGGTCCGGGGCAAAAAGACTTAAGACGTTGCCGAGCGGCAGCGGAAAATATAGTTCCGACAACAACCGGAGCAGCTAAGGCAATTGCGAAAGTTATGCCCGAAATGGAAGGGAAGCTTGACGGAATGGCCGTGCGGGTCCCGACTCCGACGGTTTCGTTGGTTGATTTGGTTTGTCGACTTGAAGTTCCGGTAACGGTAGAAGAGATTAATGAAACTTTCAAGGAAGCAACCAGAGAAAAAGATTTCGAAGGGGTATTGGACGTTGCAGAAAGACCCTTGGTTTCTTCCGACTACATTCGAAATCCTCATTCTTCTATAGTTGACTTAGAGATGACCAAAGTAGTTGGGGGTTCGGTAAAAATATTGAGTTGGTATGATAATGAATGGGGTTACGCCAAAAGACTAGTTGATTTTGCAGACTTTATCATCTAAAAAAGTTCTAATGATTCTCGGCTATAAAAAAAGAGAAGAACTTCTCAAAAAATACAATCTGAAGAGACCACCGACGGAGCTTTCTTTGAATCCAAAACAGGCTGTTGAGGTAGCTAAAAGAATCGGTTTTCCGGTAGTTGCAAAAATCTCTTCGGATAAACATCTTCATCGAACCGAAGTAGATGGTGTAATAGTCGGGATAGAGAATGAAGAAGAATTAGGAGAGGCAGTTGAAAAATTATTTCGTATAGAAGATATTGAGGGGATAATTATTCAAAAACAGATAAACGGTAGAGAATTTATTATCGGTTCCAAAAACGATCAGGTTTTCGGTCCGACGATAATGCTGGGAACGGGCGGGATAATGGTAGAGCTTTTTAAAGATGTATCTTTCAGAATAGCTCCCATTGATAAAAATGAAGCTCTTAAGATGATAGAAGAAATCAAAGGTAAGAAATTATTGGAAGGATTCAGAGGAGGACCGAAGATAAAAAAAGACGAACTTGCCGATCTGCTTGTAAAGGCTTCTCGACTCAGCTTTGAAGAAAATGTGAAAGAGCTCGATTTTAACCCCGTTATAGGAAATGATCACGGTTTATACATATGTGATGTAAAAATAGTTTTATGATACCGGAAATATTCAATCCAAAGAGCATTGCGATTATCGGAGCCACCGAAAGAGAGAATTCGGTAGGCAGGGGAATTATTGAAAATTTAAAATCCGGTAGCGCCGAACTGTTTTATGTTAATCCGTCTTCAAAAAAAGTCTTCGGGGAAAAGTCTTATAACCGAATAACTGATATAGAAGAAGATATAGACTTGGCAGTAATCGCAATTCCCAAAGAGATCGTTTCCGAAGTTGTTGATGATTGTATAGAAAAAAAAGTCGGAGGAGTTTTAATAGTCTCCGCCGGATTCGCAGAGACCGGTGAAGAGGGTAAAAAAAGACAAGACGAAATAGCTGAAAAATTAAGTAAGGCGGGAATACCTCTCGTTGGTCCCAATTGTCTTGGTATTTTAAGGCCACCAGTGGGTCTCAATGCCTCTTTTGCACCCGGAAATCCCAAGAATGGGGATATATGTCTAATTTCTCAATCCGGAGCTCTAATTGACTCCATAATCGATGGAGCAAAAGAAGAAAATTACGGCTTTTCGTTAATTATTTCAGTCGGCAATGCAGCCGGCCTTTCGCTTATAGATTACATAAAAATTGCCGATGAGGATCCAAGCACTAAAGTAATAGCACTTTACATAGAAGGGGTGGATAAAGGAAGAGAACTTTTCAATTGCCTTAAAAAGATAAAAACACCGGTTGTAGCCATAAAGGGAGGTAAAAGTGAAAAATCCAAAAAGGCAATCTGCTCACATACCGGATCGCTTGCCGGTGAACACGAGATATTTTCTGCCGCCTTAAGGCAGGCGGAAGTTGAGGAGGTGGATACTTTAAGCCAGCTCTTTGACGTTTCCAAAGCTTTGGCCTGGCAGTCGGCAGCGGGTGATAGGGTGGCTGTAGTTACAAATGGCGGAGGGGCGGGAGTTTTACTTACCGACCAGCTGTATGAAGACGGTTTAAAATTAGCGGAACTGAATCAAGATACAATTGAAAAAATCGAAAACAAGATGCATCCGGATTACTCTAAAAGCAATCCCCTGGATATAGTTGGAGACGCTCTTCCCGAAAGATATGAAATCGCAGCCGATAATTTTTTAGCTCAAGAAAATGTGGATGTGCTGGTAGTAATTATGACTTTGCAAGTAATGACCGATCCTTTGGAGACCGCCAAAAGACTTGTTAAACTGAAAGAAAAACATCAAAAACCGATATTAACCGTTTTTATGGGTGCGGGAAAAGAGACGACCGAAGGTATTAATTTTCTGGAAGAAAATAAAATTCCCAATTATTCTCATCCCAAAAGGGTGGCAAAACCGATTAAAGCGTTAAATAATAAAAAATAATAAAAAAGGATATGAAGGAGGTAATAGTTATAGGTCACAAGAATCCGGATACCGATTCAGTGGTTTCCGCTTACGTCTGGAGTAGAGTTTTATCCAGGCTCGGTGATTCGGCAAAACCGGC
>PWGJ01000044.1 GCA_003554445.1 Candidatus Nealsoniibacteriota bacterium
AATAGAGGATTATCGCGGCTTTATCAGTGCGAGCAATTATAGTAAAATAAACCACCTTTTTTCCAGGTTAAAAGATAAAAAAATAATACATATAAACTCAACTTCCGAAGGTGGAGGAGTGGCACAAATATTAAATAGTTTGGTGCCACTTTTTAATTCCGGAGGTCTTCAAGCCTCTTGGTATAAAATAGATGCTGAAAAGAAATTTTTTGAAATAACTAAAAAAATACATCATTTATTTCAAGGAGGAAAGGTCTCTTTTACCAAAAAAGAGAAGGATTTATATTTAAAAGTAAATAAAGGGATAGCACGAGAGTTGCAGAGGAAAGAGTTTGATTTATTGATGATTCACGACCCGCAACCGATGGGGCAGATAAAATTTTATAGAAAAGATGAGCCAACAATCTTAAGATTTCACCTGGACAGCTCTCAATACGAAGGTTCTTTTTTTGATTCCTTTATTGAAAGATACGATCATTTGATATACAGCGACAAAAAGCATGTAATAGATGGATTCGACGGCAATGTATTCGCACCGGCAATTGATCCTCTTTCGGACACTAACAAGCAGTTGAATAATTCAAAAAAGATAATCAAAAGTTTAGGAGTAGATATAAAAAAACCGATAATCTCTCAAGTTTCCAGGTTTGATCTGTTTAAAAATCCTTCGGGTGTTGTTGATATATACGAAAAGGCTAAAGAAATAATTCCCGATCTGCAATTGATTCTTTTCGGCATAGGGGGTGCTGAAGACGACCCGGAAGCTGAAGAAGTTTTTAAAAAGGTCAAAAGAAAGACCAAAGAGAGAGAAGGAGTGCACCTATTTTTTTATCCGGAATCAATTAAAGAAATTGAAGCGAATGAGAAAGAGATAGTTAATTCGATTCAAAGAGAGAGTGACGTTATTTTACAAAACTCCTACAGAGAGGCTTTTGGGCTCACGGTGACGGAAGCGATGTGGAAAGGAAAACCGGTCGTCGGTTCTACCGGAGTAGGAATAAAAAAACAGATTACCAACGGGGAAAACGGCTTCATAATAAAAAGCTCCGATGAAGGAGCCAGTAAAGTGGTAGCTTTGATTAAGGATAAAGATCTATCAAAAAGAATGGGTAAGAGGGCTAAAAAGAGAGTAACCGAAGAGTACTTGCTAACCAGATTATTGAAAGACCATTTAACTTTCTACAGTGGAATCATTTAACCTTTTGGCTTTTTCACGTAAATCGACCTCTTCATCAAATTCATCAACCACTTCTCCTATTATCTGCTCTAGAACATCTTCCAAGGTTACAACCCCGGATGTTCCTCCGAATTCATCCTCAACTATCGCAAGGTGACACCGTTTTTTTTGAAATATGGGAATCAATCGGTCTATTTTGATGGATTCTTTAACGGTTATGACCTCCGAATTCATAAGCTCTTTTATATTTCTACTTTTTTTATCTTTTGCAAGATTGGTTAAAATATCTCTTCTATGACATATTCCGACTATCTCATCCAAATTATCTTCATATATCGGCATTCTTGAATGAGAACTTTCATAGATATCTTCTTCTATTTCACCGAGACTTTTTTCCGCTTCTATTGCGTTTATTACGGTTCGGGGAGTCATTATGTCTTTAGCCTTTAAATCGTTGAGCATAAAAACTCTATTTATCATATCCTTTTCGTCCTTTTCTATAACTCCTTCCAGGTAGCCCAGCCGACTTAAAGTTTTAATCTCTCCTTCGGTTATTTTTCTTGTCTTTTTAGGGAAGGGCGCGGTTATCAATTCGATAAACCAGGTGAAAGGACGTAAAATTTTAGTGGCAAAAAGAACCGGTCGAGCTACCTTAAGGCTTATTGGGACAGCAAAGACATCTCCGATGGTTTTCGGTATTATTTCGGCAAAAATTATCACCAAAAAAGTGAGTATGGCGGAAACGATGCCCACTACCGAACTTCCCAGAGTTTGAGTAGTTATCATACCGACCAAAGCACTACCTGCCACGTTGAATATATTGGTAAAGACGACCAATACGGTAATCGATGGTCGCATATTCTTTTTAATTTTTAAAAGCGAAGCTGCTCCTGAAACTCCCTTTTCTTTAAGAACTTCCACTTTATTTATGGGGGCGCTAAATA
The DNA here is from genome assembly GCA_003554445.1 of Candidatus Nealsoniibacteriota bacterium. GTDB lineage: Bacteria > Patescibacteriota > Minisyncoccia > Minisyncoccales > PWPS01 > PWPS01. The sequence goes on from PWGJ01000044.1 coordinate 2,122, forward strand.
GGGCAGCCTCACTGCAAGAAAAGATGGCTGACCCGATAATCAAAATTGCAATTGTGGCTATCAAAGTATTCATAATTTAAGTCATTATATCATAAATAAAGATACGTATCAGTTCAGTAAATAAAAAAGCGGCCCGAAGGCCACTTTTTTCATGTCGGGCCGGCCGGATTTGAACCGGCGATCTCACCGCCCCCAGCGGCACGCCCTAAGCCTCTAGGCCACGGCCCGGTTAAAGTCGATAAATTACCGACTATTTGGAAAGCGCTTTTATGCATTTAGTGCAAGCTTTTACCTTCTTTCCTGCAAATTCCTTATAAGCCTTTTTCTGAACTGATTCCGGGATAAAAGTTTTTTGCAAGTTGGGCTTTCTTCTCTTTTTTCCGGTCGGATTATACTGACCTCTTGTTTTGGCGTAATTTCCAGCCAATTCTGATTTTTTGCTACAAATTTGACACTTAGCCATATTCTTAACTGATGCTGTAAAGATTCTGAAGCTTCAGTTTGTTGATTAATACTGGAATCTATTATACATTATAAACCTGCAAAGTCAAAACTTTATTTTAAATTATTTTTTGTTAAAATTAATTTGATGCAACAAAACATAGAAATACAAATTTTTATATATGCGATTGTAATTATGTCGGCTATATTTCATGAGTATGCTCATGCATGGATGGCGATGTATCTGGGGGATCCGACAGCTAAAAATGCCGGCAGATTAACGCTTAATCCGATAGTTCACATTGATCCTTTCGGAACCATCATGCTTCCCTTGATTTTAATGTTAACCGGAGGCTTTTTTATCGGTTACGCCAAACCGGTTCCTTTTAACCCCTACAATTTGCGGGATCAAAAATATGGACCGGCTAAGGTAGCTGCCGCCGGGCCGGCCTCCAATTTGATTATCGCCTTGATATTATCGACTGCTTTGCGTTTCATGGCTTTGGATCCGCTTTGGGTGGTTACCATATCGTTGATAATTTACGTCAATATAATTTTAGCCCTTTTCAACCTTATTCCGATACCACCTCTTGACGGATCGAAGCTTCTACGAATATTCACTTCCGTAGACTTGTCTTTCGGCAACAATATTTTGGGAGTGGTTGTCGCTTTAATGGTGGCATTCATCTTTTTACCGTCATTATCGGGAATTATATTTCATATTTTTACCGGAATGCCCCTTCCTTTATAATTAATGGGTGCTAAAAACATTGCAAAATTTTAAAAATAGTGTAATATAATGTAGCGTGGCTGATGTCAGGAAAGAAGAAGTCTTTTTTCTTGACAATTCTCCATCTATTTTGTAGTATTGTTTTACGATTGATTAAAATATATATGCCAACAATAAACCAGTTAGTAAGAAAAGGACGAAAGCAACCCAAGAAAAAGCAGAAATCACCTGCCCTGTCTTACGGTTTTAATAATTTAAAGAATAAGAAGTCACACTACCCCTCTCCGCAAAAAAAGGGGGTGTGCATTAAAGTTTCTACTGTCACACCTAAAAAACCGAATTCAGCGCTCAGAAAAGTTGCCAGAGTCAGACTTTCCAACGGAATGGAGGTAACAGCCTATATTCCCGGTGAGGGTCACAGTCTGCAAGAGCATTCGGTTGTGTTGGTAAGAGGGGGTAGAGTTAAAGACTTGCCCGGTGTCAGATATACGGTAATAAGAGGAGCGCTTGATTCCGAAGGAGTAGAGGGCAAGAAACAATCCAGAAGTAAGTACGGAACCAAAAAACCGAATTAAATCATGTTTGCAGAAAAAGGAAAAAAATATAAAACACATCCGATTGATCCCGACCCCAAGTATGACAATGTTGTGGTTGCGAAATTTATTAACCATATAATGAAAGACGGGAAAAAATCATTAGCCAGAAGAATTCTTTATAATTCTTTTGATATCATAAAGAAGGACACCAAGGGTGATCCCGTAGAGACTTTCGAGCAAGCTTTAAATAATGTAATGCCTAAAAAAGAGGTCAGATCAAAGAGAGTCGGTGGTGCTACATATCAAGTTCCTTATGATGTAGATAAAAAAAGAGGAATGAGTCTTGCTATGAGATGGATTTTGGATGCTGCACGAAGCAAGTCCGGATCTGCAATGGAGAAGAGATTGGCTGATGAAATCTTAGAAGCATCACAAAAACAAGGATCAGCAATCAAGAAGAAAGAAAACATGGAAAGAATGGCCGAAGCCAACAGAGCTTTTGCTTTTCTGGCCAAGTAGTAAAAGTTTTAGTTCGAATGCTTGAAAAAGCATTTTTTATTTGTAAAAAATATGCCTAGAGAATATCCATTAGAACAATACAGAAATATCGGAATTATTGCCCACATCGATGCGGGTAAGACTACGATGACCGAGAGAATTCTTTTTTATACAGGAATTTCTCATAAAATAGGTGAAACTCATGAAGGTGAGTCGGTTATGGATTGGATGGATCAAGAAAAAGAAAGGGGTATTACGATTACATCTGCTGCCACTACTTGTTTTTGGACACCTACATATAAAAAGAAGAAAAAGAAAAACGAATATAGAATAAATATAATTGACACGCCCGGACACATCGATTTTACCGCTGAAGTTCAAAGATCTCTAAGAGTTTTGGACGGAGCGGTTGTTGTTTTTGACGGGGTTTCGGGTGTAGAATCACAGTCGGAAACGGTATGGCGGCAAGCCGATAAATATCAAGTTCCCAGAATCTGCTTTATCAATAAGATGGATAGAGTGGGAGCTACTTATGAAGGCGCGATTGAAACCATAGTTGAAAAATTAACGCCCAATGTGGTTCCGATGCAGATTCCGATAGGAGCGGAAAAAGATTTTGAAGGAGCTGTCGACTTATTGGAAATGGAAGCCTGGAAGTATGGCGGAGAAATGGGAGAGCAAATTGAAAAAGTTGATGTTCCGGAAGAACTAAAAGAGAAAGCGGAAAAGAAAAGAGAAGAGATGGTCGAAAAGATAGTGACCGAAGACGAAGATTTATTTGAGAGATACATGGAAGGAGAAGAAATTTCTATCGAAGAACTTAAAGAGGCTTTAAGAAAAGCAGTGATAAATTATAATTTGGTGCCCGTCTATTGCGGTACCGCACTTAAAAATAAAGGAGTTCAGCCGGTTATTGATGCCGTTTGTGATTTCTTTCCGGCTCCCACCGATTTACCGCCGGTAAAGGGAGTTGATCCGGAGGATGAAGAGACTGAGATGGTCAGGAAAGCCGATGATGATGAACCGTTTTCCGCTCTGGCCTTTAAATTAGCCAGTGACCCTTATGTGGGTAGCCTTACTTTTGTAAGAGTATACTCGGGGACCTTGACCGGTGGATCCAATGTGGTAAACTCCACGACGGGCAATAAAGAAAGGATTAACAGAATATTGAGAATGCACGCCAATGATAGAGAAGAGATGGATAAAATTTATGCCGGAGATATTGTCGCTTTGGTCGGGCTGGACGAGACGGCAACCGGAGACACCTTGTGTGACCCGAAAGCACCGATTGTTTTAGAAAATATAACTTTTCCCGATCCGGTAGTTTCAATTAGAGTTGAACCGAAAAGTAGAGAAGATCAAGAAAAGATGGGACTTGCACTCAGAA
>PWGJ01000037.1 GCA_003554445.1 Candidatus Nealsoniibacteriota bacterium
AAATGATCCAAATGAAATAGTTACAAAAGTGATTATGAATTCTCTATATGGGAAATTCGCCCAAAACAAGGTTCAAAACTGTAAAATTAAAGATTTAAGATATTTAGATAAAGATGAAAAAACATACGCTTTATTATACGAAAAAGGTGATATAAAAGGTGATAAATTAATAAGAGTTACTGAAGAAGAATATGATGGTGTTTTTAGTTTTCCAATATTATCCTCTTACATAACTTCATATGCAAGAATTCTTATGTATGAATACATAAAGAAATATGATGTTGTATATACAGATACAGATTCAATTGTCGTTAAAGACGAAATTCCAAGTAGCAACAAACTTGGCGAGATGAAACTTGAGGCAAGAATAATTCAAGGAGAATTCTATAAACCTAAGATGTATAAGATGATAACACAAGAAAAAGTTGACATAAAAGTAAAAGGAATAAATAAATGTGGTGAAGATGACTTTGAAAAAATAAAAAATGGTCAAACAGTAAAAAAAGAAAAGTTATCTAAAATAAGAGAAAGTGCCAGAAGAGAATTAAAAACAAGAACACACATTGATGTCGAAAAATCGTTGTCACTTGAAGATAACAAAAGAATATGGGAAGGTAATGAATCGAACCCTATAAAAATAAAAGGTGATATAAAATGAGTAGAAGAACACAATTCCAGATAAGAAGACAAATAATAAAAGGAATTAAACAAAAAGCAATTATTAGTGCTCAAATAGTGACACCAGATGGTAGGCAAAAAAGAACTGTTGAAGGAAGTAGTCAATTTGAAGTTGTTAATTCAAATATTGATAGACAAAGAATAATTTCACAAGCAATATTTAATGGTTTTTACAGGGGGATTAATCGATATAATTTCCCAAGTGGTTCATATCTTATAAATGTTGAATTAATAGGATATGCTACACCGAAACAAGTAACTGTTAAGAGAGTTAAGGTTCGTAGTCAATATAGAACTTATGTATATATTGAAGGAAGAAAAGGACTCGTGAAAAACATTAAGTGGTCACCTAAACTAAAAGATGATACAGATTCAATTGTCGATGAAACAGGAATTGGTAAACAAGACCATTGGAGTTATTAAACGTGTGATTAAAAAATCACAAAATTTATAAATTATAAAATATTTATTACTATTACATGGATAAAAATAAACTCCATAAGTTACAAAAGAAGGCTTCCGGACAAATGACGAATACGATGACCGCATTAATTACAGGATTGATTGTAGTTGTTTTGGCGACTGCTTTGGCTCCTGAAATGTTTAGCAACGTAGCAGAACTAGAAACAGACGAAGATGTTCCTGAATGGGTTCCTGTTGTTATGTTCCTGATAATTGGTGCCGGTCTTGTGTTCTTGATTTGGAGAGTCTTCCTCAAATAAAGTCAATTAAATGACTTAAAATTTTTTAAATTTCTACTATTGTAGATTAGATTAGATTACTTTTAGATTATTATGGATAAAAATAAATAATAAACTTTATAAATTTTTGAAACCCAATTATTCTATAATGAAAAGATTAATAATATATAGTTTGATGTTGTTAATGTTAGTAAATAGTGCTATTGCTGAAACTTCAGAGTTTACAATAGATGGTGATGAAAGAATATTCTTTGATTTAGACGAATTTTTTAACGATTCTATTGACTTACAAGTCGACATATTTGATTATAATACAGAAACAGAATCAGGAACCTATTTTATTAATGAAAATAATCCAGAAGAATCATTTGAATTTGATGGTGTTAATTATACTATATCATTTGAAGATATGGAGTTATTAATATATGGTGACAACGAAGGGGATAAAAACCACAACATAAATGTTACATCAATAGATGAGAATGAAAATGTATTTTTCATAAACTTTGATTTGATTATAAATGAGTTAACTGAACCACCACAAGAAATTGGTTCATTTTTAGATTTGGAGTTAGAGACAGGTTCTGCTGAATATATAGTTGACAATGTATATGATGAGTTTAGAACAGCAACAATTGAATTTGAAGCAGATGGCGAAACAAGAACCCTAACAGCAGAAAGAATCCATAGAAAAAGTGATGTGAACACTTATAGCGGTGATGAAATCGCTGTTTGGTTTGACTATAAGAAGGATTCAAATGAATTTGTAATTGAAATTTTTAAACAAGGTGAAGAAACATATGAGGGTGATATGAATGTTCAAGTATGTAATATTATAGGTTGTGAAGAACAAGATTTTTTTATTAATATTACAGAAGAACCAGAACCTCAACCACCATCACAAATAAAAGATTTACCGGATATTAATCTCGAAGGAACAGAATTTCAAATATTATCAATGAATGAACACTTCGAGGATTATAATAAAATTAAAGTTAATTTTAGAGATGACTCAACAAATCAAATATTACAGAATGAATTGGGACAAGGAACAAGTGAAGTTTATTTTGGTGATATAGAGGTTACTTTATCCGATTTTGAAGGAGATATTGAATTAAGAGTTGATGGGACTAATACATTTTATAATGAAGAGTTTAATGTTAGTGCTATTAATGAATATGGTGAAGTAAGTGATTCTTTTATAGTAGATGTTCAAGAAGAACCAGAACCTGTTATTGGTAATGTAACAGATGAAGATTTGAGAACAAACATCCATTCTTATTGGGCTTTTGATGATATAGATAATTTTAATGATGATTTATATACTGAAGATAGTGTTGAAGGTTACCAAGCAGAACCATTTAATCAACTATTCATGAGTGATGACGAAGTGAAACTTGGTGATTATTCTTTAGGTTTTGGACTTGGTGAATTCGCTGAAGATTCTTTATTAGTATTTGATGATGATAGTGAAGAAAAAGCATCAGCAGATTTTATGGATAATCAACACACTTTTTCAATATGGTTATATGCTTCACAAATTGAAGAAGAAATGATAATCGCATCTCATGACGATAGTTTTTCACCTAATCAACATATTATATTAGATAACTTTGGTGATGAATTGAAACTGAAATTTTTTGGTGAAGAACAAACAATTGATATTGTTGAAACATATGGAGAATCATTCCCAGAAGATGAATGGGTTCATTTGGCTTATTCGATTGAAGATGGAACAGCAACAACATATTTAAATAATGATATTCTTCTAGAAACTTCACATAGTGGTGAATTTGATGTTGATGATTATATGATTGGTCATATTCCTTCACCAGATGAAAATGGTTTTATCGGATATATGGATGAAATGGCTTTTTGGGATAGAAAACTTAACAGTTCAGAAATTGATGAATTATATGATAGACAAGTAAACGATTCATTGGGTTCACAGTACGATTTTAGTTCTGTTGACCCAGATGAATTAAAACAAATTGCTGATTTTCCTGAATTGATTAATTTAGAAGGTGAAAATGAAATTTTTTTAAGGATGAGTGATTATTTTGAAAATTTTAAAGAGTTAACATTGTCTTTTCCTGATGAAGAATTAGGAGAAGTTATAACACTTGTATATGATGAAGAAATTGGTTCAGGAGATGGTCATATTGGTGAATTTGACGTTGAATTAACAAACAACCTATTAATAAGAGGTAGGGATAAAGATATAACACCTAGAGAGTTTACCATAACAGCATCAGATAAAGACCCAGAAACCCCTAATATACAAGATTCTTTTGAAGTAAGTTCAAGTGTTGAAGAAGTTGAAGAACCACCTAATTTTTTTGAATCAATCCCTAATATAGAAGTTCAAGGTTTTGGTAGAGATATTACACCTATAGATGAATATGGTGAGAATTACGACGAAATAAGAGTGTCATTCCCAATTGAAAATGTAACAGAAACTATATCTGTAAGTGGTGATTTTGATACAGATTCATATCAAGACGAAGAAAGATTTGAATTATTATTGTCAAAGGTTCTTGAGGAAGTTGATAATTTCCAAGTATTTGGTAGAAATAGACATAATGAAGAGGATATAACAATTTCACTTGTTAATGAATATGGTATAGATTCACAAGAAGTTAACCTTGAAACAGAACCAAGACCACGACCTTCACAAGTTGATGGAATTGACTTTGACGATATATATATTCAAGATATTGAAGATTCACAACCTTTTGAGTTCAAACCTAATATGGATGAAGACAAATACAACAATATTACATCTGTAAATGTAAGTTTTTATTCTGATGGTGATGTAAGAAATTTATTTTTGGATGAAGCAGGTACAGAATCATATGGTTCAATTGATGATGAAAACGAATTGTTAGTCACACTTCAAAAAGAATCTTTATTTGGAGTTGTTGAATGGGGTATATTCACTAATTCATTTGTTGAATGGGAAGTTGACAATAAACCTATTGAAGTTATTATTGAATATGAAGAATTTGAAACAGATACATTCACGCTAGATTTATATCAAGACGTTGAAAAAGTTCCAGATGATACAACAGACCCAGATGACCCAGATGACCCAGACGAACCGATTGACTCACCACCAGCAGATTCTCCAGATTGGTTTCCAGAACCACCAGAAGGGGAAGAGGTATTTTGGGCTATTGCAGTTTTGGGTTTGACAATTGGATTAGTTGCTTTTGGCGGGTTTTACACAAGGGACTCGTTTTTGGCTACTTCCACCTTTGGAGTAATTGCATTTAGTGTTATGTTTTTCCTATTGGTAGTAATAGGATGGATTCCACTTTGGATTGCTATACTTGTAATTATAATAGTTGCTATGTTTTTGGCGAGTAGAATTTGGAACCAGATAAGTGGAGGTGGTGGTGTGTAAAATGGCTTGGGTAGAGTTTAGACTAGTGATGATTAGTATAATCTTTATGTTCATATTAAACTTTATGGTTGTGGCAGTTATAGGTGACACTGCGGTTAATGAATATAATCAAGATGTTGTTATTGATGAAGTAACAAGCGAAATGGGGGCTGTTAGTGGATTTATCACAGATGCACTCATTAATATAGGAATTACGATGTTTTCAATCTTTGGTGTTGATTTTATCGTCTTAGTTGCTGAAGTTCCCGCAATCATTTTAAATGGGTTAATATTATATAATATTATAGCGACTGTTACATTGATATTTTATTTAGTGAGAATATTATGGATAGGAGGTTAAAAATGATTAAAAAAATAATATTGATGATGTTGTTTGTCATGGTTATTATGCCATATCAAGTTGTAGGGGTTAGTGATTTTAACGTTCAAGCGTTTGAACCTGATGAGATAAATAAAAATACTGCGACATTAAAAGGAGAAGTAATTAACCCTAAAAATAGAGAATTAATTATATATGTAAACTATAAGAAGAAAAATGAAACAGATTATACAGAAGAATTATTTGTTGCCGGTGTTACAAGT
>PWGJ01000054.1 GCA_003554445.1 Candidatus Nealsoniibacteriota bacterium
CGGTTACCGTCTCAAAGCTTTCCATAAGGCCTTCATTTTGCATCATTACCGGAGGACGCTCATCTTCTTCAATATCAATCTCATTAATCATTATATATGGAGTAACTTCTTCCATTGCATCTTTTAACTTTCCAACTTTTCCTTCTGCTATCCAAGCCTTTAAATAAAAATAATTATGAGTTTTTTCTCCGTCTTCAAAAGTTTTATATTTATCCAACTTCCATCGATACCAATCTATTAGAGCTTCAATTTTAGGAATTTCATCCGCGATTTCTTCAGCTTCTTTAATTTTTTCACTCTCTTTCCTTTCTAATTCTTTAATCTCTTTTCTTTTTTCCGAAAGGAGATCTTTAGGATGACGGTTCCAAAAAACCGTCTCTTCCTTGGCTCCTATATTTTTTACCAAATCCTCCATTTCATCGTCCTCTTTGGGGTATACTAAATAAAACCCAACTCTGTTGGACTCTTCTTCTCCTCCCCATTTAATATGAAAAAAGATGCTTTTCTCTCTTAAAGCATCCATTAAGTCTTCTTTTTTATCTCTACCAATAGAACCAACAAAAACGGAAAAATTTTCAAAATCCTCAATAGTGCTTACGGAAATTCCGGAAAACTTTCTCAGTTCTTGAATTTCTCTTTGCAGGTTGTCACGCTGCGCTTTAATTTTATTGAGTCCTTTCTCCAGTTTATTACAAGTTTCCACCACTTCCTGCATTCTCCCCGAATCAACTAAGTTTTGAAGCTCTTCCAGGGAATATTTCTTCTTTTCCGGAAAAAAACTATCAATTAAATTTGATACAAAACCGTCTTTTTCAGCAAAATCTTTTAAAAAGCTTTTGGCAAACCTCATCTCGGCAAGCCTCAATTCAGCTTTGTTTTTTTCTTCCTCAAATTCGGATTCATCCACTTCCGATTCATCCATTTTTAAGGAGATAATCTCAGCAACACCTATATTTTGCATCTCCTCGAGGATTTCTTCGCACTTACTTTTTAGTGCTATTATTTCATACTTTTTGGCGGGAAGATTCATGACAGATTGTTCAAAATTTTCTTACGGAAAGAACTTAAATTGCTTTCGTAATTTTCTTTTATTTTTTTAACTTTTTCTCTGTGATCTTCTTTAAGCTTTTCTCTTTTTGTTTTCAAGTCATCTTGGATATAATCTTCTGCATTTGCCATTTTTTGAGCATACTCGTCTTTAAGATTTTGAATCTCTTCATCCAGTTCAATTTTTTTCTCTTTTCTTTCCTTCTGTAGTCTTTCTTTCAAAGCTTCCAATTCTTCTTGAGCTTTTTTTTCAGTATTTTTAATTTGCGTTAGAGAATCTTGCATAATCTATTTATTTAAAATCAATTTGAGCCTTTTAATCATAACACTTGAATCTTTAAAAATCAAGCTTAAAACCTTTAAGCAAGAACAAAATCTATTATTCTGGCCTCCAAATCAACTCTATCTACAACAACCTTAACCTCGTCACCCAGGGCAAATTCCTTATTGGTCCTCTTGCCGATTAATCTGTAATTTTCTTTATCGAGTACATAATAATCATCCTCCAGGCTTCTCAAAGATATCATTCCTTCGGCGTAGGAATCCAAATCTCGAACATAGATACCCCATTCGGTTATTCCGGATATTACGGCTCTTCTTTTTTTACCCTCTTTTCCGATCATGTATTGGCACTTTTTGTAAGAAATCGATTCTCTTTCCGCTTCCAGCGCTCTCAGTTCATTTTCCGAAACCGAGATAGAAACGCTTTCATACTCGCTTTTTGGCTTTAACTTTTTATTTTTTATCTTCTTTTTAATTATTCTATGAACGGTAAGATCGGCATATCTTCTGATGGGTGAAGTAAAGTGAGTGTATTTATCAAAAGCAAGTCCGAAATGACCCACATTTTTAGTTGAATAATAAGCTTTGGTCATCGATCTGAGAATAACGTTGTTTACCAAAAACTCAACCGCCTTTCCTTCTATCTCCTCTATAAGATCATTAATTTTTTGAGAAGTCACTTTGTCCCCCAGTTTTACATCATAACCCATTCCGGAAAGATATCCTTTCAATTCTTGAATCGTTTCCTTATCCGGCTCCTCGTGAATTCGAAAAACAAAGGGGCTTCCTCCATACTTTCCGGCCACTTTTCTGTTAGCAAGAAGCATAAATTCTTCTATCAATCCATGAGTTTCAAAACTCTCTTTCAACTTTATATCAAGAGGAACTCCGTCTTCGTCAAGCTCAAAAACAACTTCATCGGACTTAAATTTAAGTGATCCGTTTGTCACTCTCTTCTCTTTTCTGTTTTTAGCGATCTCATTTAGAGTATTAAGATCTTCATCTCCTTGCTCTATCTTCTCCATCGCTTCTTTATAAGTGTATCTTCTATCCGACTCAATAACGGTTTCTCCGACCCACTGATTAAATACCTCTCCTTTTTTATTCATTTCAAAAATTATTGAAAAAGCTAATTTCTCTTCATTGGGATTAAGGCTGCAAAGATCGTTGGAGAGAACTTCCGGAAGCATCGGAACGGTTTCTCCAACCATATAAATTGAAAAACCTCTCTTTTTAGCCTCTCTATCTATGGGTGTTTCTTCTTTAACCCAGAAACTGACATCGGCGATATGTATTCCGACTTCATATCTGTCTTCTGATATCTTTTTTATTGAGAGTGCATCATCAAAATCTTTTGCCGATTCGGGATCAATGGTAAAGGTCTTTCTGTTGCGCATATCTTTTCTGTCATTTTTAGCTCTCTTTTTCTTTTCTTTTGAGTTCTTTTTAATCTTTTTTGCCTGCTTTAAAACCTCTTTTGGAAAATCAACTTCCAGCCCGCTTTCCAAAACCATTGCTTCTCTTTCTACCCTTTCTTCTCCTTTTTTTCCTAAAACTTTAATTATTTTCCCTTCAGGACTTTTTTTAGGATTATCCCAGGACAGCATTTCAACCAAAGCCTTGTCCTTATTTTCAATGCTCTTATCGGGATCGGGAATAAAAATATCGGTATACATCTTTTGGTCATCCGGAATAAGAAAGGAGTAATTTTTACCTTTTTTATCGATTGTTCCGACAAATCTTGTCTTTTTTCTTTTCATTATTTCTACCACTTCACCTTTTCGTTGTGATTCATTCTTATTTTCGGGGAAAAGAGAAACCAAAACCGTATCGCCGTTTAAGGCGGTATTTAAAAACTTAGCTTCTATTTTTATATCTTCTTTTAGATCCGGATGTGAAAAATAACCAACACCCGAACTTGTGATTGTAATTGTTCCCTCAATTTTTTTACTCATCTTTTATTTCTTTAACTACTTTTTTAGCTTCTCGATAACCTCTGTCGATAACCTTTTTTCCTTCATCCTTTTTTACGAAAGTGCCAAAACCGAGAAAAACGGTGGAATCGAGTTGAGGTGATACTTCTATGTCAACTTCTTGAAGCTCCATTCTTGTCATGTGAAGTTGTAGAGCTTCTATAGCTCTTCTCCCTATTGAGTAAGGATTAAGCTGATCGTAAGAAGCTGACCTCTGTAAACTTTGATTTAAATTTACACCTATTATTCTGGTTGCGCCCATCTGTCTGGCAGCCATAGCCGGAATTTGACTGGAAAGCCCTCCATCCCATAAGACTCTTCCATTGACTTGGAGCGGCTCGATGAAAAGAGGAAATGCGGCACTGGCTTGCATAGCCTCGGCTGCACTTCCCTTCTTAATTAAAACTGATTCTGCAGTATGAAAATCGGTTGCAACAACACCAACCGGAACATTCAATTCTTCCAATTTAGTGTCACCTACAAATTCTTTGAAGAAATTTTGTACCTTTTCAGCCGACATAACTCCTCCTCTTGAAATTCCGGTCATTTCCAAAGCGCTTCTCAAGTGAGAGTCAAGCATCACTTCTTCAACTTTTTCAATAGAGTTATAATAAGAATAAAGAACACCCACCAAAGAACCAATGGAAGAACCGGTTATTATAGCCGGCTTTATATCTTCTTCGATTAGTGCTTTTATAACTCCTATATGAGCATATCCTCTGGCTCCTCCGGAACCCAAGGCAAGTCCTATTTTATCCATTTTTAATTAAAATTAACCCTCTTAATCAAAAGGAAGCTCCCACAAAAAAAGAGGGAGCTTCGTTTTAACAAAGAGTTAGACGCGTGTTACGTCAACTGCTTTCGGTCCTTTTTGAGATTCAACAACCTCAAATTCAACCTCATCTCCGACTTCCAAGTCGTCGAATTCTACTCCGGAAAGATCGTTAGAATGAAAGAAGATGTCATCTTCTCCTTCTTGTCCGATAAATCCAAAGCCTCTTTGCGTAAGAGTTTTGATTGTACCTTTCATGAATTGTAAATTAACTTCGTCTTCCGGTTATGGATAAATCGACTACCTTTTCCATAACGCTTGCAAGAATAATACTACACAAAAATAATATTGTCAAAATTCAATCAAATTCCGGCCAAAAGAGAGGCAACTATTCCGGTAAGAAAAATGCCGTCAAAGACCCCTGCTCCTCCTATTGAAATGCTCATTCGATCGGGGTTTTTTAAAAATTGAGGTAAGTGTAACAAATCAGCACCGATTAAAGTTCCTAAAACTCCCGATATGAAGGCAACTATTTCCGGGCTTTCCGGCGCTAAAAGTAAAGCTAGTAAAAAAGCAACGAGGACCGGAAAGGCGGCAGTCATCGTAATGCCGATTCCGGGGATTATTTTTGCACTTTTGTAAGCGACCAGAGTAGTAGCCAGAACGGATATTACAGTAGCATAAAAAGGAGCGTTGGGAATTAATATGGAAGCTATAAAGACAGGAATTATGGCTCCACCCAAATTTATCGATAGTCCCTGATTGGTGACGATTTCTCTTTCCAAGATGCCGAATAGTCTTCTATCTCTTACTTTTACGGTCTTTTTTTTGGTGAGGGGTAAATTAACAAAAGATCCAAAAAATATAGCTAAAACTATTAAAAGCCCGGCGGAAGAAGACAAACCCAGATTAGCCAAACCGATCGCAAAAAAATTAATCAAAAGAAAGACGACTAAAAATGGAAGAATTAAAACTCCCAAAAATATTAAAATTGTCAGATAGAATGGCCACATAATATCAATTAATTATCAGGATTTTGGGGAATAATCAAAGCCGCAATTATATAAGCTAAAATGCCTAAAAATCCGGCACCGAAAAAGATCGATACAAGAACCCAAATTAATCGGATTACAACCGGATCGGTTTCGGTATACTCACCGATTCCACCGCAAACTCCGGCAAAAACCCTGTCTTTGTTGCTTTTGTATAACTTTTTTTTCATATTTTTTATTCCAAATTATAATTTTCTTGAATCGTATGCCCAGTGAAGTAAAGCTTGTCGTTGTTTTGGTCTGCAGGCCAAATCACCTTTTTCACAATTTTTCTGAAGAGCTCCAATATGTCTTTTCATACCTTTCCACCTTTTTATCTGCCGATTATCTTCATCAGGCAACCTTCTTCCTAAAAAGTATCGGCAATACCACTGAAACCAGCCCCGGGGATCACGATCATCTATCCATCCCTTTTCTCTCCAATAAGAAAGTGGCTTGCTAGCCGAAACCTTAAAAAAATTGAGGGACGGATCAGATTTTTCAAAAGAAAGTTTGGCATTTTTGAACCAATCATCAGGAAACTCTTTTTTGCAATCGGTCATATACTTGCCTCCAAAAACTCCGATCTCCAACATCTCCTTGGGGGTTAAATCGGGAGAAAATTCCTCAGAAAAATTTTTACCGATCGGTTCGACAAGTTTATATTCGTAACCCGCCTGCATTTTGTCATTAACAATTATTTTTGTCATAAATCAAATTCAATTCCATCACCTTTTTTAAGTTCATTTTCTTTAATAAATCCGGCTTTAACTTCTAAAACATATTTGGCGGGTGATTCAGAAGTAAAAATTTCCGGATAACTTTCAGGGGGGACATTTTTTTCAAAATCAACGATAACTTTATCTTTGCTTATCCATATTATATCTATTGGAAAATTCATATCCTTCATCCACATCGAATGAAAATCTTCTTCTTCAAATTTAAATATCATAGCTTCATCACTTGCAATCGATTCTCTTCCGGAAAGCCCTCTTTCTCTTTGGCGAGGGGTCGAAGCTATCTCAGCCTTAAGCACACTTTCGTTTATAAAAACACGGCTATCGGCAAGCTTTGAATAGCTGTTCCAAAGACTAAAAAGCAGTAAAAATATTACACCCGCTTTCAAAAAATTTTTCCCCAACATAGTCTATTTAATTAAAAGGGATTAATTTAAGGGTGAGTAAGCAAAACTACAAAGCACGATAGAGAAAGATATTGATTGTGCTGAAAAATATTGCTAAATACAATAGAGTGCTGGATACGGTTAAAAGATTTTCAAATTGGAATAAAGAATAAATTAAAAGAGAAATAATCGCTACCGATTGGCAGATCATTTTTATCTTTCCGGGAAGGCGCGCCCCTATCTCTTTTTCTTTGTTGTCGTGAAGATGAATCGCAGATAAAACCGTAAACATTTCCAAAACCAAAATAATTAAAATTATTCTAAAATCTATATATCTCGTAATCAAAACCGCGCCGGCAACACCGATCAAGAGTTTATCCGCCAGTGGGTCATGAAGCTTACCCCAGTCGGTGATTTTATCTCTGGTTCGAGCCATGGCGCCATCCAAGGCGTCGGTAAAAACCGAAATTGTAAAAAGAACAAAACCCAACAGATATCTCTGATAAAGCAAGAGGTAAAATACCAGAGGGACGGTTGCATACCTGAAGATTGTTAAATGATTAGGAATTACAAACTCGGGAAAGACCCATAAGAAGAGCCTATCTAAAGCCCTGTCCGAAATATTGGGTTCGTCAAATTTTACGTCTGTTTTTTTAATTAAATCTTTAACCTTACTCATTTTATATATTATAACACTTAAAGTCCCTATAAAAAAGACCCTCCTGATCAGGTGGGTCTTTTTTAATTTCACTTAGAAGAGTCTTTCCATTGCCAGTGCGTAAGCAGCATCTCTTAGGCCGTTTTCTTTTTTGACCCAAACTTCCTCGAAAGATTTTTTCATTTTTTCTTCCAATTTTTCAAAAACCTCTTTCTTGGACCAGCTTTCCCCTTTTTTGTTTTGAACCCATTCAAAGTAAGAAACCGTCACTCCACCGGCGTTAGCCAATACATCAGGAACTATCAAGCTTTTTTCTTTTAAAATTTGATCCGCTTTTGCAGTCGTAGGTCCGTTTGCAAGTTCGATTATTGCTTTAGCTTTTATCTCTTTTGCATTATCAGTCGTAATCACGTTTTCTAAAGCGGCAGGAACTAAAACATCAACATTCAAAGTGAATAGATCATCGTTAGTTATCTCTCTTCCACCCTCATGGATTTTTTTTGCCGCTTCGATTACGGACACTCCCTTATCCTTACGGCTTTTAATTTTTGCAATATCCAAGCCGTCTTTAAAATAATAGCCTCCCGAAGAATCAGAAACGGCAACTATCTTAAAGCCGAGTTTTTTCGCAGCTAAAGCGAATTGTGCTCCAACATTTCCAAACCCTTGAACTGCTACAGTCCCCTCTTTTAAGTCAATTTTTTTCGCCAAAGCCTCTAAAACATAACTTCCTCCTTGTCCGGTAGCTTCCAATCGCCCTTTCGAGCCTCCATTTTTAATTGATTTAGCCGTGAAAGAGGCCGGTGCTTTCTTTCCGGTTAGCTTTTCATATTCATCCACCATCCAATCGATAATTTGTGAATTGGTGCCAACGTCCGGGGCGGGAACGTCTTTATCCGGGCCGATATGCTTATATATCTCCCTTACGAAATTTCTGGATAACTCTTCCAGCTCCTTTTTCGTTAATTTTTTAGGATCAACTTCGATCCCACCTTTTCCTCCCCCCATAGGAATATCAACTACTGCCGTCTTTATCGTCATCCAGCCGGATAAGGCTTTAACTTCATCCAAGTCAACTTGCGGGTGAAAGCGAAGTCCTCCCTTATAAGGTCCTCTAGTTCCATTGAACTGAACTCTAAAACCTCGATATTTTTTATCACCGAGAGGAACTTCGAATTCCAAAATTCGATCCGGTTCTATCAAGTCTCTCTTCTGCTTGTCAGTTAAATTTGATTTTTGAGCTGCTCTATCTATTAATTTTAGATAATTTTGCCAAGTTTTATTCATAATCTTTCAGTTAGAACTTTTAATTTTTTTATGTATGTCATTTGCAGCTATAGCCCCTTCTGCACTTGCCGTTATAGCCTGCTTGAATTTATTGGAGTTGGTGGTTATATCTCCGGCTGCCCAAATTGAATCCAAGTTTGTTCTTTGTTTAGAGTCAACATCTATGTACTCATTTTTAAGCTTTACACCCAAATCCTTTGCCAGATCGGTCTTGGGAACCGAACCTATCTCAATAAAGAGACCTTGAAGATCAATTGATTCTCCATTGTCCAGTTTGACTTGCTCCAAACTATCACCCCCCAAAAGATCAACTACATTGGCATTAAAGATGAGTTCTATATTATCCTTCTTATCTATTTCTTTTTTCCATGCATCGACCGCTCTAAGCTTGTCACGCCTATAGATGATGTAGACCTTCTCTGCAATATCGGCAAGATAAAGCGCGGCGGTGGCAGCGGAGTTTGCTCCACCTACTACTCCCACGATTTTGTCTTCGAAAAATTTTCCGTCACAAGTTGCGCAATAAGAAACTCCACTACCCATAAACTCATCCTCTCCATCCAAACCGAGTTTTCTTCTTTTTGTACCGGTGGCAAGAATTATTTTTTTGGAAAAATATTTTTCATCCAGATTGGTTACAAGAGAGAAATTCCCTTCTTCTTTCTCTATATCTTCAACTAACCCCATCTTTACCTCAGCTCCATATTTTTCAGCATGCTCTTTCATTTTTTCACCTAAAACAGGGCCGCTTATTTCCGGCAATCCGGGGTAATTGCATACTTTGTGTGCATCGGTAATCGTTCCACCCTGGTTCATTCCTAAAACTAAAGTCTTTAAGTTGTATCTGCTAGCATAAATAGCAGCTGACAGGCCCGCCGGGCCCGATCCGATTACTGTGAGATCATAAACTTTACTCATAAGCCATTAGTTTTCTTTTAACTTCTTATCAACTTCCGCTTTAAATTCTTTAAAAGGTTTGAATCCTACCATCTTGTGAACAACTTCACCATCTTTAAAAAGTAAAATGGTTGGAATTCCACTAACATTGTATTGTGCCGAAGTTTTTTCGTTTTCATCAACATTCATCTTTCTGACCTTAAGATCTTCTTCATCGTACTCCTCAGCCATTTTATCGATCACCGGTCCCAGCATCTTACACGGACTACACCAACCGGCCCAAAAATCAACTAAAACATAGTTTTCTGCCTCTAGAACTTCCTCTTTGAAATTTTGATCCGTTACTTTTTTAGTCATAATTTTAATTAATTAAGATTAATAAGTGTCTTTAAGACCGATTCAAGGTCTTTATTTTCTTTATGCCCATAGCAAGACTGCAATTCCTCTTTTAAAAGAATAGTGGCAACCTTATTCAGAGCCGCCTTGGTCGCATTAACTTGCTGAATTATATCCAAACAGTCTTTATCTTCTTCATACATCTTTCTGATTGCTTTAGCTTGACCTTCGGCTCTCTTTAGGCGATTTATTATTTTTTTGTCTTTGTTTTTCATAATTTTATATTAATAATACCCTACTACTGTATAGTATAATAACGGATTATTTATTTTTGTCAAATTAAAACCCGCCCAATCGCCCGGGCGGGTTTTGAAATGCTGATTTTAACTTTATTTAGCTGTCCATCCTCCATCAACATAAATTACTTCACCGGTGACATACTTTGATTCATCCGATGCCAAATAGACTGCCGCATAAGCTATATCCTCAACCCCTCCTACATGCCCTTTGGGGGTTGACCCCTCTATAAAGCTTCTGAATTCATCGTTTTCGAGTATACCTTCGGTCATCTGAGTTCTTATGAAACCGGGAGCTACGGCATTAACCCTTATTCCGGTTTTAGCCAAATCAAGAGCTCCGGCATGAGTAAGCTGGACTACTCCTCCCTTGGAAGCACAATATGAAATAGCGCCGTTAAAGCCAACTTTACCCAATATGGAACTCATGTTTATTATCGATCCGTCAATATCCATCTCATTCATGACTTTGGCAGCTTCTCTCATTCCATACATTACACCGGACAAATTAACACCGATTACATTATCCCAGCTTTCATCAGTAACATTGAGGATAGTTTTTTCATCACCTATTCCCGCATTGTTTACCATTACATCCAACTTTCCATATCTTTCCAGCGTTTTTTGGATTAAATTTTTGACCTCTTCGGAATTGGAAACATCACATTTTACATACATGGCTTCTTCATCACGGCCTTCTAAAAAATGAACATTTTCATGTATGTCCGAAAAGACCACTTTAGCTCCCTGGTTTAAAAATTCTTCACCTATCTTTTTTCCTATACCGGAAGCAGCTCCGGTTACTATTGCGATTTTGTTTTGTAATCTCATATTTTTTAATTTAAGATTAATAATTTTTATTTTTTATGGTTTTAATGGTTTTAATTATTTTCCGACACCTCCTCTCTTAAATGCTCTAAAAGAATTAAATTTTGCCTATAAGTTCCATAATAATCATCACTATCTCCAATCCCTAAGTCTTCCCATATCAGAGCTCTTTCACTTACAGACGGAAGCTCTCCATCGGCAAACTCATAAAGTTCAAAGAGATTTCTGGCCAAAGCTGATTCTAAATCTTCGTTGGAAATGTCCTCTTGCGTTTCTTCCTGTTGAGCTTCTTCATCATCTTTCTCCTCTACTTCTTCATCATCGACTTCTTCGGATTCTTCATCTTCTTCGGGTTCTTCCGGTTCAGTGACCGGCCCTTGATATCCTTCCGAGTTAAAGATGTCAAAAGCGACTATTTCATCAGGTTCTTCTTCGAGAGAGGAGACTAGCTCATTGTAGGAGTCCAAATCAGGATGAGGGGCAGCTCCTTCGGCCGAAAACTCTTTCTCCAATGGATTTAATACATAAAAGTAGATAAGACCGAACCCTATCAGCAGGCATATAAAAGTGTAAGATATGATTATAAAAACGGACTTGTTGGCAAAAAATAGTGCCAACTTTTCAAATGAATATTTTATATTTTTCTTAGTTAAATTCATATCAATCTAAAAAGTAGACATGTAATGATAATTTGGCGGACACATTCCTGTTTTCATCTTCAATATCAAAGCTATCTAAAACCTCAGCGCTAAAACTGTCAATTGAAAATAGCCACTTCCTGGTTTCAATTTCTCTTAAAAAGTAGAGTATGTCGGAAAAACTCCCCTCCAGATCCAGATTAAACTCAAGATAGGACCACGGGTTCACACTTGAATCTTGTTTTTGACCCACTCTTACATCCATCGAAAGGTTATTGTTTTCGGCAACTTCTTCTAAAAATAATATATCTTCAATCGGCCTTTCCGGATTACTAAAAAGATTTTGCGCTTCATTTATATTTTTCTTTATTTTTTGATGGTCTACCTCTTCCAGTTGGTTTGCGTGAGCTTTTAAAGTTACCAGTTCTTGTTTTTCAGTTAAATAATTATCCGAAGCATCCCTTATATCGGAATGTAAAGTAAGAATAACAAAACCGGCAGAAATAATTATGATTATTGCCACCAATGTGAATAAAAGATATTTTCTAGTCGTTGTTTCCATCTTTTTCAAACTTTACAAAAAAATTAATATCTTTGGTTTGTGTCCAGCTGTCAGAAGAAAAGTTAACGTTGCTAAACTTATCTTCAAGCTCTTCTTCAAGATGAACTAAGTTTTCCCAACTGGGACTGTATCCGGATAAAGTTATTTCGTAAACAACGTCTCCTCCGGAGCCGTCTCGTCTATATTCAAGGCTATCGAGTCTGGCAGTTCCCTTCATCGATTCGTTTACATCAAGAAAAACTTCATACAAATTTACGGAATTATCCTTAAAATCATCAAGTTGAGATACTTTTTGATTCAGTGTGGCTATATCATCTTTCTTTTCAGTCACTTCGACAAAATCAGCTTTTTTACTTGCAAAATCAGCCTCCTTTTCACTTAAAGCGTTTAAGCTGTAATACCTGGCGATATAGATCGTGATGGATGCAAAGAGAAGAAAGAGAACTAAAAAAAACATAAGAGTTATTACAATTCTCTCTTTCTTTTCATTGAATACTTCCGCCTTTTGGTCCGGAGGTAGTAAATTTATCATTTTAAAATGTATTACCTTGATCAAAGTTTCTCAAAGCCAACCCGAAAGCTGTTCCGTAACTCAATGAATTTCCTTGGAAAAAGTTTTTTGATTCTTCGGTTAAATTTACAAAAGGATCTCCCTTTTCAACTGAAACATTGAGTTTGTCAGCCAAAAACTCAACCAGTCCTTTTAAGTTTGCGCCCCCTCCACTGAGAATTATCTTTTCAATTTCTTCGGTGTTATCGCCCTGAATCGCAAATCCATGAGAAGAGTTATAATAAGCCAAATGTTTTTTGATGGTCTTCGCCGTTTCTTCCAACAATGGCTCCAAGGTCTTTCTTATATCAGGCCTTTCATCACTATTTATGCCGTGTTCGACCTTTATTTTTTCTGCCTCCCTCAAAGGAATAGAATTGTCTTCAGCAATTTTTTCAGTAAAATCCAGAGAGGATGTAAGTATGTAGCTTGTAAATATAATGATGTTTTTTGACAATATAATCAGTATCGTTTTGGTTTCTCCTATATCAATAAGAAGTAATGGGCTGGCCTCTTCTTTTTCTTTCACCAATGCCCTGACAATCGATACCGACTCAACTTCGGCTACTACGGGAAAGAGTCCCGCTTTTTTAATTGCGAAGACATGCGGATCAACTACTTTTTTAGGCAGGGCGGTTACCAAGATATCCATCTTATCCCTTTTTTCCGAAATGATTTCATAATCCAGGTAGATATCCTCGACTGCTAAAGGAATATAATCTTCAGCTTCATACTCTATCATCTTTTTTAATCGACTTCTTTTAACTTTTGGAATTTGAATAATTTGAAAAAAAGACTTCTCTTCGGGAAGAGACGTGGCAACATAATCATTTTCCAATTTCTTTCTTTTGGCTAATTTTCTTATTTCGGAGGCCAGCAAATCCTCATCCTTGACCTTTCCTTTTTCAATTATTCCCGGAGTCAACTCCTTTTTTCCGTAAGCGGAAAGAGAAAAGCCTTCTTTCTCTTTTTTTATTTTGGCAAGTTTAAGAGAGGTATCCGAAATATCCAATCCGAAAAAGTCTAATTTTGGATTCAAGTACTTGAACATCTTTTATCAGTTTAACAAATTTATTTAGCTATTAATACACCTCTTCCCAATGATCAACTTCAATTACGGGAGAAAAAACCGGCTCTACGACCCGGTCATCAACAATGTAGCCCAATCCATACAAAACAAGTTCGTCATCAAAATTCATTTCCAACTCTTCCCATAAACTGGTAAAATGAAGTTGTCTTCCGATTGCTGCCCCGTTTATAGTTAATTTTTCAGGAAGACTGACAAATTTAACCTGATCTCCCGCATAAATAACACCTTCTACAACGGACTCTTCAAAGAGAGAATAATCACCAAAACCTATCTTATTTTTTGAAAGAATGCCGGAAGCTCTATCAACTTCGGGGTTTTCTATTCTTACGTGAGAGTATCCACTGTCCTTATCACCTCTTACACGCCAATCTTCATCTTTTCCTATCTCAATACTTCTGTCAGCAACTAAAGCTCCTTCTATATTCAGTCTTCTGGCTCCACGCACTCTAATTCTACCGGTAACATAAGTTACTTCACTTTCTATCTCCAAAACCCCTTCCTCTCCGACCTCCCAAAGTAAGTCCTCAAACTCTCCTTCCGAAAAGAGGCATTTATCCGAGCACTTATAAGAACTTTCTCCCGCAGGGTTGCAAAAAATACTGCAATCATCGTTATTTTCTAAATTTTCGGCTCTGCTTTTGAATGAATCTTCACTATCCGAATCAAAATCAACTATCGGAATAGATCTTTCTTCAAGATCACATGAATCACAATCTTCAGTGCACACATTTTGGGCACAAAGGGCGGTATACTCATCTATCGACCCCGAACCCCCCACATTTAAATTACCGACTGCAAGAGCTTTTCCTTCCAGTTTTTCGGTATCGGGATTGTCATATAATTCTATTTCGGATTTTCCGTCTATAATCAAATTATGATTAGAAAATATATTTCCGTCGTTTATCGTCAGTTTGGAATGATTTATAATAACATTACTTCCCGGCCCCCCTGAAAAAATAGAGGAATCGTCGGTCGGAGCTTCCAATGGCTGAGAGACGGTAACCCTGGCCCTTCTTTGTGCATCCCGATTCAAAAACGGAGTATTGGCAACAGAGTATATTTGAGCCTCTCCCGGGCCCGTATTTTGAACTCTAACTTCGTAGGATCCTCCACCGATGTCCTCTCTTTCCAGAGTGCCTTCCCAATAATTGCCTTCCGGATCGGGATTAAGGCTTAAATCGATAAAATTATCGCTCCACTCGCTGTCATTTTTCAGTTTCCAAACAGCTTCATGAACTCCACTTTCCGCTAAATAGTAAGCTCCTTGCGCTTTATCCATGCTTTCCGATATTTTCATTTCTACAACTAAAGCGTTCAAAAAATAAGCGCTTATAGCTATCAGTATAGCGGTTGCAATCGAGGCTATGATTACTATGGTTCCTTTTTCTTTTTTCATAAATTTCTACCTACGACTTTTTTTATTAAATTCATCTCCCTGTCTTCAAGTTGTAAGCTAACAAAGATATTAATACCGTCTTCTTCCCAAAACGAAACTTCTTGAAAATGCTCTCCTACAATTCTGGATTCGAGAAGCTCTTCTTCCATAGTCTCGCCGGCCGGCGGTGTGGCATTTATCGGTACATAATTTTTTGGATCCTCTGAAAAATAATAAGCGTAAACCGATCTGTATACATACCCGTCTTCCAGGTAATAATGAGTATAATAATGAGATGTATCTATCAAGTAATCCAATCCGAAATAATCTTCTTCACCCAAAGGAAAGTCAATTACGGCTGTTCTGGTATCGCCATCATAGTCGACTATTTTTCTGATTTCACCCTGAAGGTTGCTCGGACCGCTGGTTATTTTTATAAAACTATCCTTATAAAATTCGTCTTGATCCGATGAAGAGGTTGGCAATACCACCTCTACACCTTCTCCGTCTTGCAGAGTTCCTTCTTCTCTTATATATTCCAGATGCCCGTCTTCAAAAATAATCTCGTCCACTCCTTCTTCCTTGCTATCAGGTAGAGAATTGACTATTCTTTCCGCCTGTCTTATTTCTCTGGATGCCGCATCTATTACCACCCGCCCGTTTTGTATTAATTCCATTGTCTCCTCACTTTCCTCATATATTCTAGTCGCTAAAAAAGCCGATCCCGTTACCATGGTGGCGATTATCATGAAGACCGCAACTGCGATTATAAGTTCAATTAAAGTAAATCCTTTCATCTGTCTGAAATTAAAGTGGTTAATTCAACTTCATCTTGAATCAAGCCGTCAATAAAAACCGTAACTTCTATCTTTTTAATTCCCGACTCCTCAAAGCAATTATCATGACCTTCCAAGCAACTTACAGAAGTCTCTCTTTTATAGTTTTCAAAATCATCTATTTCTCCAAAATCTTCAACTGAAACTCCCTCTTCCAGACTATCGTAACCTTTTCCTATGGATGCTTCTATTTGACTTGAAGCTAAAAAGAGAGCCGTATTGCTTTTCTGATTCATATCCAAAGTTCTTAATCCAATCGGAAAAACTGCGATTACCGACAGAATTCCAAAGCTGATAATCGCTAGCCCTATTATTACTTCAATTAATGTTATCCCTTTCGACATGGATAAATCCTGATGGTTTGATTTTAATTGTTTTAATGACATTATCTCTTTCTATTATTATTTCACCGCTTCTGAATACGGCTCCGAAACGAGTGAATCTTGCCTCGGAATACTGATCCACGTTTTTCAAGTTTATATCATCAGTCATGCCCTTTTCCTTTATAACCTCCGTATCTTCCGTATATTTAACTACTTGATATCTATTTTCAGTAAAATTAAATACGACGCCGTAATGAATCTGTTCTGCTATCGACATCTGTTTCGCATAGCGGAGATCACCGATTAACTCTCTTACTTCTCCCGCTCCTTCAACCGATTCTTGATATCTTAGAAGTCCGAAGGCACTAACTCCTATAAAACCGATTATAATAGCAACAACTATTATCAACTCAATTAAAGTGAAGCCTTTTTCCATCATAAACCTTCTAGTAATGAATATATCGGTATAAGCATTGAAAAGGCAAAGAATGCAACAGCCGACCCAACTACGATCATTAAAGCCGGTTCGATTATGGAGGTCAAATTATCCATTGCGGAAAAGACATCTTCTTCCAAAAAGTCAGCGGTTTCTTCAAGTACTTCTGATGTATTTCCGGTTTCTTCACCGACTTCGATCATCTGTATCATTAAAACGGAAAGAATTTCAGAATGAGGTCGAAAAGCTTCTGATAATTTATCTCCTTTTTTAACTGCTTGCATCGAATCTTCTATCGCCGTTTTAAAATGGATATTCGTTGCACTTTCTGAAAGTATCTCCAAGCTTTTTATAATCGAAACTCCCGAAGAAAGCAGAGAGGTTAATGTTCGAGCCATTCTGGCAGAATTAACTTTTTTGATTACCTGGGAAACAGCCGGAATTTTCAAGACGGCGGTATCGATCGTCTCTTTTCCTTTTCTTGTTTTAGCCATCATTCTGAGCAATAAAATAAATGCAACTAAAATTATCGGAATCAAAAACCAATTGCTGGCCATAAAATCTCCCATGGCCATAAAAATTCTGGTGGTAATCGGTAGCTCGACTTCCATCGATTCGAAAGTTTCAGCCATTCTGGGAACAACGAATACCAGCATTGCAATCCCTACTCCGACCATGGCGGTTAAAATAACCGATGGATAAATCATTGCGCTCTTTACCTTGGATTTAATTTCGTGCTCTTTTTTAAATTGATTTACCAGAATATTCAAATTCTCCTCTATCTTTCCGGTTTCTTCCGATAATTTTATAACACTTCTAAATATTTTGGAGAACATATCCGGATACATATCCAAAGCCTGTGAAAAGCTTTTCCCTTTGTGTACTTCTTCTCTTATATTCAAAAGAACATTTCTGAATCTCTTGTTTTCCGTCTGAAGAGCAATGGTTTTTAGTGATCGAGAAAGAGAAAGGCCTCCGGAAAGCATCATTCTTAAATTTCGAGCAAAAAATATCTTGTCTTCAAGTGAAACTTTATTAAAAAACGGAAAGAAGTTTTTTTCCTTTATCTCTTCCGCTTCAACAAGAAACAAGTCTTTATCTTTCAGCTTTTCGGCCAAAGCTTTTTTGCTGGATGCTTGAGATATATCCGCAATCTCGGACTTTTTTTCTTTTGATTTTGCAGTGTAGTAATATTGTGGCATTATTCCGTAAGCACTCTTAAAACTTCTTCTATCGAAGTGATTCCTTGAGCGGCTTTTATTATTCCGTCTTCCAGCATGGTTATCATTCCTTCTTCACGCGCTTTCTTTTTTATCTTACTTGAGCTTTCCCTGTTTACTACCATTTCTTTAATCTCTTCAGTGACCGGTAAAACTTCAAATGCACCGACTCGTCCCCGATAACCGTCGGGAGCCTTTTCGGTCTCCTTGGGTTTAAAAAACTCAATATCATATATCGATTGATCTTCATTAAGAAATCCTCTTTCTTTCAATACTTTTACTATTTTATCTATATCGCAATGCTTTCCAAGATCTTCTATCTCCGGCTCTGATAATTTATAAGCCTCCTTTGAGGAGTGTAATTTTCTAAGCAATCGTTGCGCAATAACAACATTGACCGTAGAAGAGACCAAGAAGGGCTCAACTTCCATATCTATAAGCCTGGAGGCCGCCCCGGCGGCACTGGTCGTATGGAGGGTAGAAAGAACCAGATGACCGGTCAGCGCAGCGTTGGTAGCCAAGCGAGCCGTTTCACTGTCTCTTATCTCTCCCACCATCAATACATCCGGGTCCTGACGAACCAGAGCTCTGAGACCGGAAGCAAAAGTGAATCCGATCTTCGGCTGTACTTGAGTTTGATTTATTCTTGCGACTTGATATTCAATCGGATCCTCAATCGTAGAAATATTTACTTCCGGAGTATTTAATTTACTTAAAATTGAATAAAGTGTCGTTGTTTTACCTGATCCGGTCGGTCCCGTAACCAAAATCATTCCCGATCTTTTTTTCATCGACTCTCTAACCAGTTGCAAAGCTCTTCCTTTCATTCCCGCATCTTCAAGATCTATGGCTTCTTGCGACTCGGGTAAAAGTCGCATAACTATCTTTTCTCCTCCGGAAACCGGGAGGATTGAAACTCTTAAAGAGTATTTGTAATCCTTTTTCTTGATTTTGAATCTTCCATCTTGAGGTAATCGATGTTCGTCAAGTTTTAAATTCGATAGTACTTTTATTCTAGCTACGATTCCGGAAGCGACATCTATGGGCAGCTTCATCATATCTCTCAATATTCCGTCTACTCTGTATCTGACTATCACCTTTTCATCCTGGGGCTCAATATGAATATCGGATGCTCTTTCCAAAATGGCGTGCTTTATGATTATATCCACTATTTTTATAACCGGTAGCTCTTTTGCTGCCTGCTCAAGCTCATCTCGTGTCTCTTCTCCCTCATCCTCAATAACTCTTACATCGGAAGCCGCATCCGTCTTAATTATCTTATCGACTTCCGATTCCAGACTTTCTTGATACTGCCCCAATATACTGTTTATACCTTCTGAAGTAGTAAGTCTGGGAATCACATTGAGTCCCGTAGATTTTTTAACTATCTCAATAACTTCCAAATCTTCCGGATTAAGCATCGCCACCTCCAAATCTTCCCCTTCTTTTTTAAAGGGGACAATATTGTTGGCACGAGCAAAATTTTCAGATATGGTTTGGAGAACTTCTATCGGAATATCGATATCTTCAAGATTTATGAAGGGTATTCCTAATATATGAGCCTTGATTCTCGCAATTTTTTCTTCTTGGATTATATCTTCTTCAATCAAAAGCTCTTCAACTTTTCGGTTGTTTTCGGTAGCCCTCCTTTCCACCTCTTGAAATTTTTTGGGCTCTAGTAAATCTAAATCTAAAAGGAAAGACTTTAGTTTTTCTTTTTCTATCTCCATAAGTCTTCTTTTATCAATTTTACTATAATAATGAAAAAAATAAAAACCCGCTTGAGCGGGCTTCTTTAAATCTATTTTTAAGCTTGGTCAACAACCATTTTCCTCCGCTCTCTTTAGAGCTTTCTTGCTTGAAGAAAATATCTCCTGCTCCTTGGGAAAGTAATTCTTCTTTCCCAGTTTTTCAGTAAATCCATACCTTTCGAAATCTTTTCTTATCTCTTTCGGCAGTCCGGCAAAAAAGACATCTCCTCCCGCATCTCGCACTTTATCGACAAACTCCTCAAGCTGACTTATTGTGGTCATGTCAACTCGCTCCACATTTCTCATCCTCAGAATGAATGTTTTACCCCCTTCTTCAAATGCTTCTTCCAGGTCCTCTTCCAAGTTACAAACCGTATTGAAGTGCAGAATTCCGGAAAAATCAATTATGACCTGATCGTCACCTTCAAGCTCTTTAAGTTGTTGCTGGTTGACTTTCTCTTCTTTTATTTCTAAATAAGAATAATTTACATCACTACTGTTTCTTAAAACCAAAATCAAAGAAAGTAAAATTCCGAAATAAACCGCATAATCCAATCTGGGCATGAAAACGGTAGCTAAAAAGGTAGCTCCAAAAATTATAAAGTCAAATTTAGTCGTTTTTATAATTCTTTTAATTTCTTCAAAGTCAACCATCTGAAAAGCCACCAATATGAGTATGGCACTAAGACTGGCAAGAGGAAGTAAAGAGATTATGGAACTGAAAAAAAGTAAAAATAAAAGAACAAAAAGGCCGGCTATAAGCTGAGAAAATCTGGTTTTCGCTCCTGCTTCAAAATTTACAAAACTTCTACTGAAAGAACCTCCTCCGACAAAACCGCCAAAAAATGAGCAGGCTACATTCACCACCCCCAAACTCAGAAAGTCTTTATTTATCTCTTCTCTGTTCATCGCTCCCCTATTGTTGAATTCGGTTATTGTGACTACATCTATAAATCCAAGCATCGCTATGGCAAAGGAGTAACTTAAAAGATTGAGAGCAACTTCCGGTTCAACAACCGGTAAACTTAAACTGGGTAGTGAGCTGTCGAAAGAGCCTATGAGCTCTACATGAGAATCCAAACCAAAAATAGAGACTAATCCTATTGAAAGTACAACCCCTATAAGATAATCGGGTGCTTTGGGAATTATCTTTCTGATACCCAAAATTACAACAAGAGTAGAAAGGCCGACAAAAAGCGTGTAAAAGTTAGTTGAATTTATACTGTTAACGGTTTGATAAATTGATGTAATTATATTTTCCGCATCTACCGTGATTCCCATTATTTCGGGTATTTGATCACCGGCTATAACCACGGCAACTCCGGTTATGAGTCCCGCAATAACCGGCCGAGATATATAACTGGTAATGCTTCCAAAATCAATCAAGGATAAAATTATCTGAATAACCCCGACTAAAAGAGTTATCATTATAACTATTTCCATATTGCTAAGATTCGGAATCGTCAAAACACCCAATGCACTGGCAATCATTAAGGCTATTATGTTGGTAGGACCCATTACCATAAAGCTGGATACTCCAAAAAAGACCCCAACGAGAGTAGCTATTATAAAGCTGTGAAGTCCGGTAATAGGGCTGAGCCCGGCAAGCATTGCAAAAGCCATC
>PWGJ01000118.1 GCA_003554445.1 Candidatus Nealsoniibacteriota bacterium
AAGTCTGGTTATCGGCAGCAGTTGAAAAGGTTTCGGTTTCCGAAGCCGGAATGGTTGTATTTTTTTCAATCAGCTTGGTGAATTTACCTCCCAGTGTTTCAATCCCTAAAGAAAGAGGGGTTACATCCAAAAGAAGAACATCTTTTACATCTCCTCCCATAATACCGCCTTGAATTGCGGCTCCGACAGCAACAACCTCATCGGGGTTAATCTCTTTGTTTGGTTCTTTTTCAAAAACTTCTTTTATCTTTTCTTGAATCAAGGGAGTTCTGGTTTGACCTCCCACCAAAACAATCTCATCAATTTCGTCATGACTGAATCCGGATTCTTTCAAGGTCTTTTTTGTCATTTCGATTGATCTGTCTACAAACTGGTCAACCAAACTTTCAAATTTTGATCTGGATAAAGAATAATTCAAATGCTTTGGGCCATCATCATCAGAGGTAACGAAAGGAATATTGATCTCCGCCTTCTTTGTAGAAGACAATTCAATCTTAGCTTTCTCAGCTGCTTCTTTTAATCTCTGCAGAGCAAGTTTATCTTT
Source organism: Candidatus Nealsoniibacteriota bacterium (assembly GCA_003554445.1). GTDB lineage: Bacteria > Patescibacteriota > Minisyncoccia > Minisyncoccales > PWPS01 > PWPS01. The sequence continues at coordinate 545 of PWGJ01000118.1, forward strand.
TGAAAGATCAATACCATTTTCATTTTTAAACTTATCTACCATCCAGTCCAAAATAGCATTATCAAAATCTTCTCCTCCCAGGTGACTGTCACCTCCGCTTGCTTGCACTTCTATCGTATCATCACCAACTTCCAAGATGGAAACATCGAAAGTACCTCCTCCAAAGTCGTAAACCAAAACCTTTTTGTCTTGCTTCTGATTGAGTCCGTAAGCTAAAGCGGCTGCAGTCGGCTCATTAATAACTCTTTCTACCTTGAATCCGGCAATCTCTCCGGCTACCTTGGTAGCTTTTCTTTGAGAGTCGTCGAAATAAGCAGGAACGGTAATTATAGCTTTTTCAATCTCTTCTCCGAGTTTTTCCTCGGCATCTTTTTTTAATTTTTGTAATACCATAGCAGAAATTTCCGGAACTTTCTTCCACTTATCATCAAACTTTATCTCTACTCCTTTTCCATCCCTTTCCTGTCTTATTTCATAAGGAAGATTTTTCTTACTCTCTTTAACCTCTTTGCTGTCATAATGTCTTCCGATAAGCCTTTTAGCAGCAAAAACGGTATTTTCCGGATTGGTTACTTGCTGTCTTCTGGCAATGGATCCTACCAATCTCTCTCCTTTTTTGCTTATTGCAACCACGGAAGGAGTCGTTCGGTCACCTTCTTTATTTTCTAAAATCTTAGGGTCGCCACCCTCTACAACAGCCATAGCTGAAAAAGTGGTTCCCAAGTCAATTCCTAAAATTTTTCCCATAATTCTTGTGATCGATGATTTAGGACTTTTAGTCGTTCATCATCGTCAATTAAAATTTTTATTATTACTATTATTTAGCAACCTTCACTTTTGCGGGTCGAAGAAGTTCGCCGTCAAGTAGATAACCTTTGCGCACTTCTTCAACAATTTGTTCGGAGGTGGTATTTTCGTCCTCAATCATTGCTACCGCCTCATGAATATTGGGGTCAAATTCTTCCCCTAAACACTCGATCGGTTCGACTCCGTAAGAAAATAGTAAATTTTCCAACTGCCTCTTTATACTCATTAACCCGGACCAATAATCATCACTAACCTCCTCTTTATCTATATTTTTTTCCGCTATATTAAAATTATCCAAAATGCTCAAGATTTCCAAAATAATATCTTTTTTTTCATTCTTTCGAGCTTTTGCAATTCTAGACTTTTCATTTTTTTTATAATTTACAAAATCAGCTCTGGCTCTCTTCCATCCGTTCAGATACTCATCTCTTTCTTTTTTTAATTCTTGCAACTTAACCTCTAAATCCTCATTACTCTTCTCCTTTTTGTTTTTCTTCTCCTCTTTTTTTGTCATAATCGGTTTCTAACAATTTTATTAATGAATTCATTAAACTGATGTTTTTGTCATAAGCCATTCTTTTTGGTCCCAAAAGTGCCAAAATTGTTTCTCTGTCTTCTGAGAATTTACATTTCGAGATTAAAATTGAAAAATCTTGACTACCGAAAGGATTTTCTTGTCCGATATATATCTTAACCTCTCTTTCTGCTAAATCTCCGGAAAAATTATCTTCAAAATTCTTCTCAAACTCCTTTACGAAACTTAAAAAAGAATGAATTTTATCTATATTTTTAAATTCGGGATCATGAAGTGTTTTTTCGATGCCCTCTTTCCAAAATATGTCCTTATCTTTAAGATAGGAATATGTCAAAGAGCTCGATAAACTGGCTAGAAAACCGGTTAATTCGCGTAAGAAATTAACCTCATCTTCAACCTTTCTTTCCAGTCTCTTGACTCTTTTGGCGATTTCCCGACTTCCCGTTAACTCTCTCTTTTGTTTTAAAAGTTTATTCACTAAATATCTATAACCCTTGTCGGATGGAATTCGACCTGCCGAAGTATGGGGTTGTATAAGATAACCCTTCCCCACTAAAGACTTAAGATCGTTTCTTATCGTTGCCGGTGAAACTCCCAAGTTGTAATTATTTTCAATATGCCGCGAGCTTATAGGCTCAACAATTTCTATATAATCCTTAACTACGATCTCTAAAATCTTCCGTTGTCTTTTGGTTAAATCCATATTCCAAAAATTATCAGGACCTTCTCTGGTCCTAATAATAAAAAATTAGCAGACTGATGTCAAGAGTGATAATCAACTATAAAAATTCCAAATTTTCCAAAGAGTTCAGTGCTTTTGTTTTTGCAATTTTATAAATGATTATTGAAATTGCTAAAAATAAAAGAATTAAAAGATAATTTTCTCCGGAAAATATTTCATAAAGCAAGTATGCTCCGAAACCACCGTAAGCTAAAGAAATTAAAGTAAATCCAATTCCCGGTCCGGAAGTGCTGAGTCTTTGAGGATCATCTGTTTTAAAGTTTAAAAAGATGGTTCCGATTGATAGACCCAACATTGTTGAGGTTAAAATGCCGGATGTTAAAATCAATAATGACACCACGGCAATTTGAAAACTTACGGTTAAAGGTATTATATAGATTGATAGAGCGATGATGCCGATAATTGTGAGTAATGCACCATAAAACTTGAATTTGGCGTTAAAAACTCTTTCCAAGTCGATGGGGGCGGATCCCAAAATCCAAGAAGTGCTCCCCTCTTGACTTAATGCGGGAAAAACAAATCTGAGTATTAAAGCGTTTATGAAAAAGAGGATAACTCCTATTTGCAAACTGGGAGTAAGTCCTGCAACTGCGACTTCCTGACTTGCACCTATTCCGACATATCTTTCAAGTAAATTCACTACCCCTACTTGAGCGAACATTAAAATCATCAAAAAACCGAACCAGAACAGGTTTCTAGCGGATCGCAAACTGACTAATAACTCTTTTTTAAATATAGTATCTTCTTTTGATTTCGGATAAGCGGTTTTTGAAAACAGTGGAGCTACAACTTTTTCTTTTTTTGTTTTTGCTTCAAATGATCCTTCTTGAAACGATTGCCAGATATAGAGAAATTTCTTTTTCAAGATTACAAAAAGCAACAAAACCGCAATGAAGCCTGCTGCAATTATCGCTGTATTACTGACTGCCGATTCCATATTTTGCATCTGTCCGGCAAAAACGGTCATTGACGGGAAATAAGAAGGAAATATTGAGAAATTTTCTTTCAAAAATAAAAGGCTGGGATCAATAGCCTCTTGAACTTGGAATACTTTTGAAATATCGATATTTACTATCCTGGACCAGACCAGACCACCGATTGAAATGGATATGAGTCCGGTAATGAGGGCTAAAGCTTTAAAACTTTTGATTTTCAAAACTTTCAGGATTAGAGATATTAAAAATATCAAAACTATTGCCGAACCACTTGCAAAAAGAGAGAATATCAAAGCACTCATCAAAGCCAAAAGAAAATATACGGGTGTAAAGTTGAAGACATTTTGAACCGCTAGAAGTAACGGCAAAGCCAATATGAAGATTGGCCACGAGGAATCCGTCAGAGCTCTTAAAAAGTTAACCCAGGAAAGATCCTCAAATTTTGGAGTAGCCATAATCCAGTCATTTTTTTCTCCCTTGAAAAAATTGAACAGCCCGAATATCGAACTGCTTACGAATATTAAAAATCCGGTTATCAGGAAAAATAGTTGGTAAATATAAAGGGGTACCGCTTGTGCCAAAAAGGGATCCGTCCCCTCTTGAGTCGAGGCTAATCCTTCTCGAGTTAAGTAAAAGATACCAAAAGCCAATAAAAATACGGCCGCAACCATTAAAATTGCCACCGAAACTCTGGATTTTGTATTCTCCCGGAAATATCTTCTTATCTTTTTAAGATAGTATGATAGAAATTTTTTAATCATTTTGGCTGAAGTGGTGATAAATTTTTAAAAGTGAAGCCTCCGGATCGCCCATCTTTTCTCTCAAGTTTTCAATTGTTCCCGTTTCAACCAGCTTTCCTTCGTGTAATACCCCTACTCTATCCGAATGTTCTTGAGCAACCGGAAGAGTGTGGGTCGCCATAAATACAGACCCACCTTCGGAGACAAAATTATTAAGAAGTTCCATAGCACTTTCTGCAGCTTGAGGGTCCAAACCGACAATCGGTTCATCCACTAAGATTAAATCCGGATCATGTAAAAGAGCTGCCAGTATGGTGAATTTTTGTTTATTACCTCTGGAGTAATTTTCAAAATACTTCTTTTCAATTCCTTTTAAATTAAAATTTTTCAAAAGCTCCGGAATCTTTTTTTCGATTTGCTTATTGTCAATTCCGTATAAATTACCGGAAAAGAAGAGAAATTCTTCCCCGGTTATATGAGACCATATTTTAGGCTCGTCGGGTATATATCCTATCTTGGACTTGACCTTTTTCGGGTCCTCTTCAATACTTTTTTCATTTACTAAAATTTGACCTTCCGTAGGATGAAGCAGCCCTAAAATATTTTTAATTATAGTGGTTTTTCCGGATCCGTTCGGTCCTATGATTGAAAAAAATTCTCCCTTTTCAATCTTTAAACTAACATTTTCTACTGCCGTAAAGTCCCCGAATTTTTTTGTTAAGTTTTTTATCTCAAGCATTTTTTATATATTTTTCTTTTAAATTAGTATTTTTTAGCGTGAAGCTTTCACCGTGACCCGGGTAAATTTTCATTCCTTCTTTTAACTCCTTTGAAAGCTTTTCAATTGATTTTTTTAATTTTTTATATGAACCTCCGGGCAGATCGGTTCTTCCCGTTTCATTTTTAAATAGAGTATCTCCGGTAAATGCAAAATCTTTTCCAATCAAAGTTACGGCATCCTCTTCGTGACCGGGAGTCTCTACAACCTTTAAGTTCAATTTGCCGACTTTTATTTTCGGACCGGTAAGTATTTTTAAATTGAACTTATCTTTTATCGCTCTATTTGCGCCCGTGTGATCATAATGAGTGTGAGTATTAACAATTCCGATGGGCCGTCCTTTACTTTTTTTTATTTGCTTTATTATCTTTTCAGTTTCAGCACCGGGATCTATAATCAAAAGTTCATTTTTGGAAACAAGTAAATAGCAATTCGTCTTCAGGGATCCGACTTTGATTTCTTTTATTTTCATTATAAAAAAGTGGAAATAGTTAAAAAAGCTCCGAGAGTCATCGTTATCAGCAAAGAAACTTTTATCGGGGTAATCGAATTCATCTCTTTTATCATTTTTGAAGTTACATCCATGAAGAGGAGCCTAAAAAGTCCCTCTATAAGAAAAAGCCAACCGGTCAAAGTTAAAACGCCTTGCCACGAAAGAGTCCAACTATTATGTATTGATATTATCACAATACCAATAAATGAAAAACAAAACCCGCTTATAACTAAAAATTCTTTTGACTTGAGCAAACGTAAAAAAACTGCAAGAATTTTTTTATCATAAAGAAGTATGAAAGAAAATATAAAAAGAGATAAACCTATAATTTGTGCTAAAACTTCTTCAGTCATTTTTTGAGTTCGTTTAGTTGCTTAAAAAGCAATTGATTATTTTTATACAAAACGGCTTCAATACCCATCTTTTTTGCAGCCCTTACATTTGTTGCACTGTCATCAATAAAAAAAACTTCGTCCGGATCTTTTTCCAGCTTATTGAGAATTTCTTCATATGCTTTCGGATCGGGCTTTCTTACAAAACTGTTTTCCGGATTCACTACCTCTGTAAAAAGATTATCGACTCCCATATTTTTTAATTTTTTGGAAAAATCACCGGGGCAATTCGTTAAGATTGAAAAGCTATAATGGTCACTGTTCGATCTAGCCCAATCAAGCAATTCCCGGTTTATTCCGCTTACCTGTGATATTACTCCCTGCCAATCAAAAATTATATGATTAATCATAGTTTAATTTAAGGGGGAGATATTTATCTCCCCCGTGCCAAGTTAAATAAGAATATGAAAATTCTCAAGCGCCCTCTTTAATATTTTAGCCCACCTTTTAAAGAACGGTTCCTTTTTATTCATTAAGACCCCCTCCTTTACTAAATTATACATGTAATACGTTTTTTTTCAATTTGGAATTGCTAAAAATTTGGAAACTAGAAACTCAATCAGATGGATTAAGCTTCCGAATACAAGAGTAAAAAATCCAATTAGAAAACTAAAGGCGATCATATTGGTTACAAAATCAATCATCGGTAATTTATTAATAAGTTGAAGCTCTACGGCCAAAAAGATAATTATCAAGATAATCAACAAGCCGGATAAAGAATTTTTTAGGTCTTTTTTTGATGGTATTATTGAAATTATTATACTTGTTGACAAATAGATTAAAATCCAAAAACTTAAATTTCTCCATTCACTTAAAAAAAGGTCTCTACTTTCCAAAATGAAGTTAAGATTAAATCTCAGATCCGGTAAATTAATTCCAAAAAGGAAAAAGATTATAAAAAGACTAATCGTTCCCCCGATCACCGGAAATAAAGATATTATCGGTTCTCCAATTATGGGTAGCTTTGATTTTTTATGTTTTACGAAACCGCCGCTCAAGGAAAAGAGTTTGACTTCCTCTACCTTTGCAAGTGTTATCAGACAGGCAAAAAGATGGGAAAGTTCATGAATTATTACTCCCGGAAAAGCAATTATTACATATCTTTTTCCGGTAAGTATCCTTTTCCAAAAATAAGAGGTTCCGTAGCTAGCCAATATTAATAAAGTTAAAGCTGTGATTAAATCCAATAATTGTTCTAGAATTGAGTTCATATGCAATATTTGTATTCAGGTTTATTATAGAACAAAAAGATAAAATATTAAAAGAATATATTTTAAAAATTAAAAACCCTACTTTGTTTATAGTAGGGCTTTTTGCTTAGTGATTCTCAGAGATTATCCTTTTTGTGTGAATAATTTTCTTAACATGATAAAGATCTTCAACTCTTTGATCATTCAACTCATTTCGCAGACCGCTTGGTCCGTAAAAGTATGCTCCGTGAGCTTCTTTTATGGAGAAATTATAATTCTCCATTAAGTAATTGAGGTACCAACCGGCAGCGAAAATCGATTCGAATGGGTGCAATCTATCAATTGTAATACCTTCTTTTTCTTCAATTAAATCAACGACCTCGAGCGTTATCATGGTCAACCCCTTTACGGAGGTTGATGAAACCGCCTGCTCATTTCCGTTTGACTCGACAGTAATTATCGCTATTAAATCATCCCTTTCTACAGATTCGTATTTGTCGGCTACAATTTGAGCTCTGTTACCGTATTCCGATTCAACTTGATCAACAACTTCGTCAATACCCGCTTTCCAGGATTCAAATCCCGCTTCCGCGTTACAGTTAAAAAGCAATAAAAGAACAATCAACATTAAAAGAATCCTCTTAAACAAAAAATCACCTCCTTAAGTGGTGATTTATTTATAACACAAATAAACTAAAAATCAAGCCAGTATACTTTCCTTAGTTGAATCAAGTATAAAGAGATTGGATTTTCTTTCCATTTCGGCAATTTTATATATTGAGTCTATATCATGCTTTTCAAAAGGAAAAATATGTATATCTCCTTCCGGTGCATCTCTTAATGTTGTGTGAAAATCACCGGTTACCACCTTAACTTTGGTGTTGTGTGGAAGCCTGGCTTCATAAATTAACTTGTGTAGATATTTTTCAGCTAATTTCTTTTCACTTTCTTTTCTTACACACATCCAAAGAGATACGCTACCCTGCCAATTCTCTTCAATACTATAGGCGGTAAGAAGTGCCAAATCATAGTGTCTCTGCTCAAACATATCTTCCTTTAACACTTTGGATGTGATCCAAACGTGAATATCTTCTTCAGTGCCTAAACCTATATCCTCGTCTCTGTCAAAAAGTGCAAGACCGTAATTGTTTCTACTGGAAGAGTCGATAATTTTCTGCAAGTCAGCCGGCTTGAGACTGCTGGGTTTATAAGGTAAAAAAAGTATATTCGGTGAAAAGACCTGACTTTGAATCGCTTCTATAGACACTATCAAGGAATTAACATAGTCAGCGGCTTGAATGGTTGAGTAAGAGGCAAAGATTTTTTCATCTTCGAATTTTTTTACTAAATTCGGAAGTTCCCTAATTTCTCTTGATAGCTCTTCTTCCGTAAGATCTTTTTCTTCAGGATTGTCCTTAATGTTTCTACTTAATTTAAAACCCAAAACGGTCATTCGTCCATTCGGATGAGCAATTGATTTTATTAATGGGAAGTTTCCCACCATTGTTCTTGTCGAAAGGACCGGAATTACCATATTGGGCTTCCAGATGTGAAGTGATGATTCCGGAAGATGTCTTGTTTTTTCAGCAGCCCATTCGGAAAAAGCTCTAAAGACTCCGGAACGAACATCTCCTTTTTCTTGAGGTAGCGATTTTTTAGTTAAAATAATATATATTAAAGTTATAAACAGTATTGCAATTAAGCTGGCATAAACATTTATCAAAAACATTACTATCAAAGAGGCTGCTGCACCATACATGGGAATAACTTTAGGAACTTTAAATATCGGTCTGAAACTTCTTAATCCTAAAAATTGTTCTAAAAAGACCGAAAGATTTATGGTGACATAAGTAATGAGGAAAAACATGGTCAAAATTTGTGCCACCGTATCGAGACTACCCATAATTATTACCGGAAAAAGAATTAAGCCGGTTAGCAAAACGGCATTTCTAGGCTCCTCTTCGCCTTCTTTGGCGGTTAAAAATTTACTTCCCGGCAAGACTCCACTTTGAGCCAAAGCTTCCAACACTCTGGGTGCAGCGATCATTACGGTAAGAGCACTTGAAAGTGTAGCAGCTAAAATTCCGACTGTAACCAGTTCGGGAAAAACAGAGACATCGACTAAAATCAATCTGTTGGTAATCAGCTCTGAAGCACTGAAATTAATCGCTAAAAGTATAGCCATTGCCAAATAGATTAAGGTGCTTATCCCCAACCCCCAAAGAATACCTTTGGGAATCTGTCTTTTGGGATCGGAGAGCTCTCCGGACATTCCGATTCCGGCCATCAGCCCGGTTACCGCCGGAAAGAATATGGCAAAAAGAGTCCAAAATTCAACTCTTTCAGTCAATTCAAGAGAGACATCGGTTAAGTCCAGAGGAAATCCTCCACCGATAAAAATTAGGCCGAGAGCAAATAAAATAATTGCAAATACAAAAGTTTGAAGTTTAACCGCTAATTTGGTACTTATGAAAGTCAATAAAAACAGAAAAACGAAAGAAATGATGGCTATCGATCCTATCCTGTGATCGGGAAAAACAAACTGCCAGGTTTCAGCAAAACCGAATATGTATAAAGCCACCGAAAAAGCTTGTGCCAAATAAAGCGGAATACCTATCGAACCCCCGATTTCAAGACCTAATGTTTTATTTATTATCGAATAAGCTCCCCCGGCTCCGATCCTAACGTTACTTGCTATTGAACTGAGCGAAAGTCCGGTAGATAAGGTAACCGAAACTGAAATTAATATAATTATTATCGCTCCCAGAAGTCCGGCTCCTCCGACAATATAACCGAGACGCAAAAAAAGAATCACTCCGATTATACTTAAAAAGGTCGGAACAAAAACTCCCTTAAATGCATTAAATTGATTTGATCCCGTTTCGCTGGAAGTCATTCTCTAAATAATTTTAATTATACGGATACTGCGCCCATTACTTCCTCATAAAACTCCATAATATATGGAATTGAAACAACTAAACCGATTAGTGGAATTGCAATAATAAGAACCTTAAAAATTAACGAGGTAATGTAGACTCTTTTAAGTACTTTTATATCTTTTTGGATGTCTTCAATTTTTTCTCCCTGTCTTTTAATTTCTTCTTCCACATTTTTCATACTTTATTTTATTTTACCTATTGATAAGATGTATAGCGGTTTTTTGTCCTTTAGATTTAAAAGTTTTGTTAATTTTTCATCATCAAAGGATCCGACTAAAACGGCTTCCAGAGAAAGTGACTCGCTTTGAAGACATATATTTTGAGCAATGTGCCCGGCTTCAATATTAACATATCTGACGCCCCTATCATCATAAACATCAGTAGTCTTGCGATAGTCCGCTACCAGAACGATATTCACTGCAGCTTTACTCACGAAACTCTGATCAAAAGTTATACTCTTTAACTCTCTTTTTATATCTTCATCGGAAATATTTTTAAGCTCATTTTGATTTGGGACGTATTTATAGATTCCATCGGATAAGTTCTCTACATCATGAACACAAGAATATAACTCGAACGGATAGGTTGCACCCGCGGAAGGAGCTGCTCTTTTGGTCATGCCCGGATCCGTTATTCCTTGACCAGCCCATAAAAGCTGGGAAAGCTCTTTGGTTTTAATTTGATTTGTCTTAAATTCTCTCCGGGTTCTTCTGGAGTATATTATTTCCTCCAATGATTTATTTCCTTCTTTTTTCGGAGCGGGTAATTTTATTTTTTTATTGCTCATCTCCTATTTTTACTAAATTATAATTTTTACTTCCTAAAGATTGTTTTTCGGCATAGTTAATTTTATTTTCATTGTTGGTAGAATTAATCTCCTTGAATTTATTATTTGATTTCTCATTGACCAGATCAAGAGAGGCCTTATCGATGGCTACGGGATTTTCAGAAACCAATATTCCGATATCTTCAGTAATGGGATTCATTGATCTTCCCATACAGTCACAGTCTTTGGTTATCTTTTCCAATACATTTATGTATGTAAGATTATGGTCAAAATAATTAATGATCGCTTGTGAATAATCAATAATCTTTTTTTGAAGATTTTCATTTGTAGAACCACCCCAAGGAATCCGTACTGCACTAAACTCACAAACCGCTATACACATAGCACATCCGATACACTCATCAGTTATTTCTGCACCCTGATCTGTCATTTTGATTGCATCTACATCACAATTATCAATACAGAGACCACATTTGGTACAATTACTCTTTTTAATTGACGGACTCACATCGGAATGCATATGTAGTTTACCCGCTCTGGATCCGAGACCCATTCCCAAATTCTTAAAAGCACCACCGAAGCCGGTAGCTGTATGTCCTTTAAAATGAGACAAAACAATTAAAGAATCATATTCTTTTAACCCTTCCCCTACTTTAACCTCATCAACTATTCCGTCTTTTACGGGAAGTGTTAAGTCATCACTGCCGTCTTCTCCATCCAATATGTCAATCGGTCCAAAATCAAATCCATGACTTTTTGCCGTTTTAATATGGTCCTTTCTGTTGGTTCTCGATCCTTTGTACAAAACATTACACTCAATTAAACTTGCATCGTAGCCCATGGAAACGACTTTTTCATAAACCGCTTTAGCAATTTCCGGATCCAGATAAGTTTCATTGCCCTTTTCTCCGAAATGAACTTTGATTCCGACATTTCCGGTCAATTGTGAATCGTCAATTTTTTCCACTATTTCCTCTATTTTTTCTGAAAAATAAACATTCATTTTAAATTTGAATCAGTTATTTTTTAATTTTTTCTTTGTAATCCGTGGTCATCTCACTGGGTGAATCTTCCCATTTTTGACTATCCGGAAATTCACAGACGACCAGGTTATTATCTAGAAAATTAGAATAAACCAGCAGAGACTTTTCTTCCGATATATCAAGACCGGTGGGTTGGTTTCCCCCTATTACAACATCCAGAAGCTCACCGCTCTCAAGATTAAAAAACAATAAGGAACCCCATTCCGGTCCGGGAATATTATAGTTTCCGGATTCGTGATTTATGCCTCTGTTTGACACCACCAATACTTCTTCCCTCTCAGCTACTCTTAATGTATTTGGATTATTTTCTGTTTCAACGAACTTTCCTACCTCACCCGTATCTTTGTTTACTCTGTAGACAGTCGCATTAGCCATGTCGGAAGCATAAATATATTTTTCAGTGCCGACTAAATCTCGCATTGCTCCTCCGGTAGAAATCAACTCTTCAGCCTCCCCGGTTTCCAGATTTTTTCTCTCAATAACTCCATTAGCAAAACCGGCTATATAGAGAAAATTATCTTCGAGATAAATCCCTCTCGGGGTTGTAGTTGACGGTATTCTTCTTTGTAATCCGGAGTTTATATCTATTATTGAAATATCGTTTCCACTCCAATTGGATGCATAAATCAAATTATCCTTAAGAGTCAAAACCTTGGTCCAAGAACTGCCGGTATCGTAAGTGTTAGTTATCTCTTTTGAGTTTGCATCAACCTCAAAAACTCTCCCGGTCTCCATTTGGCTAACATAAGCTTTAGACCCATCTTGATTGAAGATAATTTCAACTCCTCCTCCCCCGGGCAATTGAATGTCCCTTAATCGTTCTCCTGTGTCGCTGTTAAAAACGGCTAATCCGTAATTTTTATTCATCAGTGAAGTTGCCCAAAACTCATCTTCATTCGGCCTGAAAGAAACCCCTTTGGGAGAAGCAACATTTTCTACTTTATAGTGGCAATCCACAATATTTCTTGGATTAGATTCAACCAAACTAACAGTTGATTCAACCGGAGAGTCTTCCTCAGTCTCTTCATGCTCTTCTTCCGGCTCTTCTTCCTTTTCGTCTCTTTCAGCTTCTTTTTCATCTATCTTTTCATCTTCCACCTCATTTTGTTCTTCCTTTATTTCTCTTTCAACTTTCCCATTCGAGCTTTCAACTTCTTTCTCTGTTTCTTTCGGACTTCGATCGACTTCCGATTCATAGCCCGCACTAAACAACGCATAGGATCCGATGAGTAGTATAATTGCTAGTGACAATATTAGATAGTTTTTGTTCGGCATTTTTAAAATTATAGCCAATTTGCTAATTTATTGGCTAATTATAACTTAAAAATAAAACTTTTTAAAATAAAAAGAGAGGGGTTACCTCTCTTCTATTTGGTATTGTTTTAATTTATATCCCACTTCTTCCAAATTTTGACCTCTTTTAAAAATTTCTTTTCGGATTATCTCAACTAAATCCTTCTCCATATTTTTGGATATTATCCTTTCGGCTTTTTCTTGATTAACCTGTTTAATTCTGGCAGAAACATCTTTGTCGTTGACGTTGAAATCGATAATCATTGGAGATACTCTTATAACTGAAGATCCGTAAGGCTTGAATACTAACTCTACAGCATCGGTTTCCACTATCTCATAATTTTTATTTTCAGTAATTATTGCAAATTTTTCATCCGGTCTCTGAATATAGGTAAAAGTTGCTAAACTTGCAAAAAAGAGAGAAACCACCAGAAACCAGAGTGACAGATTAAAAACATTTCTAGTCTTTTTTCTTAAAATTATGGCTAAAAATCCAAATCCCAACAAAAGAAAAGCTGCAAAACAAAGCCCAATAAAATCAAACAAACGATACTGATTTTTTAAAAAGCCGAATATGAAGAGGCCGATTCCCGTAAGAGTGAAAATCGGAGGCAAAACAATTTTAATAAAAAGCCAAATGCCTTCAATTAAAAAGACTATAATTCGCCTCCTTTTCCTCATTTTTTACACCTCCATTTTTTTAAAGTGCGGTTGGAAAATCCAAAAATATCGTATCAACATTAAACTTTTTTTGAATTTTTTTCTTTAAAGCTATAATTCCCAGAGTTTCGCTGGCATAATGGCCTAAAAACAAAACATTTATATTTCCATCCTTTGCAACTTCGGCAATATCCCGTTCTTCTCCGGTTATGAGTAAATCCAGATTTTTATCCAAAGCTTCATAAATATAACCTCCCCCGGCACCACTTATAGCCCCTACTTTTTTTACTTCTTCCGGTCCGAAATTTAATAATTTACAATCTTTATCTAAAATTTCTTCGATCTTTTCAACAATCTCAAATAAATTTTGATCGGTTTCACCTACCCAGCCTACATCATCGGCGATTCTCTCTTTTGGTTTTATCGATACCTTTTTCAATATTTGAGCGTTATTTCCGACTTCCTCGTGTTTATCCAATGGTAGATGAACAGCATATAATGAAGTATCGGTTTCAAGAAGAGGTTTTATCCGTTTTTTCATCCAAGTCTTTATCGAAGGGTTTGATTTTTTCCAAAAAATTCCGTGATGAACAATTATCAAGTCGGGATCTTCCTCCAGCATCTCTTCAAAAACCTCGCCTCCGGCAGTAACACAAAATGCAATTTTTTCTACTGTTTTAGCACCCTCTACCTGCAAACCGTTCCAACTTTTGTCTTCTACTTCATCAACTTTAAGATATTGATTTAAAAATTTTGTTAACTCTTTTAAATTTTCCATGTTTTTAAATAATCAGTTTAATTGAAAATTATTTTTAATAGATTTTATGATTTTATGCTTTTTTTAATTGTAAAATATTAATCTTTTAAGTCAAAAATAGAAATCGAGTCATCAATCGCCCAGTTACCAACCTCCGTTCTCGTTAAATCAAAAAGGAGGGCGCTTGCCTTCATTTTTTTTCCTGCCTCATGAGCAATTGATCTTATATAGGTTCCACTACTGCAAGAAATTTTTAATTCCACTACTTTAAAATTATCTTCTTCAACATTCGAAAGTAAATTGTTCCATCTTTCAATTGTTTCTTTTTGGCGGAAGTCTCCGGTAACCCTTGATATCTTTTTATTTATAATCTTTTTTAAGTTAAATTTATTAATTTCATCAATATTCTGAATCGACAAACTTTTGATTTGAACTTTTTTTTGAGGAATTGCAATTTGGTGAAGTTTTCCATCCAGTGCCCATTTAAAAAGAGGTTTTCCTTTCACCTTATACCCTGAAAACGGTGGAATTTTAAATTCAAAACATCCCTTGAATGAATTGAGGGTATCTCTTATTTTCTGATTTTTTAAATTATTGAATTGATATTTTGGAAATCCTAAAAGGTCATAGCTGTCAGTTGAAAAGCTAAATAATATCTTTGCTTTGTAGCTCTTATCATACTTAAGGTGCTCATGAAAATTATCAAGCTCTTTTCCTGCAATTATAAGAACAACACCTCTGGCCATAGGATCCAACCTACCGGCATAAGTCATCTTTTTATCTCGTAATTCTACACACCTTGTCTTTAACCCTTTAATTAGGTCCAAAGGAGAAATTCCCAGAGGTTTATACAGATGAAATATATCTTTATCCGCAATTTCCATTATGTTTTAATTATTCATTTACAAGTTGTCCGCAAGCACCTTTTATGTCTTGACCGTAACTTTTCCGTATACCTGCATTTAAATCCCGTTTAAGAAGTTCATCTTTGAATTTTATTATATTTTTCATTGAGGCACCTTCAAGCTTTCCTTCCGTAGGATTATAAGGAATCAAGTTAATAAAATGTAAACGATTCTTTAAAAGAGTTGTTAAATTATTAATATCCTTCTGTGTGTCATTAAAGCCTTTAAAAGGAATGTATTCAAACATTATTTTTCGGTTTGTTTTCTCTATATAATAATCTACAGCATCAAAAATATTTTCCAAAGAATATTTCCGGTTTATCGGCATTATGGTGGAACGCTTTTCGTTGTCGGCTGCATGAAGAGATATAGCTAAATTTATTTGCATTGGCTCATGAGATATCTTTTTTATTCCCGAAGGAATTCCGGCAGTGGATATCGACAGATTGCGAGCCGCAATATTGAAACTATTTTTATCGTTAAGTATCTTAATCGCCTCCATAACATTATCATAATTTAAAAACGGCTCTCCCATTCCCATAAAAACCACATTATCTACTCTTTCATCGGGTTTTAGCCTTCTTAAAAAATAATATACTTGATTTATTATCTCTCCGGTCTTTAAATTTCTTTTAAAACCCATCTTCCCGGTTGCACAAAACTCACAACCCAAACTGCATCCTATTTGTGTGGAGACACAAACCGTATTTCTCTCTTCATCGATTTTCATCAAAACCGTTTCTATCCGACAACCGTCTTTCAGTTGAATCGAAGCTTTTGACGTCTTCCCGTCTTCGGATTCAAAAAGATCCGCTTCTATACTAAGAGGGATTTCTTGTTTTAGTTTTTTCCTTAGATTTTTGGGTAAGCTTGTTGCTTGATCCCAATCTTTTATTCCTCTACTGAACAAAGATTTTTTAACCTGCTGTTTTCTGTAATCGGGACAATCTTCGATTTGATTTTTAATTTTTTCTAAATTCATATTTTAATTTTAACATTATTTATTCAGAAAAAAAGCGCCACTATATTAACTGTGGCGCACTTTAGGTTCGGAAAAAAGAAATCTTGTTATTTTTCCGATTGGAAAATTTAGTCTGTGATAGTAGCAGCTGGCTGCACTAACAAACTTTGCATCAAAATCTCTCTTTTCAAAAGGAAGCATTTGGTCCCATAAGGTACCATTTAAAAATGAGATTATTGATAAGATTCTGTTCAACTGCTTGTCTGCTATCTTCAGATCCGAGCTATAAAGCCTTATTCTGCTCTGCTTGGTTGCTCTATGTCTTATCTCGTTAAAAGTTATGCTAAGCAACTTCTCTTTTCTTGTAGCAACTTTTGGAGGACAACAAATTCCCGTAATGGGAAATTCAACTCTGGATACTTCTGTTGATAAATCGCTTAAAAATATGTTATAGCTTCCCGTACGGGAATCAAATTTTAAAACTCTCCTGCTCTGGTCGTTGATAAATTTTATATTACATCTTGTTCTGTAAGATACCCGATGGACAAGACTGAGTTCATCAGCAAGGTCTCTTGCAGCTGCGGCATCCGGTCTCGACACTCCAATTTCAACCATTTTGTTAATGAACTCTTCCATTTTTTATCCCTCCCCTCTCTTATTTATTGTTTATATAATAATTTTAGCTATTTGTAAAGTACTAAAACTAAAATTCTAAGAAATACTCTTGATAAATAGATCGATAATCTTGGCGTCAGAGAGAACTCCTTCTTTAAAATCATTTCTTTTCCTGAATTCAATAATTGATCTTTTAATTTGATCCTTACCGGCAAGAGATCCATGATAACTTTTCAGCTCATCATATATTTTTAGCGACGAATTAATCTTTTTTTCTATATCGCCTTTTGGAATACTCAAATCAAAAAGATTGCTGACTGTTGAGTTGTATAGTGGCATCTCACTATCAATTGTGTGTATGAGCTTGCTTGCAAAAGCTAGTTGAACTGATTTTTTACCATTTTTGTCCTTAATTTTTGAAAGGCTTTTCAATATTTTTTTTAAATCGGTAACACCGCTATCCATAAATTCAAAATATTTTTCATAAAACTCATCAGTAAAACCAAAAACATACATATTGTAAAACTTTTTGTATCTTTTTTGAAATTTTTCGCTTTTGACATTTCCTTTCTCATACTCCACCTTAAGGTAAAAATAATCATCCAAATTTGATTTTTTGTCAATTTTTTTAAAAATACTTTTCCTTTTTTTGTAAATCTTGTCTGCCAGCTTTTCTACCTTTTTAACCTCTTTCAGTTCTCCGGACTCGCCTCTTTTATTAATTGAAAAAAATAGATAAACGATTAGTATTGAAACTGAAAAGAAAACCAAGTCGGTTGGCAAAATTTCAACTTCCAAATTAAGCAAAGAGAGACCCAGCGCTACGATTACGAAAAAAGTCATCAACGTCACAAACTCTATGGATGCCTTTTTAAAAATATGGCGAAGAAATAGAAAAATTAAAAATACTGTTGATGCGATTATTAGAAAGGAGCTTATTGTGGTCATAGTTTTAAAATTAATTAAAAAAACGGGGTTCCCTCCCCGAAAAGAACTTATTTAAGCCTCCTCCTTATTTTTTATATATTATATCACAAAAAAATATATATAAAAACATCTTAATATTCAATATCTCTCCATGCATTCGTTTGCTTCATTTACCTGACTGTTGTAATCTTCAACCATTTGATCCAGTTTTCTTTTTAGGCGGTTGTAGTAAAGGATATATCCATTTCTTTCATTAAGTTTATCATTGTATTCCCAGCCGGAGAGATCTTCCATCTCCTCCTCTATCTCCTCTATTTTTTCTTTTATTTCCGGTAATTCTTCTTCCGCTTCCTCAATCTTTTGTAAAAGATTCGAGTCAGGCTCCGGACAAGCTGTTGAAGGGGCGGCGAAAACTTGAACTGCAACCCATAACTCATCTCCAAAATAGGCTCCTTTTTCAAATCCAACTCCGATTTCTTCATAACCATCTCGTAAAATATTATCTCTATGATCCGGACTATTCATCCAACCATCAACCAGATCACGACTGTCTTCAAAATGACCTTTGGCTAAATTTTCACCAATTATAATAAAAGAATAATCGATGTCTTCAGCTAAATCACTAACATCCTCTCCATCAGGAGCAACATGTTCAAAATATTGCCTGTCAAGGATATCCTCGGCCTTATTTTGAGCTACTAAATTTAAAGAATAATTTTCCTCCAATTTATTTAAATTAACACCCTCTCTTTCTTTATTGGTTAATTTTATAATCTCTTCTCGATCAAGTGGCGCTTCTTTGGCGTCGGATCCATTTTTTTGATTGTATATTGGAAATTTATCCGACAAATCTTTTTCTTTTTCATCAAAATATTCCAACTCAAAGTTATCAATCTCTCCCAATTCGGGAGCTGACAGCTCAATTTCACTGAATTGAGTGTTGTAGAAATTAAAAGGAGCTTCTTGAAAAAATATATCCCCACCAAAAACTAAAACAGCCAAAATAAAAAATAAAGCAGCCGCACTGAAGATAATAATTAACTTTCCTATAAATTTAAAGATATTATTGAATTTCATATTGTTTATTATACAGGATAATTAAATTAAAAAAAATCCCCGAAACGTTTTCGGGGATTATTTATTTTTATACCTCTCGATATTTCTACTTATATACTTAACCATTTTTTTTCCTATCTTTTTACATTGATCCACAATAGCTTGTTCCATATCTCTTATTACTTCTTTTTCTATTCTCTCAAAAAATTCAGCGGGCAAAGATAAAAGAAAACAATCATTTTTCATCAAATGTAAATCTGTTAAATCATAGAAAATATCATCATATTTTTTAGTTGTAACGAACAGTTCTTTCCGAAAAAGAGAAATGTTAATCAATAACTCTTTCAATTCCGGATGCAGTTCATTTTCAGATTGTTCAATAATTTCCGGAAATTCTCTTTTTAATATCTCCTCCCAACTTCGTTTGGTTCCACAATAGTCCGTCTCCTTTTTTACTGATAGATAATCGCAGGCTCCCAAAATAATTTCGGACAACAAAAGCTCCTTAATTGCCGGGATTTGCTTTTGCTCTTTAGCGGCAAAATATATTATCGTTTCAATTATATCTTTATGAAGCTCTCTTTTCTCTTTTCTTCTTTCAAGAACATTTCCATTTCTTTTCATCAATTTCACCCCCTTTTAATAGATAACAACCTTGGTTCCTACCTGGGTTATCCGATGTAAAAAGCTCATGTGTCTGGGATGAATTCTAACACACCCTAAACTATCCGGGTGGCTGGGAATTAATCTTGATCCATGAATATAGAATGGACCATAAAACTTCAGAGGTTTGTACATTTCTCCCTGAGGTTGTCCGTCACGACCTATTGCCGTAACCCACCCTTTCGTAACTTTTTCATATATTCTGAAAGTTCCGGTCGGTGTTTTTCCAGCTTTTCCGGTAGAAACATGCAGTATCTTTTGGATTTCACCGTCATCTACCACATACAAAAGCTGTCTGTCAATATCCACCTCAATATGAACCTCTTCAAAACTTTTCTTAGCATCCGGCTTTCTTATGTTTCGCAAAGCAATTTTGGTTTCTTCGTCCAGTCTGCCATCTCTGTTTGGTAATCCATGAGATTTTTGGAAAGCTATAAGAATATCTCTTGTCTTTTCTCCTTTTATTCCGTCTATTGGTCCCGGACGATAGCCGCTTCTCTCCAAGACCTCTTGAACATGCCTGACATCAATGTTTTGAGCATAAGACAAACTTCCGCACAAGAAAAAAATTATTATCAGTAAAAAAAGAACATTTCTTTTCAATTTTATTCCCTCCCTGTTGTTTTTCTACTATACAATAAATTAAATATAAATCAAGCAGTCGTTTCTTTTATTATCTTCCAGTGATACAAGTAAAGTGGCAAACCGACTAAAATTAAAGCTAAGTTGATTGAAGCTTCTTCTTGCCTTCTGGCCGTATAACGATCTATACTCTCCCACTCTTTTTTC